>DYFL01000020.1 GCA_020725195.1 Hydrogenophilus sp.
TCGCGCTGGGGTACGTGCCCGGATGGTGGAACAGGTAGACACAAGGGACTTAAAATCCCTCGCAAGCGATTGCGTGCCGGTTCGAGTCCGGCTCCGGGCACCAGTAAATACAATGACTTGCGTTACTTTCGCTTTCTCTCGACTTCTCTCTGTTTCTCTCGCTTGTCACCCACCATGGTGACAGCAGGGTGACAAAGCTAAGTCCCGGCGGTATCGGGAGTTGCGCGTTTGTCACCCATATGCTTGACTTGCGCTGAATATTTCAGATAGCCTATTCGCGTGGTGTACAGGGGGCATGGTGCCCCCGGCTGCAGTTCCTGGGGGTGGAGATACCCGGGCCAGCCAGTAAGTGGCTGGGGAGACGGTCTCCCGAAGCGCCTGCCGTCTCGCTCCCATGGCTGCTGCCATGGGTGGGTACCTGCAGAGGTAACCACCATGCACACTCACCACCACCACCACGAAGCCGCATCGCTGCCGGCATCTATCCTCTCCGCCGCTGTTGGCGAGACTTCCCAATCAGTACCTGTTGTTCAAGTAGTCCTGAATTTTCCGCCCGTGGTTGGGTATGAAGGCCTTGGGCAGCTGCTCAATAAGACGGTCCAGACGCTTCAGGCGGACCGCTCTCGCAATCCTGATTCCGTACCTCCTGCCTCGACCCCGCCCGGCTCCCGCACGCCGCTTTGGATCGTCGCGGACGTGATCGCTTGGCTCCAGCAGCACAAAGATCAGCCTGCCACCCGCCGCGCACCCAAGCGCAAGGCCGGTCCTGGCGCCAGCACCAAGCCCGAGCGCCTGGCGGCACAAGCTGCCGGGCTGACCGTCACGGAATGGCGGGCGCAGCAGGCCCAAGGGGGTGCAGCGTGAGCGCCCTGATCATTGGCTGGAAATCCATCGCCCGTCGCATGGGTTGTGAGGAGAGCACCGCGCGCCGTTGGGAACGGGACGGCCTGATCCAGGTCGCCCGCACACCCCGAGGGGTGGCGGCCGACCCGGACGCCCTGGACGCCACATTGCGCCGCCTGGGCCAGATCACCTATCCCACCACCGACCGCCCTGGCCGGCGCTCCAGGGCGAGTCTGGCGCAGTATCTGGGGAGGGTGAGCCATGGCTGAGGGACAGCGGCACTCAGGCATACGTCACCCAGCCGGCGGGCGTTACATCCGCCTCGACCTGTGGGCAGTGGAAGAGCTGGGACATGCAGGGGCGGCCACACTGTCCGTGCTGGAGTTCTGGGACCATCTGCGCGACGAGCGGCTGGAATGGATGCAGCGCGACGTGGCCGACTTGGTTGACGCGCTCAAGGGTCTGTACGCGCGCGACAAGGTGCGCGCCGCTCGGCGGGCGCTGATGGCTCGCGGCTGGCTGGAAGAAGATCGGCGCACAGTGCTGATAGGGCAGCTTTACAAGCCGCAGACCTGGGTGCGGCTGAGAACAGACAAGATCAATGCCTGGATTGAAGAAAAAATAGATAAATCAAAGCAGTGCGAAAAATCGCACTCCGGCAATGCGAAAAATCGCACTCCCGAAGTGCGAAAAATCGCATCTACTACTAACAGTACTTCAACTTCAATATCATCCCCCACCCCCCAATCCCCCGCCCCCCAGGCGGGGGATTCCGAACCGGCCCCAGCCGGTTCGGGGGGAGGGGAGGGAGGGGGAGGTCAGGAAAAAGAAAACCCCCAGGCCGAGCAGGGCGAGGGGGTTGGGCTGGAGGGGCTGGAAGCTCTCCAGGAAGGTCTTGCAGCCCAAATCCTACCACTTCTAGAAGGGCTACCGCTTGCCCGCCGGCAGGCACTCCTGGACCGGCTGGTAGGCGATGTGAGGGAGGGAGGGGTCAAGGCACCTGCCAGGCTGCTCCAGTACTGGATCCGCGAGGGGGCTGCCTGGGCACAGTCCCCCGCAGGGGAGGCGGTCGCGCGGGCCAGGCTGGCCGCTCAGCGTGTAGCTGCTGCCCGGCAGGCCAAGCCGGAGGTGGATCTAGCCGCCTGCGCTAAGGGCGCCGCGATCCTGGCACGCGTGGCGAGCCGTCGCGCTGCAAGGCGTGACTCCGTAACCTAAGCGCACCCCCGCCAACAGGCCTACGAGGCCCTTGGCGGGGTTTTCACGCCCTCAGGCATAGTTACCCGTGCCCGCCCCACCCAAGTCGCCTCAAATCGCAGCAACCATTTATCCCTCCCCTGCCGCGATCTTGCACACGTGTGCACACGAACGGGCAGAAACGGGCAGAAATCAGACCTGGCGGCGTAGCTAGCTGACACTGGGGCCACCATCACGCAAGGAGCCCCCAGTGAACAACCTCCTCCCCCTTTTCCTCCTGCTAGCGCCCGCCGGTCCCGACGGGATGCCCGACCTCTCGGCGGCACAGGTCCTGAGCTGTACTACAGCCACCGGGCAGGATGCCGTGGCCCTGGAACGCGAGCGCCGGCGGCTCGTGGACGCCCAGTTCCTGGAGCGAAGCCGGCAGCAGCTCAAGGAGCTCGACGAATTTATTGCCTTGCAAAAAGGAGATCAGCAGTGAAACCCATCCTCCCCTCTATCCTCCTACTGGCCCTTGCCAGCACTGCCGCGCATGCTGGCCTGTTCGACGAATCGAGCAGCCCCTCCAACCCCAGCGGATCCTCGTACGCCCGGGGCGAAGTCATGAGCCAGGGCGAAGCTCAAGAGGGCGTGATTGTGAGCTCTCGGCTCGTGCAGATCGAGGCGTCGAAAGCCGCCCAGGCAGTGGGTACGGGCGGCGGCGCGATCGCGGGCGGGGCCGTGGGCAGTCAGATCGGCAAGGGCGACGGCAAGACCATCGCCACGCTGCTTGGCGCCCTGGCTGGCGGCGTGGCCGGCCACGCGGCCACCGACTCCATCGCCAAAATCGACGGCTGGGAATTGGTTGTGCAGACCCAATCCTGGGGCGGCAGCAAACTCGTGAGCATCGTGCAGGCCGCCGAGCCGGGGCAGTTTTTTAAGCCCGGGGATCGCGTTTTCCTCGTCAAGTCCAGTTCGGGTTGGAACGCTCCCTCCCGCGCCGTCCTGGCCCCGCCTCAGCCCCCGAAACTCTGCGACGACGCGGCTCAAGAAATCAAAAAATCCCGCGCGGAAATCGACCGCCTGACCCGCGAGCGCGACCGCTTCGCGGAGGCCCTGGAAGCCTCCCGATACCAGCCCCGGACGGTGAGCCGGACCGCCCCCAAACCTGCCCCGAAACCCGCGACGAAGGCCCAGCCCACAGAGGCCAAGCCAGCCCCCGCCACCTCTATCAAGCTCAACTGAAAGGAATTCACGTGGACCTCAACATTAGGAAAATCGCCTTGTACGGCGGGGCCTTCCTGGCCCTGACCGCCGCCGCGGCCACCTATCACTACGTGGTTGTCGCCCCGGGCAAAGAGAAAGAGCCGACCCGCGCGGAAAAGCTCGCCCGCGCCTGCACGGTGACGGGCTATAAGAGTGGCTCCCCCCAGGTGACCACCCAAACCTCGGGGGCCAACACGATTGTCCGTTTCCACGAGGCCCCGCAAAAGTTTTTGGGGCTGCGTGCGCTGATGGACGGCGAGGTCAAAAAGGTCCAATTCCTCTATGGCCTCTACGGCCCGGAAACGGTGGTCTACAACACCCTCAGCTACCCCTGGCCGATGAGCGTGGAACGCGACGGCACCACGGTCATCCTGATGCCTGAGGCACACTGTGAGGGGGGCGTGAAATGACGCTGACGACCACCCAGAAATACGCGGTGGTCGTGTCCGCCGCCGCGCTGCTGCTAGTCCTGGTGCTGGCCGTGACCGCCGACTCCCCCGCCCGCGAGCAGCTGGCCGAGGCGCATGCGGCAATCCATGCGCCGGCTGTCCCTGCGGTTCGGGCGGAGCACTTCCGCCCGATCCTCGAGGCCGGCGACATGCCCAAGGACGCCGAAGCCGCGATCAAGGAGATGGAGCGTGCTGGCGCCAGCCAGGCGGAGATCGATGCACTGCGCCAGGCCCTGGAGGCCGGGCGATGAGCGGCCACGCATGCCTCAGCTGCGGGGGCGCGCTCAAGCGTGTCTTCTCGCGCCGCGCCGGCACGCACTTTTGGATGTGCGCCGGCTGCGGTCGCGCCTTCGCGGACGAGGGCGGCCAGCCCGCTGCCATGCCGCTGCGGGGCGACCCGGATCCTGCTGTGCTGTGTCCCGTGTGCGGCTCGGCCATGTGCTTGGTGTGGGGTGCTCGGAACGGCAATTTCTGGTCCTGCTCCAGGCACCCGCATTGCAAGGGCACACGGGAGATCGAGGAGGCCCAACCGTGAGCAAAAAAATCCTCGTCCTCGAGTTCCACCGCCGCGATTACCAGGCGATCCAGCGCGCAGCCCGCCTGGCGCGCATGGGCGTACACGATTTCGCCGCCTTGGCTGCCTGGCGGGTAGCCAGGGAAACCCTCGAAGAGGCGCGCACAGGGCGCCGGGAGGCCGCGAAATGAGCGCGTCCCACAGCCTGCAGACCCGCTATCACGACTCCTGGCTGGCCCTGAAGCTTGCCGTGGTGGTCTGGGCGGGCCTCACGCTCCTGGGCGAGGCCGCCTATATCGGCCACGTGACCGCCAGCCTGCCCCCCGCGGGCCGCGAGGCCTGGTGGGCATGGCAGACCAGCCGCGTGCTGCTTGATCTCGGGGGCGGCCACTGGCCCGCCCCCGTCTGGGGTGGCACCGTCGCGGACGTGCTCACCACCCTGATCGACACCCTCACCCCCGCAGAACTGACCGAGTGGGACGCCCAGCGCGCCCGCCTGGTGCAGATCCCCGCAGCAACCGCGGCCCTGGTCCTGGCGGCCTGGGCTGGTCTCGGCATCAAACGGAGGACTCACAATGCTTGATCGAAAACTGTGCGCGGATTTGGCGCTACTGGACGCAGCACTTCTCGCAATCCGGGGCTCTCCTGGAAGGGTCAATCAGATGCAGCGGCTGATCTGGCAGACGCAGTCCACAACCTGCCGGATCTTCACGCGAGGGGGCAAATAATCAAACACAACTGGATTAAGCGAGACCTTGAGAAGTACCTCGCCAAGTGGGGCGCCCTCAGGGAGGTGGCGATTTTCGCGAGTGTCGCCCGCACCTGGATTGAGACACACAAGGAGGAAAACCGTGATTGACACTCTGATCGATCTTGTTGGCGCCATCCTCGGCCTGGCCTTCATGGCCGTGCTCGGCATCTGGCTCTGGGAGCGCGTAGGCGCGGAAGGTCGGTGGCGGTGGCTTGCGATTGCGGGCGCTGCTGGATTCCTCGGCGGCCTCGCGCAGTGGGGTTTCGCGGGGGCGATGCCCGCCGCCCTGACCGTCGCCAGCCTCGTCGGGGCCTGGATGGCGTGGACGTATCAGCCTGCGGCTGGCAGTAGCGCCTACGCCGATGTCACTGAGGACCGGGCCAGGCTTGAGCAGCTGGCCGAACCGTTTGATCCCGAAGATTATGTGGACCTGGCCCGGGGTGTTTTTATCGGTCTGGATGAGGCGCGGAAACCGGTCTACGTGCCTCACGCGTCGATCTACAAGAAGCATACCGAGATCATGGGGGCCTCTGGCACCGGGAAAAGCTCTGTGGCCGGCCTCATCATGGGCCAGCTGCTGGGTCTAGGGGAGACTGTGGTCGTGGTTGACCCCAAGGACGACGCCAACCTCCTGGGCGTGTTAGCCCGCATGGCTCGCAAATGGGGCGTCCCCGTGCATGTCCTGGATCTGCGAATGGGGGCGCCAGTGCAGGCAAACCCGTTCCTGGGCGCCCGCCCCGACCAAGTGGAAACTCTGTTGCAAGCAGCCCTGGAACTTGGGAAGAGTGGCAACGCCGCGGTGGATTTCCACCGCGGGGAAGACCGCGAGGCCACCGGATACCTCGCCAAGGCCTTGGAAGACGGCGCAACCACCTTCCCTGAACTGCTGCACTTTGCCAGCCAGGACGAGAGGATTACCGAGAAAAAGAACCTCTGGCGCGAGTTCCGACAGCTCGCGCGTCTGCCCGCATTGCAAGCCGAAGCGGGGCTAGACCTGAGGGAGGCAATCGAATACCCAGGCCTGCTGTATGTGATCGGCAGCACAGAGGACGACAAGGTGTTCGCCGCTCAACGCCTCGTACTGCAACGTATCCTGCAGATCATCAACGATCGCACGGACAAGAGCCGTCCAGTCTGCCTGTTCCTAGACGAGCTGAAATATATCCTCAGCAACCCGACGCTAAGGGCAGCTGGGACCATCCGGGACCGGAATTGCCACATCGTCTTCGCGCATCAATCCCTCGGTGATTTGCACGACTGCCCCGGGCTCGATGCGAACGCCGTTGTCGGCGCAGTGTGGGGTAACTCCAGTCTGCGATTCATTTACAAACTCGAAGACGAGAAGACGGCCGGGCAGTTGGAAAAGCTGGCAGGCAAGATCAAGGCTAAGGCTGCAGCCTCCTCCACGAACGACAACGGAACCACTGAGAGTGTGCGCGATGCCGACCGCCCACTGTTACCACAGCACGTCTTTACCAATCTCCCAAGGCCTGAGGATATTGCCCCCGGTGCTGCATCCGTTGGCGTGGTGTTCGGCCTCGGCGTGGCTTTCCTACTTTCCACCCGTTACCTGGACAGCGGGCCGAAGCCAGAACCCATCCCTGCGGATCCTGCTCTCAGAAACGATGTGAGCGCCCCGGCCGGCAACATGCTACCAGCCCCGGGCCCCATCGAGGCCCCGGCGGTCGCCGTCGTCGTCCTCGATCCCGTCCACGATCTCGGCCCTGCTGCCCTGGACGACCTGGTGGCCATGGCCGCCGGTGACGAGGCGCCCGCCGAAGCGGCTCTGCCAGCGCCGGCTGTCGAATCCCTGGACGATCTGCTCGCGGATGGGAGGTGAGCCATGCCCCTGATCAGCAACCCCTCCGAGCGCATGCAGCGCGCCGCCGACAAGCGGCAAGCGCTGCTGCGCTTCCTGCGCGACGAGCTCTACACCACCCCCGCGACCGCCGGCCTGGTGCTGGGACTCACCGAGCGGCCGGCTCGCCGCACACTTGCTGCGCTGGAGCGTGAAGGACTGATCAAGCGCCACGACGTGCAGATCCTGCCTGGCCTGCCGCCCGTGCGCGTGATCGGGATCACGCACCACGGCCAGGCGATGGCCTTCTCCCCCGGGGCGGGGGAGAAGTGCATCGAACGGGCCTTCGAGCCCGCCCGCTACTCGCTGGTCGGGCTGCAACACAAGTTGGATATGCAGGCCCTGCGTCTACAGTCCGCAAACGCAGGGCTGGTCAAACAGTGGGTCAACGGCGACCGGCTCGCCCTCGCCAAAAAGGGCGTCAAGCGCCCCGACGCGGTTTGCCTGACGGCAACCGGCGTCAGGGTCGCCGTGGAGGTGGAGCGCACGATCAAGGCCCCGAAGCGCTATGCCGCCGTACTCGAGCAGCACCTCGCCGCCATCCGGGCCGGCAGGTGGTCCCGTGTCGTCTGGGCCTGCCCGGACGCGCCGACCGCCGAGCGCGTGGCCGCCCTGGTCCGGGGCGTGGAGTACGTCACGCTCGCCGGCGCGAAGGAGAAAATCAACCCAGCGAAAGACCATGCCGGCCTGCTGTTCACTGACTACCAATCGTTTACAACTTGCCTGCAATAAGGAGTCTCACCATGCCTGTCCTCAAGCCCAAAGCCACCGCCAAGACCAAGACGTTTTCCGTGCGCCTGCCTACCGATCTGTATACGCAGATCGAGCAGGTAAAGGCCGACGCCGAGGCCGCCGGCCTCGTGTTCGACGCGGTGGAGGTGTGCGAAAAAGCCCTCGCCGTGGCCGTCAGGACGGCGCGGCAGGAGCTTGACGCGGCCCGCACCTGATCGGCATATCCTTCCATCTCCCCACCCCGTACGCCCGGCCTCGCGCCGGGCTTTCTGTTGCGCCGCGCTTACAAACCGGATTGCCCTGGCGTCTCGCTGCGGGGCCGGGCACCCTGCGGGTGCTGTTAACCGGTCCTGCCGCCACTCCGCAAATCGCCGACGCTTGGCCGGGGCACCCTGCGGGTGCTGTTAACCCGGCCTTCTGTCTACACCGTGTAAACACGGCGTAGACAGGTTGTGCCGTTTCCCCGCTTGCCCTTCGGGCCTGTGCCTCGGGCGGGCCTCCGGCCCGACCAAGGCGGCCCGAGCGGGCGGCGCGAGAAAACGGCGCTGAGCGGGGCAACCCTGTAAGCCTTCCCTGGACGGGAAGCCTTACAGGGCGCGGCGTTCCGGGCCTGGATGGCCCTCCACTTGCGTCCCCGCCTCTCTTGCGCCCCCGTCGAGCGCCTGCGGCGCCCGACCCCCCTCTTTGAGGGGGCTTCGACAGGGCCAGTCCAGACCGCTACGCGGCCTGTCCTCGCCCTGCCTGCCTCGCCTGCGGCTCGTCTGGCTTCGGGCTGCAAGCAGCCCTCGTCTCGTCCTCGGGTCGGAGGATGTCCTGTCTGGCCGCTGCGCGTCCATCCAGGCCACCTCCTCCCCTCGGCGCGGGCCTGGACGGCCCGCCCCTCAAAGAGGGGGGTCGGGCGCCGCAATGGCTGATCACCTCCGCCTCTTGTGCGGCCCGACGGGGGCGCGGCGTACCGCCCGCCCAGGCCACCGGCGCCCTGGGGGCGCCTGACGCTGCACGACGGCCTACGGCCTGTTTGCGTCTGTCCTGTGCTCCTCGCCGCCTGGAGCCCGCCCTTGGGGGCGAACTCCAGGCGGGGCTGCGGCCTGGACGGCCTTGCCCCCTCCGTCCCAGCCCTAAGCGTCCCTGCGGGCCGCTAAGGGCTGGGCGGCGGCTCCCTCTTTGTGCTCGCTACGCTCGCGGTGTCTCGCCTCGCAGCTGCGCGCCGGCGAGCCTGGGCTCAGCCCCTCCGTGGTCGGTCACGGCCAGGGGAGCCTCGGCGGTGCCGGTTCCCCTGGCGTGCCTCCGGCTTGGCTTCCTGCAAAACCTTTCGGGGGTTGCGCTACCACTGCCGCCTCACGGCGGCCATGCCGTCCCGGCCCCACCTTGTGGGGGCGCCCAGAGGGCCGCGCCGCTGACCGGCGCGGGGACATGGCCGACCGGCAGGAAGTGTGATGCCCTGCGTGGTGTGGGGCCCGGCAGGGGCCGGGCCTGGGGGGGTGGGTTTGTTCGGCAGAAGACACCCCACCAGCAGGACCCGGCCAGTTGGCCGGCGTAAGACCCGCTGCGCGGGTGAGGCCCAGCGACCCGCATGCGCGGGGTAGCCCGGCGCTGCCGGGGGCCACCGGCGGGCCGCTCTGCGGCTCCGCCTCTGTCGCCGGCCTGCGGCCTGGCTCCCTGGCGGCGGCTTCGCCGCGCCCTCTCGTCTGGGGGATTCTGCCATTGCTCAGCGCAATGCCATTGGCATTGCTATTGCCATTGCTAATAGCAATGGCAATAGCGCCCTGCGCGAATCCCAGGCAGACAACCTCGTCCCTGATCTGGCGAGGCTTTCAGGCCGGTATATGCCCGACTTATCCACGGCATCTGTGGATTGCCATTGCTATTGGCATTGCCAATGGCATTGCAATAGCAATGGCAATGGCATAAAGCGCCCGAGCGGGCAGAAACGGGCAGAAACCAGACCTGGCGGCGTAGCTAGCTGACGATGGTGATAACGCCACCCGTCAGGAGCCGCCGTGAAGCCCTATCTGTCCATCCTCGCCTTGGCCGCTGCCCTGGCCGCCCCCGTCCAGAGCCATGCTGTCGATCTCACTGCGTACCCCTACGACTATCTCTCACACGTGGCCCTGGGCGGCGGCCTGAGCTACTGGGTCACATCAGAGACCCAGAGGCCCGAGCTCGGCATCCTGGCGGCCACGGTGGCCGGGGCGCTCAAGGAGAGCACCGACAAAAACTTCGACGCTGGCGACCTGGCGTCCTGGGTCGTCGGTGGTGTGGTCGGTGCGGCCATCGGCGAGCACCTGGTGATCACGCCGGCGGGGATCGTCTGGCAGCGGCGGTGGTAGCTGCTGCTGCACAGAAACGGGGTCTTTTGCCTGGGCGGTGTCCTGGGGGTCCTGCTCGACTGGGGAGCCTGGGGGCCTGCCCGGCAAGCCGGGCACCGGGCTTTCGTGAATCGAGCCCGCCGAAAAGACGGCGGTCTCGACCCTTCGGGCTTCAATCCCTGGCCCAACTGCACAGACACCCCGCCACAAGGGGCCGGGTCTCTGCCAAAGAAGGGATGTGCACAGACCCGCAAGCGGGACTGTGCGCCGCGCTTCGCGCTGTTGTGGTTCCGCCGGCGAGCGTACCGGTATTACGTGCAGCGTCTCACAGTCTCGGCCAAGCGCAAGGGCGGCCAGATTTCCGGCTCCCCCACGCCGGACTAAGCGACCAGACGGGGCCCCTGCCCCGTCTGCTCGCCAAGTCCGGCGAGGTCCCCCCAAAAATCAGGCCTCAAGAGCCCCCTTGCGCGTGGCCTCGCCAGTGAGCCTTGCACTTCACCCCGGTACGCCACCGGGGAACCCCGCAGGGGGAGGAAAGATGCCTCCGGCGGCCAGGGTCTCAGACCCTGGACCAGGCCCCAGGGGGTGGGGCGAGGGCCAGGCAGCCACGCTGCGCGGTTGCCTGGCGGGCGGTAGCAAACGGTGATGAAAGGGAATAGTGATGACTCAGCACGATATCAACGTCAGGCAGATCAACGCCGCGCCGGTTGGCAGCGACGATTATCAACCATGGCTCTACGTCGTGGAGCAGGATGGCAAGACCTTGGGTCGATTCCAGGTGGAAGAGTACGAGAGCGCCGAGGCGGCGAAGGCGGCCGCCCTAACCCTGGCTCAGGAGCTGGAAGCCAACCCCTGGGTCTCCCCGTTCTGGAAACACCGCGGGATCCTGTTGGCCGACTATGGCACCGCGCAGAAACTCGCGAGCCTGTGCCTGAATCTCTGGAACGGCAACGACTACAAGGTGGATCTGGGTAGCCTCCTGGCCGGCTCCGACGCGAAGCACCGCGCCATCGCCTTCGAGCTCATGGAGAGCTACGCCAAGCTGGGCGAGAACGACGAGGATTTCATGGCCCTGTGTGATGAGATAAGGGCTATGAGGGGGTGAGAATTACAAACGTGACGTAAATGCGGTTACTGGATCAATCCTCAGGGGCGGCTTGCCGCCCCCCGCCTGAACTCGAGCCCTCTTGCCGCCGCTCTGCTCTTCTGGAAATATCAATAACTGTATTAGGGGAGAACAAGCATGCGATTCAGGGAGGCTGGGGCGCAAACAGGCCAGTCTGGGAGCCCCATCAGTGACTGAAACACAAACGCTCCTTCTCAAGCTCAGCGCGCTCGGCCTCCTCGGCGGACTCGGTATCTGGCTTGCCGTGAAGGCCGCCCTGTCCGCCTGGGCCTATGGCCAGGGTGCGCTACGCCTGCTGGGCGACCAACGCGCCCATCTTGCCGGCATGGTCCTGTTGACGCTGGCCGCCATCACGCTGACCTATACGGCCTGGCCGACAACGTCACCCGAGGCGCAGCCAGCCCTCTCCGCAAGCGCCACGCCCAGCGGTTTCGCGCTTTCGGATTTCGGCGTCGGCGCATTCTTCAATGGCCTCTGGGCTCTCGCGCTCCTGGGGTTTGCGCGCTACTACCTGCGCGACATCGCCGACGGCGGCATCAAGACGGGGATCGCCTATGCCATCGCCCTGCCGTTGCTGACGCTCGCGGCCTACACCCTGCACGCACCGCCCCAGGTCTTCCCGGCGCTCATCGCCACCAATGCCCTCATGCTTTTTTTCATGCTGGGCTCCGAGATCCTGCTGGGCGTGCTCTTCGTGTCCGCCGCGGGGATCCTCCAGATGTTCGTCGCCTTGGGCTATGGCGACCGCCACGCCGGCGGCACGCTCTTCACATCCTCCGTGCTGGCGGTCATGGCGGCCTACGCCTGGACGGCCTACAGCACCTGGCGGCTATTCAACCCGCGCGAAACGAATACCGCCGCCGACGAGGACAATGCGGCCCGGCGCCCCGCGCCCAGGATGCAGGAGCACCGCAAGGCGGAACTGCCGCCACTGTCAGTGCAGGAAGAGGACAGCGACCTGCCCGGCTTCCCCGCCGTCCGACCGCGGCATGACTTCAGCCACATCGTCGGCATGGACGAGACCAAGCGGCGGCTTCTGGACGCCGGCCGCAAGGCCGTCGCCCCCCACGAGGGCGAGCCGCCCCGCAACGGCATCCTGCTCTCCGGCGAGCCGGGCAACGGCAAGACCTTCTTCGCCGAGGCCCTGGCCGGCGAGTTGAAGCTGCCGTTCATCAAGCTCACCTTCGCGCAGACCGCCTCGCGCTACGTCAACCAGACCACCGAGAGCGTGCGCCAGGCCTTCGAGGACGCCATCCGCCAGGCCCCTTGCGTGCTCTTCATCGACGAGGTGGACAGCTTCCTCGCCGACCGCGAGGCCAGCATCTCTAGCGGCCAGGAGACGAGCCGCACCGCGAACACGCTGCTCACCCTGATCAACGACCTGCGAGGCCGTGGCGTGCTCCTGATCGCCGCCACCAACTTTGCCGACAAGCTGGATGCCGCCGGCGTGCGCGAGGGCCGGTTCGACTTCAAGATCGAGGTGCCGCCCCCCGACTTCCCCGCCCGCCAGGCCATCCTGACCCGCGTGCTCGGCAAGGAGGGGCGCAACACCCCGGTCGAACCCGACGTCGTCGACCGCGCCGCCCGCCGCTGGGAGGGCTTTTCGGTTGCGCGCATCACGGCGATCGCCAAGGAAGCGACCGAGCACGCCCGGCAAGCGCAGGCGACGGTGATCGGCTTCGACGACCTCATGGCGGCCCTGCGGCGGCTGCAGGGTACGCTGGGTGACCGGCTCCCGGAAGACACGCCCGATCTTTCCGGCGTCTTCCTGCCCGAGGAGTCCTCCAGGAAG
The DNA here is from genome assembly GCA_020725195.1 of Hydrogenophilus sp. Lineage (GTDB taxonomy): Bacteria > Pseudomonadota > Gammaproteobacteria > Burkholderiales > Thiobacillaceae > DYFL01. The sequence continues at coordinate 12,814 of DYFL01000020.1, forward strand.
CTCGCCGGCATCGCCTACCGCATGCGCGAGATCGAGGAGGTCGAGAGCCTGGGCGGCACGCTGCCCACGGGGCTGCTCTTCTACGGCCCGCCCGGCACGGGCAAGACCCTGGGCGTGCGGGCGCTCGCCAAGGAGACGGGCTGGGCCTTCATCAGCACCAACGGCCAGGCCCTGCTCTCCGACAAGGACGAGCTCAAGAGCATCGTCAAGCGCGCCCGTGACATCCGTCCGGTGATCGTCTTCATCGACGAGGCGGACGACGTGCTCGCCGACCGCGGCACCAGCCCCTGGACCAAGTCAGTGACCAACGATCTGCTCACCGCCATGGATGGCGCCAAAGGCAAGGTCTCCGACATCGTCTGGGTGGCGGCGACCAACCACCCGGACGCGCTCGATGCCGCCACGGTCCGCGGGGGGCGCTTCCAGGAGAAGATCCTCTTCGACCTGCCGGACGAGCCCACGCTCACGCGCTACATCGAGGCCTGGATGCGTGCCTCCAAGGCGAAATTCGCCGAGGACCTGACGCCCGGGCGTGTCACCGCCCTGCTCTATCCGACCTCCATCGCCAACGCCAGGGCGATCCTGCAGTCCGCCATCAACCACATGATCGGTGCAGGCGAGCGTACCGTGCTGGCCGCGCACATCGAGTCCGCCCAGGAGGAGATTGAGCCGAATGCCTAAGGACAACCGTAGAGGAACAAGATGAAAACCAAAGACGCCGTATCCGGATCGCTGGGCCTCGCAGGCGCTGGCTTGCTGATTGTGGCTGCCTGTGTGGCCATCGTGTCCGCCACCATTGGGCTGTTTGACCCGGTGCTCTCCGGCATGATCGACAATTACGCGCTGCTCGGCGCGGTGCTTGGTGTGGTGCTGCTGGTCATTTCCTTCCTCACTGTCGAGGTCAAGGAAGGGGAAGCGCCCGCCGCTCGCCGCGCCGAAGTCGCAGAGGCAGCCGCCGCGCCGAAGTCGGATTGGTCTTGGCTGTCCGATCTGTTCGGCGGCTCCGATTCGGACGACGATCGCCGTCAGAAGGAGCGTGATTACCACCACCATCATCGTGGCCGCTAATCCGATGTTCGGGTAGTGACAGCACAACTATGAACATCACTCATTTCACCAAGGAAGCGGCCGCGCTCGCCAAGGAACTGGGCGGCGCTTTCGTCAAGGAACTCGCCCTCGGCCTGCTGGATGTGGCCTTTTTCCTGGGCCTCATCGGTTTCGGCGGCAAGCTGCTTATTGATCTGCATCTTGGTATCCCAGATTCCATCCAAGGTGGAGCCTGGGCGGCCTTCGCGGGCCTGTTCCTACCCTATCTATGCCTCTTTGTCCCAGGGCTGGGCGAGCATGCCGGACGCTACTACCGCATGATGATCGCGATGCTCGTGCTTTACTTCGCGGCCCCTGTTGCTCAACTGCTGTGGAACTACGCACACCCCATCATCGGCGTGGTGGTCGGTGCCGTGGGGATCGGGTTTTCCATGATGATTGTGGTTGCCCACCCGAGCGAGGCTGGTGATCACAACGACAGTACGGTCGAGAAGCAGAGCCGCGACGACGACAACAACACCGAGAAGCAGCGCCGCGATGACGACTATTACGCCGAGAAGCAGCGCCGCGATGACCACAACAACGAAGCCAATCTGCACTCGATCCAGTGGCGGCGGCCCTGATCTACAGGGATGTCGCCCGGATTACCCTATACAACCTAATTTTCACGAAGGAATGACGATGAAATTCACGATTCTGCTGGCTGCGCTTCTGGCCACACTGGGCATGACAGGATGTCATAACAAGGAAATCGAAAAACCGAAATCTGAGAAAGAGGCCCTGATCGACGAGCTTAAAGGCAACGCCTCCGAGCTTAATCCTCAACAGCGTCAGTTTGTCGAGGCCTTCTACCCCAGCACATCAGAGAAATAGGCGATTCCGGTTTACCTGCGGCCATTGGCTTTGATGCGCTGTATCTTTTCCCTGGCCTGCTGACTTGGCTTGAACCCAGGGCGCCAGGCTCGCCTTTCCTACGCGGCGAGCTTGTGTAGCGTATCAGCGAGATCCGAGGGGACCTGCAGCGGGGCAAACAGTTTGGCGGGAAACAGATAGTCCTCGCCGGACTCGTCCACGACGCGGAGAAAGCCGCGGCGCTCCGCTTCCTTGTCGGGCAGTGTCTCGTATAGCTTCCGAGGCTCCAGCGAGGCCGGATATCCCTCGTTGGACAGACAGACAACGAACTCGCTCATAAGAACCTCTTGATCTTGTGTTCCACTTTGCCGATACCGTGGGCTTCGTACCAGTGTATTTCAGCCCTGACGGTTTCGCCATCATCGAGGCGCACCATGGCGAACCCCTTTTTCTTCTTCCAGTTGCCAGGACCATAGACCTTCACGAGTCGGGGGCGGTCCCGGATGCCGGGCCCTTCGGCGATTGTTTCAATCCCCTGGATCTGCCCAACGACCGTGAAGCTCATCCGAGCTTCCTCGCCAGGTCCTCGGCCCTGAGCTGGGTGTATCGCTTGAGCATGTGCAAAGTTTTGTGACCGGTGATCGCCGCCACCTCCATCATGCCGAAGTCGCCTCGCTCGAACAGCCTGGACGTGGCCTCGTGCCGGAGATCGTGGAACCGCAGATCCTCCAGGAGTCCGGGATATGGATCGCGCGCGGACTTCTTGTATTCCTCGGCATGGGTCTTTCTGCCGCGCTCGCAGGCCCGGGCGAATGCCCTCACCAGGCCGTCCTGGGTGATGCGGAAGATCCGGCCGCCCTCGATGGGGCGGGGCAGGGACTTGAGTACGGCCACGGCCCGGGTTGAGAGCGGCACCGTGCGGCTCTCGCCGTTCTTGGTGTCCGCCAGGGTGGCCAGGCCTTTCCCGTCCTTGAGATAGTTCACATCTGCCCAACACAGCCCCAGGATCTCGCCCTGACGCATGCCGGTTTCGATGGCGAACTCGGCCGCGGGGGCAGCATAAGGGTTCCGGCCCTTGCGCAGCTCGGCGAGCAGGCGGGCCTCCTCGTCGCCCTCCAGGCGCCGATCACGCTTCCGTGAGGGTCCGGGTAAGGTGATGGCCTTCACGGGGTTCTGCAGGCCCTCCATACCCCATTCCCGGCGGGCAACCTCGAAGAGATGGGAGAGCAGGGCCAGCTCCAGGCGGATCGTGTTCTCGGCCTTGCCGGCCTTGCGCCACTCGTCCCTGAACTTCGCCAGGTCGGCGCTTCGGACCGAGGCCAGGGGGCGGGCGGCCAGCTTGTGATTGGTCCAGCGGGCGATACGGGTCCGCTCCCGGCCGGCGCCCTTCTTCCGCTCGGTGACCTCCTTCTCGTACCGCTCCAGGGCCTCCTTGAGCGTGGTCCGCTCCGCCTCGGCCCGCGAGACGAATACCCCGCGGTCCATTTCGTTCTCGATCAGCCGGGCCCACTTCTCGGCGTCGGCCTTGTAGTTGAACGTCTTCGACTGGAGGGGGTAGCCCTTGCGCTTGACGATGGCCTGCCACTGAAAATCTCCGCGCTTCCTGATCGTGGCCATGCGGCCCTCCGGGGTGACATACGGGTGACAAATATTGTAGAATTTGCTCGGAAAGCGCGTCAATGCTTGAAGGTCTCTCGGACTTAAAATCCCTCGCCGCAAGGCGTGCCGGTTCGAGTCCGGCTCCGGGTACCAGGGCCTGCGGGGCCCGTTCCTGTCGATGCAAGCCCCCGTTTTTCATCGATAAAATCCTGCTATACTTGCGTGATTTTCATGGATGGGCGTCGAGCCCATTTTTTATTTCTGCACGGATGGCATTGCAAGGCGGATGGATCTGCAGGCGCTGATCGAGCCGACGGTGGTCGGCATGGGCTATGAACTGGTGATGCTGGAGCGCGCCGGCCGCGGGCTCGTGCGCGTCTACATCGACAGGCCCGAGGGTGTCGGCATCGAGGACTGCGTGAAGGTGAGCAACCAGCTCACCCGGCTGTTCGCCGTCGAGGACGTCGACTACGACCGCCTGGAGGTCTCCTCGCCCGGCCTGGACCGGCCGCTGGTGAAGGAGGCGGACTTCGTCCGCTTCGCCGGCGAGCGCGCCCAGCTCAGGCTGCGCCTGCCCCTGGAGGGGCAGCGCAAGTTCACGGGCGTGCTCGGCGCACTGAAGAACGGCTGTCTGGCGCTGCAGGTCGAGGGCCGCGAGGTGTCCATCCCCTTGGCAGAGATCGAGTCGGCCCGGCTGGCGCCGGAGGTATTGAGCAGATTTGAGGGTTCCCCCCGGAGGAAGCGATGAGTCGGGAAGTGTTGATGTTGGCGGATGCGCTGGCGCGCGAGAAGAACGTGGATCTGGAGATCGTCTTCGGTGCGCTGGAGTCGGCCCTGGCCCATGCCACCAAGAAGCGGATCAGCGACGACGTCGAGGTGCGCGTCGAGATCGACCGGAATACCGGCGAATACCAGGCGTTCCGCCGCTGGGAGGTGCTCCCAGACGACGCGGAGATCGAGCACCCGGAGCGCCAGTACACCCTCACCGAGGCGAGGGCGCGCAGCGCGGACATCCAGGTCGGCGAGTACATCGAGGAGCCGCTGGAGGCGGTGGAGTTCGGGCGCATCGGCGCGCAGGCCGCCAAGCAGGTGATCCTGCAGAAGATCCGCGACGCCGAGCGCGAGCAGGTGCTCAACGACTTCCTCGCCCGCGACGAGACCCTGGTCACCGGCACCATCAAGCGCATGGACCGGGGCAACGTCATCATCGAGTCCGGCCGCATCGAGGGCTGGCTCGCCCGCGACCAGATGATCCCCAAGGAGAACCTGCGCATGGGCGACCGGGTGCGCGCCTACCTGCAGCACATCGAGCGCGGCAGCCGCGGCCCCCAGCTGGTGCTCTCGCGCACGGCCCCGGAATTCATCATGAAGCTGTTCGAGCTCGAGGTGCCGGAGGTCAGCGAGGGCCTGGTCGAGGTCAGGGCGGCCGCCCGCGACCCGGGCATGCGCGCCAAGATCGCGGTGAAATCCAACGATCCGCGCATCGATCCCCAGGGCACCTGCATCGGCGTGCGCGGCACCCGGGTGACCGCGGTGACCAACGAGCTCGCCGGCGAGCGCGTCGACATCGTGCTCTGGTCGCCCGATCCGGCCCAGTTCGTGATCAACGCCCTGGCCCCGGCCGAGGTCTCCAGCATCGTGGTGGACGAGGACAAGCACAGCATGGACGTGGTGGTCGAAGAGGACCAGCTCGCCAGCGCCATCGGCCGCGGCGGCCAGAACGTGCGCCTCGCCTCGGAGCTCACCGGCTGGAACATCAACATCATGTCCATGGACGAGGCCCAGGAGAAGCAGGCCGAAGAGGCCGGTGCCATCCGCGCCCTGTTCATGGAGAAGCTGGACGTGGGCGAGGACGTGGCCGATGTCCTGGTGGAGGAAGGCTTCTCCACCCTGGAAGAGGTGGCCTATGTGCCGCTCAACGAGATGCTGGAGATCGAGGCCTTCGACGAGGACACCGTGAACGAGCTGCGCGCCCGCGCCCGCGATGCGCTGCTCACCGCGGCCATCGCCCGCGAGGAGTCGGTCGAGACCGTGAATCCGGACCTCATGAGCATCGAAGGCATGGATGCCGACACGGCGGCGCTCTTGCAGTCGAAGGGGGTCAAGACCACCGAGGACCTGGCCGACCTGGCCGTGGACGAGCTCGTGGAGCTGACCGAGATGGACGAAGAGCGCGCCAAGCAACTGATCATGACCGCGCGTGCGCCGCTGTTGGCTATGAGCGGGGAGTAAGGGACCAGATGAACGTCGAACAGTTCGCCAATGAACTCAAGGTCCCCGTGGGGCTGCTCGTCGAGCAGCTGCAGGCCGCGGGCGTGACCGTCAAGGGGGCGGCGGATGCCCTCTCCGACCAGGACAAGGCACGCCTGCTGGACTACCTGCGCGACAAGCACGGGGCCAAGGAGCCCAAGACCAAGATCACCCTGACCCGCAAGCAGACCACGGAGATCAAGACCGCGGACAGCAGCGGCAAGGCGCGCACCATCCAGGTGGAGGTGCGCAAGAAGCGGGTGCTGGTCAGGCGCGAGGCGCCCGTCCCGGTCGAGGAGGAGAGGCCGGAGGCGCCCGAGGAGGTCGCCGTCGCGGCCCCCGAGCCCGTGGCGGTGCCGGCCGCGGCGGCCGTGCCCGAGAAGGCCGCCCCGGCGCGGGTGATCGACGCGGAGGAGCTGAGGCTGCGCGAGGAGGAGGCCCGGCGCCAGGGCGAGCTGCGCGCCATCCAGGAGGCCGAGCTCAAGGCCAAGCAGGAGCGCGAGGCGGCCCGCAGGGAGGTCGCGGCCAAGGCGCCGGCCGCCGCCCCGGCCAGGCCGGCCGGCGAGGTGAAGCCCGCTGTCCGGCCCAAGATCGAGAAGCCGGCCGGCAAGAAGGGCAAGGCGGCCGAGGAGGCGCCCGCGGGCAAGCGCGGCGGGCTCAAGGTGCGCGGCGCCCTGGAGGCCGAGATGGGCTGGCGCGCCCGCAAGGGCAGGCACAAGGGCGAGCACGAGGCGAAGCACGCCTTCATGGCGCCGACCGAGCCGGTGGTGCACGAGGTGCTGGTGCCGGAGACCATCTCCGTGGCCGATCTCGCCCACAAGATGGCGGTCAAGGCCACCGAGGTCATCAAGGCCCTGATGAAGATGGGTTCCATGGTCACCATCAACCAGATGCTCGACCAGGAGACCGCCATGATCGTGGTCGAGGAGATGGGCCACGTGGCCAAGCCCGCGCCCATCGAGAGCCCGGAGGCCTACCTGGAGGAGGCCGAGGAGCACAAGGAGGCCGAGCTCAAGCCGCGCGCCCCGGTGGTCACCGTGATGGGCCACGTCGACCACGGCAAGACCTCGCTGCTCGACTACATCCGGCGCAGCCGGGTGGCGGCCGGCGAGGCGGGCGGCATCACCCAGCACATCGGCGCCTACCACGTGGACACGCCCAAGGGCATGGTCACCTTCCTGGACACCCCGGGCCACGAGGCCTTCACGGCCATGCGCGCCCGCGGCGCCAAGGTCACCGACCTCGTCATCCTGGTGGTGGCGGCCGACGACGGCGTCATGCCCCAGACCAAGGAGGCCATCCACCACGCCAAGGCGGCGGGGGTGCCCATCGTCGTGGCGGTGAACAAGATCGACAAGCCCGATGCCAACCCCGAGAAGATCCGCCAGGAGCTCTCCGGCGAGGGGGTGGTGCCCGAGGAATGGGGCGGCGACGCCATGTTCGTCGACGTCTCCGCCAAGACCGGCGTGGGCATCGACGGCCTGCTCGACGCCATCCTGCTCCAGGCCGAGGTGCTGGAGCTCAAGGCCCCGGTGGACGCCCTGGCCAGGGGGGTCGTGGTCGAGTCGCGCCTGGACAAGGGGCGCGGCCCGGTGGCGACGGTCCTGGTGCAGTCCGGCACCCTGAAGCGCGGCGACGTCATGCTGGCGGGCACCGCCTTCGGCCGGGTGCGCGCCATGCTCGACGAGTCGGGCGCCCCGGTGCAGGAGGCCGGCCCCGCCATCCCCGTGGAGATCCAGGGCCTGTCCGACGTGCCGGGTGCGGGCGAGGACGTGCTGGTGCTGCCCGACGAGCGCAAGGCGCGCGAGATCGCGCTGTTCCGTCAGGGCAAGTTCCGCGACGTCAAGCTCGCCAAGCAGCAGGCGGCCAAGCTGGAGACCATGTTCGAGCAGATGGGCGAGGGCGAGGTGAAGAGCCTGCCGCTCATCCTCAAGGCCGACGTGCAGGGTTCCTACGAGGGCCTGGCCCATGCCCTGGCGAAGCTCTCCACCGACGAGGTGAAGGTCAACATCATCCACTCGGCCGTGGGCGCCGTCTCCGAATCCGACGTGAACCTGGCCATCGCCTCCAAGGCGGTGATCATCGGCTTCAACGTGCGGGCGGACGCCCAGGCCAGGAAACTGGCCGAGTCCGCGGGCGTGGACCTGCGCTACTACACCATCATCTACGACGCCGTGGACGACGTGAAGGCGGCCCTCTCGGGGCTGCTCTCGCCGGAAAGGAAGGAGAGCGTGCTCGGCACCGCCGAGGTGCGCCAGGTCTTCCGCATCTCCAAGGTCGGCGCCGTGGCCGGCTGCATGGTCACGGACGGCCTGGTCAAGCGCTCCGCCCGGGTGCGGGTGTTGCGCGACAACGTGGTCATCCACACCGGCGAACTCGACTCCCTCAAACGCTTCAAGGAGGACGTCAAGGAGGTCAAGTCGGGCTACGACTGCGGCCTGTCCATCAAGAACTTCGGCGACATCCAGGAAGGCGACCAGCTGGAGTTCTTCGAGGTCGTGGAAGTCGCGCGGACGCTTTAACAGCAGTAGCGGGTACCGGGTACCGAGTGCCGGGCAAGCACTCGTCACTCGGTACTCATCACCCGGTACTCACCATGCCCACCGATTTCCCCCGTTCCCGCCGTGTCGGCGAGCAGATCCGCCAGGAGCTGGCCGACATCCTCCGGCGCGAGATGAAGGACCCCCGCGTCCACGGGGTGACCCTCACCGCCGTGGAGGTGACCCAGGACCTGGAGCACGCCAAGGTCTACTTCAGCCTGCTCTCGGGCGAGCCGAAGGCGGTGGAGCAGGCGCTGCAGCACGCGGCGGGCTTCCTGCGCTCCGAGCTCTCGCACCGCCTGCGCCTGCGCGTCGTGCCGCGGCTCAGCTTCCTGTTCGACGAGTCGCTCGAGCGCGGCAACCGCATCAGCCGGCTCATCGACGAGGCGGTCGAGGAAGACAGGCGCCACCCCCACGATGACTGAGCCGCGCCGCCGGGCGCCGCGGCGGCGCATCAGCGGCGTGCTGCTGCTGGACAAGCCGGCAGGGCTCACCTCCAACGCCGCGCTGCAGCGCGCCAAGCGCCTCTACGACGCGGAGAAGGCCGGCCACACCGGCACCCTGGACCCCTTCGCCTCGGGGCTCCTGCCCGTCTGCCTGGGCGAGGCGACCAAGTTCACGCAATACCTCCTGGACGCGGACAAGACCTACCGGGCGGTGATCCGCCTGGGGGTGCGCACCACGACGGCGGACCCGGAAGGCGAGGTGGTCGAGACGCGCCCGGTCGAGGTCGACCCGGGGCGCGTCCGGGCGGTGCTCGCCCGCTTCGTCGGCGAGACCGAGCAGGTCCCGCCCATGCATTCGGCGCTCAAGCACGCGGGCCGTCCCCTCTACGAGTATGCCCGCAAGGGGGTGGCGATCGAGCGCGCCGCCCGCCGTGTGACGGTCCATGCCCTGGACCTGGAGCGCCTGGAGGGGCCGGACCTGACGGTCGCGGTGCGGGCGAGCAAGGGCCTCTACGTCCGGACCCTTGCCGAGGACATCGGTGCGGCGCTCGGCTGCGGCGCCTACCTGGCGGCCCTGCGGCGTCTCGGCGTCGGCCCGTTCAGCCTGGAGGAGGCCGTGAGCCTGGAGGCGCTGGAGGCGATGACCCCGGAGGCGCGGGACGGCTGCCTGCGCCCCGAGGAGGCCCTGCTGGCGCACCTCGCCCGTCTCGATCTCGACCTCGAGGCCGCCTGGCAGATCGGCCACGGCCAGGCGATCTGGCGCCCGGGCATGGCGGTGGGGCAGCGGCTCCGCCTGCACGGGCCGGACGGGCGCTTCCTCGGCGTGGCCGAGGTGGACGCGGACGGCAAGGTGGCGCCCCGGCGCCTCGTGGTTTTCTGAGCGCCGCGTCCCCTGCGTGCGATCTGCTTGAGGGATAGGGTGTTTCCCGAGTAAAATCCGTCCTTTTCCAGTTTTTCGTTGGAGTCGCAAACCATGGCCATCACCACCGCGCAGAAGGCGCAGATCCTGAAAGACCATCAGCGCGCAGCCGCCGACACCGGCTCGCCCGAGGTCCAGGTGGCGCTGCTCACCGCCCGCATCAACGACCTCACCGGCCACTTCAAGGCCCACGCCAAGGACCACCATTCCCGCCGCGGCCTGCTCAAGATGGTGAGCCGCCGCCGCCGCCTGCTCGACTACCTCAAGTCGCGTAACGCCGACGCCTACCGCGCCCTGATCGAGCGCCTGGGTCTGCGCAAGTAATCGCAAACGGTCAACACTAACGAGGTCAGCGTGAATCCTGTCAAGAAGAGCTTTCAGTACGGTCGCCACCAGGTGACCCTGGAGACGGGCGAGATCGCCCGTCAGGCCACGGGCGCGGTCCTGGTGAACATGGACGACACCGTGGTGCTGGTGACCGCGGTCGCCAAGAACGAAGTGAAGCCCGGACAGGACTTTTTCCCGCTGACGGTCGACTACATGGAGAAGACCTACGCCGCGGGCCGCATCCCCGGCGGGTACTTCAAGCGCGAGGGCAAGCCGACCGAGAAGGAAACGCTCACCTCCCGCCTCATCGACCGCCCCATCCGCCCGCTCTTCCCCGACGGTTTCTTCAATGAAGTGCAGATCATCGCCACGGTAGTCTCCGCCAACCCGGAGATCGATTCCGACATCCCCGCCATGATCGGCGCCTCCGCCGCCCTGGCCCTTTCCGGCCTGCCCTTCAATGGACCCATCGGCGCCGCCCGTGTGGGCTACGTCGACGGCCAGTACGTGCTCAACCCCACCCAGTCGGAGTTGAAGGTCTCCAAGCTGGACCTGGTGGTGGCCGGCACCGAATCCGCCGTGCTGATGGTGGAGTCCGAGGCCCAGGAGCTGCCCGAGGACGTGATGCTGGGCGCCGTGGTCTTCGGCCACGAGCAGATGCGCGCCGCCATCGACGCCATCAACGACCTGGCGGACGAAGCCGGCAAGGAGCCTTTGGACTGGACCCCGCCCGAGACGGATACCGCGCTCACCGAAAAGATGAAGGCCCTGTGCGCCGACGCCCTGTCCAGCGCCTACTCCATCAAGCAGAAACAATCCCGCCTGGCCGCGGTGGACGAGATCCGCAACCGCGTCTTCGCCGAGATGATCACCGAGGACATGGACACCACCGCCGCCAACGTGGTGAAGGATCTCTTCCATGCCCTGGAGGCCCAGGTCGTGCGCGGCCGCATCCTGGCCGGCGAGCCCCGCATCGACGGGCGCGACACCCGCACCGTGCGGCCCATCACCATCCGCACCGGCGTGCTGCCCCGCACCCACGGCTCCGCCCTGTTCACCCGCGGCGAGACCCAGGCCCTGGTGGTGGCCACCCTGGGCACCGGCCGCGACGAGCAGACCATCGAGGCCCTCACGGGCGAGTACTCCGACCGCTTCCTGTTCCACTACAACATGCCCCCCTTCGCCACCGGCGAGACGGGCCGCGTGGGCAGCCCCAAGCGGCGCGAGATCGGCCACGGGCGGCTCGCCAAGCGCGGCCTCCTGGCCGTGCTGCCCAGCAAGGAGGAGTTCGGCTACACGCTGAGGGTCGTCTCCGAGATCACCGAGTCCAACGGCTCTTCCTCCATGGCCTCCGTCTGCGGCGGCAGCCTGGCCCTGATGGACGCCGGCGTGCCCATGAAGAAGCACGTGGCCGGCATCGCCATGGGTCTGATCAAGGAAGGCAAGCGCTTCGCGGTGCTGACCGACATCCTCGGCGACGAGGACCACCTGGGCGACATGGACTTCAAGGTGGCCGGCACCACCGACGGGGTCACCGCCCTGCAGATGGACATCAAGATCCAGGGCATCACCAAGGAGATCATGCAGGTGGCCCTGACCCAGGCCAGCGAGGCCCGCATGCACATCCTCGGCATCATGAACGAGGCCGAGTCCGCCCCCCACGAGATGAGCCAGTACGCGCCGCGCATCATCACCATGAAGATCAACCCGGAGAAGATCCGCGACGTGATCGGCAAGGGCGGCGCCACCATCCGGGCCCTGACCGAGGAGACCGGCACCCAGATCGACATCGACGACACCGGCACCATCAAGATCGCCTGCACCAGCACCGAGGCAGGCGAACTGGCCAAGAAGCGCATCGAGGACATCACCGCCGAGGTGGAGGTGGGCCGGATCTACGAGGGCACCGTGCTCAAGATCCTGGACTTCGGCGCCATCGTCAACGTGCTGCCCGGCAAGGACGGCCTGCTGCACATCTCCCAGATCGCGCAGGAGCGCGTCAACGCCGTCACCGACTACCTCAAGGAAGGCCAGGTGGTGCGGGTCAAGGTACTGGAGGCCGACGAGAAGGGCCGGCTGCGCCTGTCCATGAAGGCCATCGCCGAGGCCCCCGCGGAGCCCGCCCCGGCCGGAGAGTGAGGTCTCAAGGCGCAAAAAAAGCGGCTTCGGCCGCTTTTTTTGCGCCTGACGCAGACAGGCTCAGCCCGGGGTCTCGACCCCGCGGAGGGTGTCCAGGAAGCCCTGCCACCAGCGGCGGCGGTTCTGCGGGACGAAGTGGCTGGGGGTGAGGTCGGAGGGCGGCATGCGCGACAGCACCCAGCCGGGCAGGACGCGATTCTTGCCCGAGCCGCAGGAGGTGCCTAGGTGGTTGGGGTCGTAGATCTTGACGATGCGCGGGGCCTCCAGGTCGTCGGCGTAGACGATGCCGCAGTAGTCCTCGTGGTGCTCGCGGCGCAGCAGCTCGTCGATCTCCCGGACGAAGGCGCGGACGTGGTCGGCGTCCGAGGGCGCCTCGGGCAGCGCCTCGCCCACGGCGTAGACATACCAGCCGCCGGTCGGGTCGAGACGCTCCCAGAACGCGGACAGCTGCGCCCAGCTCAGCAGGCTGAACAGCGTGCCGTCGAACAGGGCGTCGAATTGGGGGTTCCGGGCGGGGCTGGGCATGGGGCCTTCCAGGGGCGCGCAGGGATGGCTATTTTAGCCATCGTTGCACGGGGATGAAAAAAAATCCGTCACGGGCGCGCCCGGGCGGGGCGCCGCGAGCGGGGCTCAGGGGTGATGGGCGGCGGCCGCCTCCAGGGTGTTCTGCAGCAGGGTGGCCACCGTCATGGGCCCCACGCCCCCCGGCACCGGGGTGATCCAGGCGGCCCGCTCGCGGGCGGCGGCGAATTCCACGTCGCCCACGATCGTGCCGTCCGCCAGGCGGTTGATGCCGATGTCGATGACCGCGGCCCCTTCCCGGATCCACGCGCCCTCGACCATCCCCGGCCGCCCCACGGCCGCCACCAGGATCTCACCCTGTCCCACGTGGCGGGCGAGGTCGCGGGTGGCGCTGTGGCAGACGGTCACGGTGCAGCCGGCGAGGAGCAGCTCCAGGGCCATGGGCCGTCCGACGTGGTTGGAGGCGCCCACCACCACGGCATGCCTGCCGCGCAGCGGCTCGCCGGTGGCGGCCAGGAGCTTCATGACGCCATAGGGGGTGCAGGAGCGCAGGGTCGGCTTGCGCACGGCGAGCCGACCGATGTTGTAGGGATGGAAGCCGTCGACGTCCTTGCTCGGGCGGATGCGCTCGATGACGGTCTCGTCGTCGATGTGCCGGGGCAAGGGGGCCTGCACCAGGATGCCGTCCACCGCCGGGTCCGCGTTGAGCTGGTCGATGAGGGCCAGCAGCTCGTCCTGGCTCGCGGTGGCCGGCAGGTCGTGGGAGACGGAGTGCACCCCCGCGATCTCGCAGGCGCGGCGCTTGTTGCGCACATAGATGGCGGAGGCCGGGTCGTCGCCGACCAGGATCACCGCCAGGCCGGGGGCGGGCTTGCCGGCGGCCTTGCGGCCTTCCACCTGCTGCTTGATGTCCTGGAGCAGGGCCTCGGCGATGGCCTTGCCGTCGAGTATGCGAGCGCTCATGATGGCAACGGGATGGGGATATCCGTGAGGGTAAGGACAGGCCCCAGCCGCAGCGGCCGGAGCCCGGGACGAATTTTATCCCAGGCGGGCGGCCGTCCGCATTGATTTTTACGCCGCGGCTCGGTATAGTTCGCGCCTTTGGTTCCGGCGTAACGCCCCTGCACGGGCATTGGCCTTCACTGAAACTTCGTTTTCGGGGTGTAGCGCAGTCCGGTAGCGCGCTTGCTTTGGGAGCAAGATGTCGGGGGTTCGAATCCCTCCACCCCGACCAGTCGAGCGCGTCCGGACCTGGGAGCGGCCTTCGGCCCGCGGGATAACTGCCCGTAGCTCAACCGGATAGAGCACCAGCCTTCTAAGCTGGGGGTTACAGGTTCGATCCCTGTCGGGCAGGCCAAGATTGCAGTTTGGTCGAGAGGCCGAGGCCTCGAGACGCCAGCCAGTTTCGGTGGCGGTGGTAGCTCAGTTGGTAGAGCACTGGATTGTGGCTCCAGGTGTCGTGGGTTCGATTCCCATCCATCGCCCCATCCCTTCTTGTTTTCCGGGCGCCTGACCGGTCCCTCGCGTCTGATATTTCCGCTTCGTAGCGGTTTCGCCTGCCCATGCCTTCTCGGGCAGCGGGGTCACTTCCTCGATCTCGCGGGCCTTGATGTAGTGGTCGGTCATGGCGCTTGAGGCATGGCCCGCCAGGCGCTGGGCATCGCGGCCCAGGCGCCTCGCGTCAGTCAGCGCCTTGGCGCGGATTTCATGCCAAGTGAAGAGTTCGCCGCCCTGTTCGGCCCACTGCTGCTGGACGCGGTTCCACAGGCTCTTGGAGCCGTCAGAGGTATAGCCCTTGCCCTCCCTGTTCGGGAACAGCCAGGGCCTCGGGTTGAGCGTGGGGTGCATGGCCAGGGAGGAATCCACCACGGACCGAAGCTCCGGCGTCCAGGTGAAGAGCTGGCGCTTTCCGGTTTTGCCCTGGGCGATCTGGCTGTCAGAAGCCTTGTCATGACGCGGTTTGCGAAGAATTTGGGCTCATAGCTTCTCGGGCCACAGCCGGGCGGTGTGGACGATGCTCAGGACTTCCACGGCGTCGGCGGCCAGGCGATAGGCGGCGATGTAGGGCAGGCGCGGAATGATCCGCTCGCGGGTGCCATCGACCCGGCCCGGCCGGCCGATCTCGGGATTGTCCTGGAGTTGGTTCACGGCCTGGCGGATGGCCCGGATGACGCGCTTTGCGGCTTCTGTGTTGCCTGGGCGATGTGTTCGCCGATCTCGACCAGGTCTTCGCGTGCCCGCGGGGTGTAGCGCACCCGCATGTGTCAGGCGTCGTAGCGGGCGAAGAAGGCGTCCATTTCCTCATCGGGCACGAACTCGCCGCGCTCGGCCTGGGCGAGCCCTTGCTTGATACGGGCGATGGCGCGGCGCTCGTGCTCCACGTAGGCGGCCAGGGCCTCGTTCATCATGTCGGCCTCGGCCCGATGGGTTTCCTCGGCCAGGTCATGCAGTGCGGCCCGCAGCTCGGGGCGGATTTCAAGGGTATCGGTTTGCATGGCGCGGTCTCCAAGTGCGTCCTTGAATGTTACCCCGCAGGGGGCGGTGATGCACCCTCGGGCTGTCTGATATTTTGCCCGTCCCCTAGGATCGGCGCGGGTTATCGAATAGGGGGTGCGGCCGTTTCGCTTTCCGCTCAATGGGGTAGGCGGGCGTGCGCGGGCAGATTGTGGCTCCAGGTGTCGTGGGTTCGATTCCCATCCATTGCCCCATCTTCCCTTCCCGGAAATCTCAGCTTCCCGGCTTGTGCGGGTCGGCCTGGGCCTGTCGTGTTGGGCGGTTGCCCGTCATGGCGATGCCGGTGGTCCAGCGCTTGCGCCATGCGGCGTAGACCGCGTTGGGGTACTGGGCCTGCCCGAGGCTGCCGTTGTAGCGGCCGAGCGCCCGGAACAGGTCGCCCTTCTCGATGTCCAGGTAGTGGCGCAGGATGGTGCAGCCGTATCTCAGATTGGTGCGCAGGTGGAAGAGGTTGTGTTCGGGGCTGCCGATCAGCTGGGCCCAGAAGGGCATGATCTGCATGTAGCCGCGGGCCGAGGCCGTGGACACGGCGTATTTCCGGAATCCGCTTTCCACCTCGATGAGCCCGAGCAGGAGCTCGGGGTCGAGGCCGGCGCGGGTGGCCTCGTAATGCAGGGTCTTGAGGAAGTCCTCGCGGTATTCGGGGTCGGGGATGAAGCGGGCCAGGCGCCGGTGCGTCTCGGCCAGCCAGGCCTGGACCTGGGGGTCGTCGGCAAAGGCGGCGTCGGCGGCGGTATCGGCAACGGCCTTGGAGAGCCGCGCCTTCACGCTGGCCGAGAGCGGCTCGTACTGCTGGGCGCCGGCGAAGACCGGTGCCGCTGTCCAGGGCATCGAGCCCAGGACGGCCACCGCAACGAGGGATCTCAGGCCATTTCTCGGCACGCCTTCACTCGCTCCATGACGAATTGCCCCGCTTCACTCTGGCCGATCTTGGCGGCCGCCGCATCCTTGCGGCCCTGGTACTCGATCTGGCCCTCCTTGAGGCCGCGCTCGCTGACCACCACCCGGTGGGGCACGCCGATGAGCTCCATGTCGGCGAACATGACCCCGGGGCGCTCGTCCCGGTCGTCCAGCAGCACATCGATATCGGCAGCTTTCAGCAAATCATGAAGGGCGTCGGCCGCTTCCTTGACCGCCGGGTTCTTGCGGTAGCCCAGGGCGACGATGGCCAGTTCGAAGGGGGCGATGCCCTGGGGGAAGACGATGCCCCGCTCGTCGTGGCCCTGCTCGATGGCGGCGGCGACGATGCGGGAGACCCCGATGCCGTAGCAGCCCATCACCAGGGTCCGGCTCTTGCCCTGCTCGTCCAGGACGGTGGCCTCCAGCGCCTCGGAATACTTGGTGCCGAGCTTGAAGATGTGGCCGACCTCGATGCCTCGGCAGATCGAGAGCCGGCCGCGGCCGTCGGGGCTGGGGTCGCCATCGACGGCGTTGCGGATGTCGGCGAAGACCGGCTCGGGCAGGTCGCGGCCGAAGTTGACGCCGGTGAGGTGGTAGCCCGCCACGTTGGCGCCGCAGACGAAGTCGGCGAGGTTCATCAGCGCCCGGTCGGCGATGATGGGGAGCTTCAGCCCCACCGGGCCGATGGAGCCGGGCGGGCAGCCCGCGGCGGCGTGGACCTCGGCATCCGAGGCGAAGGCGAGCGGCGCGTAGACCCCGGTGAGCTTGCCCGCCTTGACCTCGTTGAGCTCGTGGTCGCCGCGCAGGAGCAGGGCCACGAGGCCGTGCTCGCCCTTGACGATCAGGGTCTTGACCACCCTCTCGGCCGGCACCCCGAGGAACTCGGTGACCTCGGCGATCGTGTGCCTGCCCGGCGTGGCCACCTCCTGCATGGCCTGGCTCGGGGCGGGGCGGGGGCCCTCGGGCGCCAGGGCCTCGGCGAGCTCGACGTTGGCGGCGTAGTCGGAGTCCGGGCAGTAGGCGATGGCGTCCTCGCCGGAGTCGGCCAGGACGTGGAACTCGTGCGAGCCCGAGCCGCCGATGGCGCCGGTGTCGGCCGCCACGGCCCGGAACTTCAGGCCCAGCCGGGTGAAGATGCGGCCATAGGTCGCGTACATGGTCCGATAGGTGGCGTCCAGGCTCGCCTCGTCGGCGTGGAAGGAATAGGCGTCCTTCATCAGGAACTCCCGGGCGCGCATCACCCCGAAGCGGGGCCGGATCTCGTCGCGGAACTTGGTCTGGATCTGGTAGAAGTTCACCGGCAGCTGGCGGTAGCTGCGGATCTCCTTGCGCGCGATGTCGGTGATGACCTCCTCGTGGGTGGGGCCGAAGAGGAAATCGCGCTCGTGGCGGTCGCGGATCTTGAGCATCTGGGGGCCGAAGACGTCCCAGCGGCCGGACTCCTGCCAGAGTTCCGCCGGGATCACCACCGGCATGAGCAGCTCCACCGCCCCGGCGCGGTCCATCTCCTCGCGCACGATGGCCTCCACCTTGCGCAGGATGCGCAGCCCCAGCGGCATCCAGGTGTAGAGGCCGGAGCCCAGGCGCTTGATGAGTCCGGCGCGGAGCATCAATTTGTGGCTGACGAGCTCGGCCTCGGCCGGGGCTTCCTTGGCGGTGGAGAGGAAAAACTGGGAGGAGCGCATGATAGGCTAGGGCTTCTGGAGAAAGGCGGATTCTAGCAAATGCGGCTATTTTCCCGGCAGCGGGCGAGGGGGCAGGGCGGTTTCGACCCCGTCGAGGTGAGCGAGAAGGGCGGCGTGCGCTTCCTGCACCTGGGCAGTTCCGCCGTGCAGAGCGCCATGCGCATCCGCGACCCCTACGGCCTGGAGCTGGAGTACACCCGGGCGGTCATGGCCTTCCTGCTGTTCCACGCGACCCCCCGCGACATCGCCCTGATCGGGCTGGGCGGCGGCTCGCTCGCCAAGTTCGTCCACCATCGCCTGCCGGAGTGCCGCCTGACGGCGGTGGAGATCAACCCCGAGGTCATCGCCGCCGCGCGCGGCTACTTCCTCCTGCCGCCCGACGACGCGCGGCTGGAGGTCCTGGAGGGCGACGGCGCGGCCTTCGTGCGCAGCCACCCCGAGAGCCGCGACATCCTGATCGTGGACGCCTACGACGCGCGACGCATCGTCGAGGACCTGGCCAGCCCGGAGTTCTACCGCGCCTGTCTCGCGCACCTGCGCCCGGGCGGGGTGGCGGCATTCAACCTCTGGGGCTCGGACGCGCACTTCGAGACCTACTACGGCCGGATCTCCGCGGCCTTCGGGGGGCAGGTCCTGATCCTGCCGGCCGAGAAGAAGAGCAACGTCATCGTCTTCGGCCTCAAGCCGCCGCTGCCCGCTCTGGACTTCGAGACCCTCGGCGGGCGGGCCGGGGCATGGGAGGCGCGCCTGGGCCTGGGGCTGCCCGCCTTCCTCGACCGGATGCGCGCCTTCAACCGCCAGGGCGGGGCGGGCCTCGCGCCCTGAGAGCGGCCGCCCGGCCTTCTTGTCCTCCCGTGGCGAAGGATGGGAAAATGCGGGCAATGTATGGAAGTTTGAGGTGCGGCCATGATCGACAAGGAAGGTTACCGGCCGAATGTCGGGATAGTCATCTGCAACTGCAGGAACGAGGTCTTCTGGGGCAAGCGCATCCGCCAGGACTCCTGGCAGTTCCCCCAGGGCGGCATCAAGTCCGGCGAGTCGCCGGAGGAGGCCATGTACCGGGAGCTGATGGAGGAGGTGGGGCTCGAGTCGCAGCACGTGCGCATCCTCGGCCGCACGCGCAACTGGCTGCGCTACGACGTGCCCAAGGAATGGGTGCGCCGCGAGTGGCGCAGCCACTACCGGGGCCAGAAGCAGATCTGGTACCTGCTGCGCCTGGTCGGCCGCGACTGCGACGTCAGGCTGCGCGCCAGCGAGCATCCCGAGTTCGACGCCTGGCGCTGGAGCGGGTACTGGGAGCCGGCCGACGCGGTGGTCGAGTTCAAGCGCGACGTCTACCGCCGCGCCCTGGGCGAGCTGGAGCGCTTCCTGCAGAACGAAGCGGCCGCCCGCGTGCGGCACCCGTATTATCACGTGGCGCGCGGCAACGGAACGGGCCGGGGCTGACGCGCCGCCCAGCACCGAGGAGCGAGGAGCCATGAGCAAGAACTACAACGTCATTCCGTCCGCGCCGATGCAGAAGGGCGCCACCTTCAACCGGCCCAGGCAGGCCCTGCCCGACCTGGTCACCCTGGAAGACGCGGCCCTGACGGTCATGACCGACTTCAGCGCGGTCACCGCCCACACCATCCTGCCCCTGGACAACATCGAGAACGCCCGCGCCAAGATGATCAACCGCGGCGTGCGCATGCTGCTGGTGGTCGACGAGCAGAACCACATCCTGGGCCTGATCACCGCCTCCGACCTCACCAGCGAGAAGCCCATGCGCATCATCCAGACCCAGGGCATCCGCCACAACGACGTGCTGGTCAAGGACATCATGACGCCGCGGGAGCGGCTGGAGGTCCTGTGCCTGGAAGACGTCGAGAGGGCGCGGGTCGGCGACGTGGTCGCCACCCTCAAGGCCTGCGCCCGCCAGCACGCCCTGGTGGCCGAGCGCCAGCCCGACCGCAGCCAGATCCTGCGCGGCATGTTCTCCGCCTCCCAGATCGGGCGGCAGCTCGGCGCGCCCATCGAGACGGCCGGGGTGGCCAGCACCTTCGCCGAGATCGGGGCGGAGCTGATCAAGTAGGCCGGCCGTGAAGCCCGCGGCGCGCCGAGGCACGGTACTGTGCGGCGCGCCGACCTGGCAGGCCGGCGCCCCCCTCTGGCAGCGCGCCCCGAAGCGGGACGCGGCGGGGCGCCCCGTGGCCGACTTCATGATGATCGCCCCCGCGCTCAAGCGGCGCCCCGCCGCGGAGGTGCAGGCGCTGATCGTCCGGATCCAGGGCGTGCTCCGGCGCTACGAGCCCTGGGTGGTCTTCGCCGACTTCAACCTGGATCTCAACGTGCTCTGGGTCTCCCACCGGCACCGGCCCGGGCTCGGCTGGGAGCTCGTCGGGGCCCTGCGCGCCGTGGCGCCCGAACTGCGCCTGGTGGCCCAGGTCCCGGAGGTCCCGGGATAGGCCTGGCCCCGCCCCCGCGGTGTTGAAAAAACCGCGCTTGGGAATCCAATGATTGAGTAAAATACTAAACTACTTTCCCGGCCGCAGCGCTGGCGCCGACTTGAAAGGCCGGGATTCGCCATCATCTGCAGCGCCAAGTGCCCGGAGACGGGGTCGTGGAGCGTGCGTTTTTCTATAGTCGAGGTTGAGCAATGTCGGTTTCCGAACTGCAAGTGCAAGCGGCTCTCAAGGAGCTGATCGATCCCAACACCCAGCGGGATTTCGTGTCCACCAAATCGGTGCGCAACATCAAGGTGGACGGCGGCAAGGTGACGCTGGACGTGGTCCTCGCCTACCCCGCCAAGATGGTCATGGGCGAGATCCGGAAGCTGGTCGAGGACAAGGTGAGGACCGTCCCCGGCGTCGAGTCGGCCGCCGCCAACGTCAGCTGGAAGATCCTCGCCCACAGCGTGCAGCGCGGCGTGAAGCTCATCCCCGGCGTGAAGAACATCGTCGCCGTCGCCTCCGGCAAGGGCGGCGTGGGCAAGTCCACCACCGCCGTGAACCTGGCCCTGGCGCTGGCCGCCGAGGGCGCCAGCGTGGGCGTGCTCGACGCCGACATCTACGGCCCCTCGCAGCCCACCATGCTGGGCATCCACGGCCGCCCGGTGTCCGAGGACGGCCAGTCCCTGGAGCCCATGATCGGCCACGGCGTCCAGGCCATGTCCATCGGCTTCCTCATCGACGTCGACACCCCCATGGTCTGGCGCGGCCCCATGGTCACCCAGGCGCTCGAGCAGCTGCTCAACAACACCAAGTGGAAGGACATCGACTACCTGGTGGTGGACCTGCCCCCGGGCACCGGAGACATCCAGCTCACGCTCGCCCAGCGCGTGCCCGTGACCGGTGCGGTCATCGTCACCACCCCCCAGGACATCGCCCTCATCGACGCGCGCAAGGGCCTGAAGATGTTCGAGAAGGTGGGCGTGCCCATCCTGGGCGTGGTGGAGAACATGAGCCTGCACATCTGCTCCAACTGCGGCCACGAGGAGCGCATCTTCGGCGAGGGCGGCGGCGAGCGCATGTGCAAGGACTACGGCACCGAGTTCCTGGGCGGCCTGCCCCTGGACATGCGCATCCGCGAGGAGACCGACGCGGGCAAGCCCACGGTCATCGCCGAGCCCGATTCGCGCATCGCCCAGATCTACCGCCAGATCGCCCGCCGCGTCGCGGTCAAGGTCGGCGACCTGTCCGTGGACCACAGCACCAAGTTCCCCAGCATCGTGATCCAGAACACCTGAAATCCGGCCTGACCGGCAAGAGCGTGAGGTATCATCGCCTCACGCTTTTTTCTTTTGCAGACCCGCCATCATGAGCATCAAGTCCGACAAGTGGATCCGCCGCATGGCCCTCGAGCACGGCATGATCGCGCCCTTCGAGCCGGGCCAGGTCAAGCACATGCACGGCCACTCCATCGTCTCCTACGGCACCTCCAGCTACGGCTACGACGTGCGCTGCGCCGACGAATTCAAGCTGTTCACCGACATCAACACCACCATCGTCGATCCCAAGAACTTCGACCCGGCGAGCTTCGTCGAGGTGAAGGGCGCCTCCTGCATCATCCCGCCCAACTCCTTCGCGCTCGCCCGCACCGTGGAGTACTTCCGCATCCCCCGCAACGTGCTGACCATCTGCCTGGGCAAGAGCACCTACGCGCGCTGCGGCATCATCGTCAACGTCACCCCCCTGGAGCCGGAGTGGGAGGGGCACGTCACCCTGGAGTTCTCCAACACCACCCCCCTGCCGGCGCGCATCTACGCCAACGAGGGCGTGGCCCAGATGCTCTTCCTCGAGTCCGACGAGGTCTGCGAGACCTCCTACCGCGACCGCGGCGGCAAGTACCAGGGCCAGACCGGTGTGACCCTGCCGAAGATATAGGTAACAGGGAGTAGGGAGTGGGAAGTAGGGCAAAATACCCCACTCCCCACTCCCCACTCCCCAGGAGAGCCGCATGCGCTTCCGTTTCCCCGTCGTCATCATCGACGAAGACTTCCGCTCCGAGAACCAGAGCGGGCTGTCCATCCGCGCGCTGGCCAAGGCGATCGAGGAGCAGGGCATGGAGGTGCTGGGGGTGACGAGCTACGGCGACCTCTCCTCCTTCGCCCAGCAGCAGTCGCGCGCCTCGGCCTTCATCCTCTCGGTGGACGACGAGGAGCTCGCCAACGAGGAGGAGGAGACCATCGCCGAGCTGCGCAGCTTCGTCGAGGAGATCCGCTTCCGCAACGCCGAGATCCCCATCTTCCTGCACGGCGAGACCCGCACCTCGCGCCACATCCCCAACGACATCCTGCGCGAGCTCAACGGCTTCATCCACATGCTGGAGGACACCCCGGAGTTCCTCGCCCGCTACATCGTGCGCGAGGCGAAGGCCTATCTCGACTCCATCGTGCCGCCCTTCTTCCGGGCGCTCACCCACTACTCGGCCGACGGCTCCTACTCCTGGCACTGCCCGGGCCACTCGGGCGGGGTCGCCTTCCTGAAGAGCCCCATCGGCCAGATGTTCCACCAGTTCTTCGGCGAGAACATGCTGCGCGCCGACGTGTGCAACGCCGTGGAGGAGCTCGGGCAGCTGCTCGACCACTCCGGGCCGGTGGCCGCCAGCGAGCGCAACGCGGCGCGCATCTTCAACTGCGACCACCTCTTCTTCAACACCAACGGCACCTCGGCCTCCAACAAGATGGTCTGGCACGCCACCGTCGCCCCCAACGACATCGTCGTGGTCGACCGCAACTGCCACAAGTCGGTGCTGCACGCCATCATCATGACCGGGGCGATCCCCGTCTTCCTCACCCCCACGCGCAACAACTACGGCATCATCGGGCCCATCCCCATGAGCGAGTTCCGGCCCGAGACCATCCAGAAGAAGATCGCCGCCCACCCCTTCGCCCGCGAGGTCAAGGCCAAGCCGCGCATCCTCACCATCACCCAGAGCACCTACGACGGCATCCTCTACAACGTCGACAAGATCAAGGAGCTCCTGGGCAGCACCATCGACACCCTGCACTTCGACGAGGCCTGGCTGCCGCACGCCACCTTCCACGACTTCTACAAGGGCATGCACGCCATCGGCAAGGACCGCCCGCGCGCGGCGGACGCCCTGGTGTTCTCCACGCAGTCCACGCACAAGCTCCTGGCGGGGCTCTCCCAGGCCTCGCAGATCCTGGTGCAGGACGCGGAGAACCGGAAGCTCGACTTCCACCGCTTCAACGAGGCCTACCTCATGCACACCTCGACCTCGCCGCAGTACGCCATCATCGCCTCCTGCGACGTGGCCGCGGCGATGATGGAGCCCCCGGGCGGCACCTCCCTGGTGGAGGAGTCCATCCTCGAGGCCCTGGACTTCCGCCGGGCCATGCGCAAGGTCTCGCGCGAGTTCGGCGAGTCCTGGTGGTTCAAGGTCTGGGGCCCGGACCGGCTCTCCGAGGAGGGCGTCGGCGACCAGGACGACTGGCTGCTGCACGCCAACGACCGCTGGCACGGCTTCGGCGACATCGTCACCGGCTTCAACATGCTCGACCCCATCAAGGCCACCCTGATCACCCCGGGCCTGGACGTCACGGGCGAGTTCGCCGAGCGAGGCATCCCCGCCGCCATCGTCACCAAGTACCTGGCCGAGCACGGGGTCATCGTCGAGAAGACCGGGCTCTACTCCTTCTTCATCATGTTCACCATCGGCATCACCAAGGGCCGTTGGAACACCCTGCTCACGGCGCTGCAGCAGTTCAAGGCCGACTACGACGCCAACCAGCCCCTGTGGCGGGTGCTGCCCGAGTTCGTTGAGAAGCACGCGCGCTACGAGAAGATCGGCCTCAGAGACCTGTGCGACCAGATCCACTCCATCTACAAGGCGAGCGACGTGGCGCGGCTCACCACCGAGATGTACCTCTCGGAGATGGCCCCGGCGATGAAGCCGGCCGACGCCTTCGCCAAGATGGCGCACCGCGAGATCGAGCGGGTGGAGATCGACCGGCTCGAGGGCCGCATCACCAGTGTTTTGTTGACCCCCTACCCGCCGGGCATCCCGCTCCTGATCCCCGGCGAGCGCTTCAACGCCACCATCGTGCGCTACCTGCAGTTCGCGCGCGACTTCAACCAGCGCTTCCCGGGCTTCGAGACCGACATCCACGGCCTGGTCGAGGAAGAGGTCGACGGCCGCACGCACTACTACGTGGACTGCGTGGCCTGATGCGGACACCCTGTGGGAGCGGCTCCAGCCGCGATTTTGCGGTTGGCGCCGCGCACCTTCGCCTGAAGGCGCTCTTGCAGGCTGGGTGATCTTGCTATCTGCCTGATTTTTCATTAAAATCCCGCCCCTTCCCCGGCCCTCCGGCCGGCGGAGCCTTGCCCCACCGCACCGGGCCGCGCCCAAGGCGGGGGGCCATTCGTCCAAAAGGAGAGTACATGCGTCATTACGAGATCGTCTTCATCGTCCACCCGGACCAGAGCGAGCAGGTGCCGGCCATGGTCGAGCGCTACCGCAGCCTGATCGCCTCCAAGGGCGGGCAGATCCACCGCCTGGAGGACTGGGGCCGCCGCCAGATGGCCTACACCATCCAGAAGGTGCACAAGGCCCACTACGTGCTCATGAACATCGAGTGCGACCAGGAGACCCTGGACGAGCTGGACCACGGCTTCCGCTTCAACGACGCCATCCTGCGCCACCTGGTCATCAAGCGCGACGAGGCCGTCACCGCGGCCTCCCCGATGATGAAGGAAGAGAAGTCGCGCAGCATGATGGCCCCGCAGACCCAGGGGGCCTCCGCCGAGGCGGCCGCCTGAGCGGCGCGGCCAACCGGGTCGAGCTGAGCGGCCGGATCCTGGAGTCGGGCGGCCTGCGCCACACCCCCGCCGGCGTGCCCGTCGTCGAGCTGCGGCTGCGGCACGCCTCGGAGCAGGTGGAGGCGGGCCGGCCCCGGCAGCTGGGCTTCGAGGTGGACGCCGCCGCCTTCGGCGAGGTGGCGAAGGCCCTGGCCCGGCAGCCTGCAGGCGCGCTGATCCGCATCGCCGGATTTCTCGACCGCAAGGGCCCCCGCAGCAGCCAACTGGCCCTGCACGTAACCGATTACGCATTGATTGAGGAGTGACACCATGGCGTTTTTCCGACGCAAACCCGCCGGCAAGGGTCGGCCCAACAAGGCCGGCGCCCTGTTCCGCCGCAAGAAGTTCTGCCGCTTCACCGTCGAGAAGGTGAAGGAGATCGACTACAAGGACCTCGACGTCCTGAAGGACTTCATCAACGAGAACGGCAAGATCATCCCCGCGCGCATCACCGGCACCCGCGCCCACTACCAGCGCCAGCTGGCCGTGGCGATCAAGCGCGCCCGCTTCCTGGCGCTCATGCCCTACACCGACCTGCACCAGTAAGGAGAGGCCGACATGCAAATCATACTGCTGGACAAGATCGCCAACCTGGGCGCCCTGGGCGATGTGGTCAAGGTCAAGGACGGCTTCGCCCGCAACTACCTGATCCCCCAGGGCAAGGCCAAGCGCGCCACCGCCGCCAACCTGGAGGAGTTCGCCCAGCGCCGCGCCGACCTGGAGAAGGTCGCCGCCGAGCGCCTGGCCGCCGCCCGGGAGCGCGCCGAGAAGCTCGCAGGCTACACCCTCCAGGTCGCCCAGAAGGCCGGCGTCGACGGCCGCCTGTTCGGCTCGGTCACCAACGCCGACATCGCCGAGGGCCTCAAGGCCCAGGGCATAGACGTGTCCAAGGCCGAGGTGCGCCTGCCCGAGGGCCCCTTCAAGATGGTGGGCGAGTACGACGTCACCCTCGCCCTGCACACCGACGTCACCGTGGACATCAAGGTGGCCGTGGTGCCCGAGCAGTAAGCCTTCGTTCCGGGCGCGCCGCACCGCGGCTCCGACCCGGGATCCAGGCAGACAGAGGGCCGCGCAAGCGGCCTTCTGCATTTTCAGACGGGGGTCTACAATCCCACCCCTGACCCCTGACCCCTGACCCCTGACCCCTGACCCGCATGTCCGCCGTCTTCGCCGATCCCGAGCTGTCCGCCATCAAGCTGCCGCCGCATTCCCTGGAGGCGGAGCAGTCCGTGCTGGGCGGGCTCATGCTGGAGAACGCCGCCCTCGACCGGGTCGCCGACGTGGTCAACGAGGGCGACTTCTACCGCGCCGACCACCGCGCCATCTGGCGGCACATCCTGCGGCTCGTCGACGACAACCGTCCGGCCGACGTCATCACCGTGGCCGAGGCCCTGGAGTCGCACAACCAGCTCGACGAGGTGGGCGGGCTGCCCTATCTCAGCGGGCTGGTGCAGAACACGCCGTCGGCGGCCAACATCCGCCGCTACGCCGAGATCGTGCGCGAGCGGGCCGTGCTCCGCAGGCTCGCCGAGGTCGGCGCCGAGATCAGCGAGTCCGCCTACAACCCCGCGGGACGTCGCGCCGCCGAGATCCTCGACGCGGCCGAGGCCAAGGTCTTCGAGATCAAGGAGGCGGGCGCGCGCGGCAGCGCCGGCTTCACCGGCATCAAGCCCGTGCTCATCGAGGTGGTCAACCGCATCGACGAGCTCTACAACCGCGACAACCCCAGCGAGGTCACCGGCGTGGCCACCGGCTTCGCCGACCTCGACGGCAAGACCTCGGGCCTGCAGCCCGGCGACCTCATCATCGTGGCGGGGCGCCCGAGCATGGGCAAGACCGCCTTCTCGCTCAACATCGCCGAGAACGTCGCCCTGGACGCGACCCTCCCCGTGGCCGTGTTCAGCATGGAGATGGGCGCCACCCAGCTGGTCATGCGCATGCTGGGCTCCGTGGGCAAGCTCGACCAGCACAAGCTCAGAACCGGGCGCATCAGCGAGGACGACTGGCCGCGCCTCACCCACGCCCTGGGCCGGCTCGACGAGGCGCCCATCTTCATCGACGAGACCGGGGGGCTCACCGCCATGGAGGTGCGCGCCCGCTCCCGGCGCCTCGCGCGCCAGTGCAAGGACGGCCGCCTCGGGCTCATCGTCATCGACTACCTGCAGCTCATGTCCGGCAGCGGCCAGGGCGAGAACCGCGCCACCGAGATCTCCGAGATCTCCCGCAGCCTCAAGGGCCTGGCCAAGGAGCTGCACGTGCCGGTGATCGCGCTCTCCCAGCTCAACCGCTCGCTCGAGAGCCGGCCCAACAAGCGGCCGGTCATGTCCGACCTGCGCGAATCGGGCGCCATCGAGCAGGACGCTGACGTCATCCTCTTCATCTACCGCGACGAGGTCTACAACCCCGACAGCCCCGACAAGGGCACCGCCGAGATCATCATCGGCAAGCAGCGCAACGGCCCCATCGGCACCGTGCGCCTGACCTTCCTGGGCGAGCACACCCGCTTCGAGAGCTTCGCCGCGGGGGGCATGGCCTGACGCGCCCGAGGGACCAGCGCCGAGATGATTCGCGCATCGGATACAGACCCCCTCTCCCCCTCGGGCAGAGGGCCGGGGTGAGGGGGCGATGCCCAAACGCCCCCAGATCCTCATCCAGCGGGCCCGACGGCTGC
The DNA here is from genome assembly GCA_020725195.1 of Hydrogenophilus sp. Lineage (GTDB taxonomy): Bacteria > Pseudomonadota > Gammaproteobacteria > Burkholderiales > Thiobacillaceae > DYFL01. Next base: position 40,526 of record DYFL01000020.1, read on the forward strand.
GCGGCGACCAGACCGATGCCGAGGGCAGGCTCTGGCGCGCGCTGCGCGGCCGGCAGCTCGAGGCCTGGAAATTCCGCCGTCAGCACGCCGTCGGGCCCTATATCGCCGATTTCGTCTGCCTCGAGGCCGGCCTCGTCCTGGAGCTCGATGGCGGCCAGCATGCCGAAGACGCCGAGCGCGATGCCAGGCGGACAGCCTATCTGCAGGGACAGGGATTCCGGGTGCTGAGATTCTGGAACCACGACGTGCTGCAGAACCCGGAGGGGGTGCTGGAGGCGGTTCGTGCCGAACTCGCCGCCCGCCCCTCACCCCGGCCCTCTCCCCCGCGGGGAGAGGGAGGACATGAAGCCCCGCCGGCCGCTCCTCTCCCCGGCGGGGAGCCCGCCACGGCATCCCCTCTCCCCTCCGGGGGGCCCGCCCCGGCATCCCCCCTCCCCTCCGGGGAGCCCGCCACGGCATCCCCCCTCCCCTCCGGGGAGCCCGCCACGGCATCCCCTCTCCCCTCCGGGGAGCCCGCCACGGCATCCCCTCTCCCCTCCGGGGAGAGGGTTAGGGTGAGGGGAAAGCAACCCCTCGAAAAAGCTTAGGGCGCAAGGCTGAACCATGCTCCGCCCCCTCGCCGCCCACCCCTCACCCCGGCCCTCTCCCCAGCGGGGAGAGGGAGGACATGAAGCCCCGCCGGCATCCCCCCTCCCCTCCGGGGAGCCCGCCACGGCATCCCCTCTCCCCTCCG
>DYFL01000021.1 GCA_020725195.1 Hydrogenophilus sp.
CGCGGCCTGCACGCCCAGCGCCGCTATCCCAACGGCGAGGAGCGCTGCATCGCCTGCAAGCTGTGCGAGGCGGTGTGCCCGGCGCTGGCCATCACCATCGAGTCCGAGCAGCGCGCCGACGGCACCCGGCGCACCACCCGCTACGACATCGACCTCACCAAGTGCATCTTCTGCGGCTACTGCGAGGAGGCCTGCCCGGTGGACGCCATCGTCGAGACCCGCATCTACGAGTACCACGGCGAGAAGCGGGGCGACCTGTACTACACGAAGGAGATGCTGCTCGCCGTGGGCGACAGGTACGAAGAGCAGATCGCCAAGGACAGGGCGGAAGACGCCAAGTACAGATGACACGGGAAACGGGAAACGGGAAACGGGAAACGGGAAACGGGAAACGGGAAAAGGGAAATGCCAGATGCAGCAGACGATGCCCATGACTATCGCGGAACGGTCATGATGTTTCCCGTTTCCCGTTTCCCATTTCCCGGATGTTGACGATGGACTTCACGAGCCTGGTCTTCTACCTCTTCTCCGCCATCCTGGTGGTCGCCGGCCTGCGCGTGGTCACCGCGCGCAACCCTGTGCATTCGGCCCTGGCGCTGGTGCTGGCCTTCTTCACCGGGGCCTGCCTGTGGATGCTGCTGGAGGCGGAGTTCCTCGCCATCACCCTGGTGCTGGTCTACGTCGGGGCGGTGATGGTGTTGTTCCTGTTCGTGGTGATGATGCTGGACATCAACATCGAGGAGATGCGCCGCGGCTTCTGGGACTACCTGCCGCTCGCCGCCCTGGTGGCCGTGCTCATGGCCATCGAGATGATCACGGTGCTGGCCGGCGAGCGCTTCGGCCTGGCCCCGCCCAGCCCCAAGCCGGCCGACTACAGCAACACCCGCGAGCTCGGCCTGCTGATCTACACCGACTACGTCTACGCCTTCGAGCTCGCGGCGGTGATCCTGCTGGTGGCCATCGTCGCCGCCATCGCGCTCACCCTGCGCCGGCGCCCGGGGCGCAAGTCGGTGGACCCGGCCGAGCAGGTCAAGGTCAGGCGCGCCGACCGCGTGCGCCTGGTGTCGCTCAAGCCGCAGAAGGCCGAGGCAAGGGAGGAAGAAGCGTGATCGGACTGTCCCACTACCTCGCCCTCGGCGCCGTGCTCTTCGCCATCAGCGTGTTCGGCATCTTCCTCAACCGCAAGAACGTCATCGTCCTGCTCATGGCCATCGAGCTGATGCTGCTGGCGGTGAACATCAACTTCGTGGCCTTCTCCCATTTCCTCGGCGACGCGGCGGGGCAGGTCTTCGTGTTCTTCATCCTCACCGTGGCCGCGGCGGAGTCCGCCATCGGCCTGGCCATCCTGGTGGCGCTGTTCCGCAGCATGCGCACCATCAACGTCGACGACCTCGACCAGCTGAAGGGGTGAGGGAAATGCCTAACGGGAAACGGGAAACGGGAAACGGGAAACGGGAAACGGGAAACGCAGCCTCACCCTCCCGGCAGGGAGGGTCGCGCTGCAGGCGCGGGGTGGGCATCCCGTTTCCCGTTTCCCATTTCCCTGCGGCTACCCGTTTCCCGTTTCCCGTTTGCCAATTCCCGCTCTGAGCCCGGCCATGGACATCAAGACCCTCTACCTCCTCGTCCCCCTGGCGCCCCTGGCGGGCGCCATCCTGGCCGGCCTCTTCGGCTGGGCGATCGGCCGGCGCGGCGCGCACACCGTCACCATCGCCGGCGTCGCCGTCGCCTTCCTCGCCTCCGTCCTCATCTTCCAGGACGTGCTGGCGGGCAACACCTACAACGGCCCGGTCTACACCTGGCTCGTCTCCGGCGACGTGAGCTTCGAGATCGGCTTCCTCATCGACCGGCTCTCCGCGCTGATGATGCTGGTGGTCACCTTCGTCTCGCTCATGGTGCACGTCTACACCATCGGCTACATGGCGGACGACCCCGGCTACAACCGCTTCTTCAGCTACATCAGCCTGTTCACCTTCTCCATGCTCATGCTGGTGATGAGCAACAACTTCCTCCAGCTCTTCTTCGGCTGGGAGGCGGTGGGCCTGGTGTCCTATCTGCTGATCGGCTTCTGGTACCAGCGCGAGTCGGCGATCTACGCCAACCTCAAGGCCTTCCTGGTGAACCGCGTGGGCGACCTGGGCTTCCTCCTGGGCATCGGCCTCATCCTCGCCTGGTTCGGCTCGCTCGACTACGCCCAGGTGTTCCAGACCGCGCCGCAGTATGCCAACCACACCGTCACGCTGATCCCGGGCGAGCCCTGGCAGCTCATGACGGTGATCTGCATCCTCTTGTTCATCGGCGCCATGGGCAAGAGCGCACAGTTCCCGCTGCACGTCTGGCTGCCCGACTCCATGGAAGGCCCCACCCCCATCTCCGCGCTGATCCACGCCGCCACCATGGTCACCGCGGGCATCTTCATGGTGGCGCGCATGTCGCCGCTGTTCGAGCTCTCCGAGACCGCGCTCTCCGTGGTCATGGTCATCGGCGCCATCACCGCCTTCTTCATGGCGCTGCTGGGCCTGGTGCAGCACGACATCAAGCGCGTGGTGGCCTATTCGACGCTCTCGCAGCTCGGCTACATGACCGTGGCCCTGGGCGCTTCCGCCTACGCCGCCTCCATCTTCCACCTCATGACCCACGCCTTCTTCAAGGCGCTGCTCTTCCTCGCCGCGGGCTCGGTGATCATCGCCATGCACCACGAGCAGGACATGCGCCGCATGGGCGGCCTCAAGAAGTACATGCCCGTCACCTACTGGACGGCCCTGGTGGGCTCGCTCGCCCTGGCGGGCATCCCGCCCTTCGCCGGCTTCTTCTCCAAGGACGCCATCATCGAGGCGGTGGGGGCCTCGCAGCTCCCGGGCTCCGGCATCGCCTACCTCGCGGTGCTCGCCGGGGTGTTCATCACCGCGCTCTACACCTTCCGCATGCTCTTCCTGACCTTCCACGGCCCGGAGCGCTTCCGCCAGCACCACCACGGCCACCCCGAGGGTGGCGACGAGCACGCCCACGCCCACGGCCCGGTCGAGCCCCGGGAGAGCCCCTGGACGGTGACCGTGCCCCTGGTGCTCCTCGCCATCCCCTCCGTCTTCGCGGGCTGGGCCTACATCGAGCCGACCCTCTTCGGCGGCTATTTCGGCAGCAGCATCGTGGTGGCGCCGGCGCACGACGTCCTCGGCCGCCTCGCCGAGCACTGGCGCGGCGTGCCGGCCTTCCTGCAGCACGGCGTCCTGGCCCTGCCGTTCTGGCTCGCCGTCGCCGGCATCGCCACCGCCTGGTTCCTCTACATGGTGCGCCGCGACCTGCCCGAGGCCATCCGCCGCAAGGCCGGCATCCTCTACACCGTGCTCGAGCGCAAGTACGGCCTCGACGACTTCAACGACTGGTTCTTCGCCGGCGGCGCCCGCCTGGTGGGTGGCCGGCTCTGGCGCTGGGGAGACGCGCGCGTGATCGACGGCTGGCTGGTCAACGGCTCGGCCCGCCTGGTGGGGGCGGTGGCCGGCCTGGTGCGCCACCTGCAGTCCGGCTACATCTACCACTACGCCTTCGCCATGATCATCGGCGTGGTCCTGCTCGCCACCTGGTTCGTGCGCGGCTGAGCGGGAAACCCTAATACGAGAAAGAACGCTCGGGAAATAGCATGTTCGAAGGCATCGGCATACTGAGTCTGACCATCTGGGTGCCCATCGTGGCGGGCATCTTCGTCCTCGCCACGGGCGGCGACCGCAACGCCGATGGCCAGCGCGCCATCGCCCTCATCGGCGCGGCTCTGGGCTTCCTGGTGGCGCTGCCGCTGTGGACGGGCTTCGACGCCTCCAGCGCCGCCATGCAGTTCCAGGAGCGGGCGGCCTGGATCCCGCTCTTCAACATCCACTACCACCTGGGCGTGGACGGCATCTCCATGCCCTTCGTCCTGCTCAACAGCTTCACCACGCTCCTGGTGGTGCTGGCGGGCTGGCAGGTGATCCAGGACAAGGTCGGCCAGTACATGGCCGCCTTCCTGATCCAGTCCGGCCTGCTCAACGGCGTCTTCGCCTCGCTCGACGCGGTGCTCTTCTACGTCTTCTTCGAGGCCATGCTCATCCCCCTCTACCTCATCATCGGGGTCTGGGGCGGGCCGAACCGGGTCTATGCCGCCATCAAGTTCTTCCTCTACACCCTGCTGGGCTCGCTGCTCATGCTGGTGGCCCTGCTCTACCTCTTCTTCGAGAGCCACGGCAGCTTCGACATCCTGACCTGGCACCGCGTGCCCCTGGCCCTGACCGCGCAGATCCTGCTCTTCGTCGCCTTCTTCTTCGCCTTCGCCGTGAAGGTGCCCATGTGGCCGGTGCACACCTGGCTGCCCGACGCCCACGTCGAGGCCCCCACGGGCGGCTCGGTGGTGCTCGCGGCGATTACCTTGAAGGTGGGCGCCTACGGCTTCCTGCGCTTCGTGCTGCCCATCGTGCCCGACGCCTCCCGCGAGCTGGCCGGCCTCATGATCGCGCTGTCGCTGGTGGCCGTGGTCTACATCGGCCTGGTGGCCCTGGTGCAGTCGGACATGAAGAAGCTCATCGCCTACTCCTCCATCGCGCACATGGGCTTCGTCACCCTGGGCTTCTTCATCTTCGAGCCCCTGGGCGTGGAAGGCGGGCTCATCCAGATGATCTCCCACGGCTTCGTCTCCGGCGCGCTCTTCCTGTGCATCGGGGTCATGTACGACCGCGTGCATTCGCGCCAGATCGCGGACTACGGCGGGGTGGTCAACACCATGCCGAAGTTCGCCGCCTTCTTCATGCTCTTCGCCATGGCCAACGCCGGGCTGCCCGCCACCAGCGGCTTCGTCGGCGAGTTCATGGTCATCCTCGGCGCGGTCAAGGTGAACTTCTGGTACGCGGCCGCCGCCGGGCTCACCCTGATCTTCGGCGCCGCCTACACCCTCTGGATGTACAAGCGCGTGGTGTTCGGTCCCGTGGCCAACGAGAAGGTCGCGGAGCTGGAGGACCTCAACTCCCGCGAATTCCTGGTGCTGGGCCTGCTGGCGGTGTGCGTGCTGGCCATGGGCCTGTACCCCATGCCGGTCACCGAGGTGATGCACGCCTCCGTGAACAACCTGCTGGATCACGTGGCCCACAGCAAGCTGCCCTGAAGAACGAAGCGCTATGACGACCCCCATGCCCGACCTGCTGCCCGCCCTGCCGGAGATCTTCGTCCTCACCCTCGCCTGCGCGGTGCTGCTGGTGGAGGCCTACACGAAGAACGGCTACTGGTCCTACGCGCTCACCCAGCTCACCCTCCTGGGCGCGGCCGTCCTGACGGTGTTCACCACTTCCGCGGACACGGTCTACGCCTTCAACGGCCTGTTCGTCGACGACCTCATGGGCGACGTGCTCAAGCTCATGACCTACCTCGCGGCCATCGTCAGCGTGGTCTACTCGAGGACCTACCTCACCGACCGGGGCATGTTCCGGGGCGAGTACTTCGCCCTGCTGCTCTTCGCGGTGCTGGGCATGATGGTGATGATCTCGGCCGCCCACTTCCTCAGCCTCTACCTGGGCCTGGAGCTCCTCTCCCTCTCCCTCTACGCCATGGTCGCCCTGCAGCGGGACTCGAAGGTGGCCACCGAGGCGGCCATGAAGTACTTCGTCCTGGGGGCGCTGGCCTCGGGCCTGCTGCTCTACGGCATGTCCCTCATCTACGGCCTCACCGGCTCGCTGCACCTCGCCGAGGTCGCCGCCACGGTGGACTTCCGCAACCAGACCGTGCTCGCCTTCGGCCTGGTCTTCCTGCTGGCCGGGCTGGGCTTCAAGCTGGGGGCGGCCCCCTTCCACATGTGGGTGCCCGACATCTACCACGGCGCGCCGACGGCGGTGACGCTCTTCCTGGGCTCCGTGCCCAAGCTCGCCGCCTTCGCCTTCGTCATGCGCCTCCTGGTCGACGGCCTGCACCCGGCGGTGGGGGACTGGCAGCAGATGCTGGCGGTGATGGCGGTGGTCTCCCTGGTGGTCGGCAACCTGGCGGCGATCGTGCAGACGAACATCAAGCGCATGCTGGCCTACTCGACCATCGCCCACATGGGCTTCCTGCTCCTAGGGGTGCTCTCGGGCAGCTACGCGGGCTACAGCGCCGCCATGTTCTACGTGGTGACCTACGTGCTCATGAGCCTGGGCGCCTTCGGCATGGTGGTCTACCTCTCGCGCGGCGGCTTCGAGGCCGAGCGCGTCGACGACTTCAGGGGCCTCAACGCGACGCACCCCTGGCTTGCCGCCGTGATGGCCATGATGATGCTCTCCATGGCCGGGCTGCCGCCCTTCCTCGGCTTCTACGCCAAGCTCACCGTGCTGCAGGCCCTGGTGGGCGCCGGCTGGCTCTGGCTCGCCGTGGTCGCGGTGCTCATGTCCCTGATCGGCGCCTACTACTACCTCAGGGTGGTCAAGGTGATGTACTTCGACGCGCCGCATGCGGAGCCGCTGGTGCCGGCCACCGCGGCGGGCGACGTGCGCGCCCTGCTGTCCCTCAACGGCGCCGCCGTGCTCCTCCTGGGCATCCTGCCCCAGCCGCTCATCACCCTCTGCGCCTACGCCATCCAGGCCTCGTTCCGCTAGTACGCCAACCCATAAGTTTGCGTACATGCCGAGACGCGCATCCGCGCGCCGAGTGCGCGAAGCGAACCGCAGCCATAGCCGTAGCTATGGCGAGGATGAGCGAAAACGCAGTTTCGGTGCAGGCTAACCTGCCTGCCAGGCAGGTTAAGCCGCGAGGCGGCGGCCGTAACCACAAAGCAATCGGCGATGCGGGGCGTGTCGAACATAGCGGAACTTATGGGTTGGCGTACTAGCCCTGCTCACTGCCGGGCCTGCGCCTCCAGGGCCTGGAGGTGCTTGCGGCTCAGGGCCAGGAAGCGCGGGGTCGGGCCGATGTCCTCGTAGACGGGGTTGCCCTCCTCGTCCTCGGCGACGACCCGCGGCCCGGCGACGTAGGCCATGCCCGCCTCCAGCTCGTCGAGGGCCGCGGACAGCAGCTCGGCGATGAGCTCCGACTCGCCGCGCAACGGATACATCTCGGCCAGGGCCGCGATGCGGGCCGCATCGCGCACCGGCAGGCTCAGGCGGTAATCGCGCGCGGCGATCCGGCCGCCGGCGGTCTGCTCCCAGGCCTGCACCAGTTCCTTGATCTTCATGGCAATCCTCCAGTCGGGCGGCCCCGGCTCCACGATGGCGCCCCCGCGCTCAGGGCTGCGGCGGGCAGTTGGCGACGCAGATCTGCTCCGGCACCTTGCGCCCGCCGCAGCCCAGGAAGCAGGCATCGTAGGCCGGCTGGCAGCCGCAGTCGCGGTCGCACTGCTCCGCCCGAAGCCTGGCGAACTCCTCGGCGTAGCTCGGCGGCACCGGGGGCAGGGGCGGGTAGTAACGCGGGCCGTAGCCATAGGGCCACCAGGGGTCGTGCCAGCCGTACCAGCCATGGCCGTACCACCAGGGCCCGCGGCCCCAGCCGAGCGAGAGGCTCAGCTGGTAGCGGTCCAGGTCGCGGCGGTATTGGGCGAGCTCGCCCTCGTAGCGCCTGAGGGCGTCCTCATGCCGCTCCCGGGCCTGGGGCTCGATCTGCCTGAGGCAAGCCAGGTAGGCGGTCCGGCAGCGCGCCTGGCAGGCCTTGAGCGCGGCCTCGCAGCGCTCGAGGCAGGCGCGGGCGTCGGGCCCCTCCGGCGGCTCGTAGCGGTAGACGGTCTGATAGCGCGGGCCGGCGCAGCCCGTCAGGATGGCGGCGAGGAGCAGCAGGGCAGGGAGGAGGGTGGGCATGGCGGCACCTCCGGCGGCAACGGATACCTGCCTTCACCATAGCCCAGCACCCGGCCGGGCGCGCGGCTAAGGCTTGGCGCGGCGCCGGGCCCCGCCCTCCCCCTTGACCCTGGTCCGGCCCTTCGCGGCCGGGGCGGGCGGCGCCGGCTCGGGCAGCGCGGCGGCGTAGACCGCCTCCATGATCTCGATGAAGCGCCGCGCCTGCGGCGAGAGGAAGCGGCCGCGCCGCAAGACGAGACCATAGCTGCGCCGGGGGAAGTAGCGGGTGAGGGGGATGCGCACGAGTTTTTCTTCGCCGGTGAGGCAGATGTCGGTGACGATGGAGATGCCCATGCCCAGTTCCACGTACTTCTTGATCACCTCCCAGCCGCCCGCCTCCAGGGTGACGGTGAAGGTGAGGTTGTGCTGCTGGAACACGTATTTGACGATGCGCCAGGTGGAGAGGTGGCTGGGCGGCAGGATGAGGCCGTAGGGGCTCACGTCCTCCAGGGTCACCTCGCCGGCGCGCGCCTTCTCCGCCAGGGGGTGGTCGAGCGGCGTGATGAGCATGGGGTCGAAGGTGACCACGGGCTTGTACTCGATGTCCTCCGGCACCTCCAGCATGGAGCCCACGGCGAAGTCGATCTCGTCGGCGCGCAGCATCTTCAGGCCGTCGCGGCCGGTGACGTTGTGCATCTTCAGCTGCACCTGGGGATAGGCGGCGACGAAGCGGCGCACCGGCTCGGGCAGGATGTAGAGGATGGTCGACTCGCCGGCGCCGACGTTGAGCTCGCCGGACTCCAGCTTGCCGAACTGGGCGGAGAAGTTCTCCTGCAGCTTGTCGATGCCGTCGACCAGGGGCTCGGCCAGCTGGTAGAGCACCTCGCCCTCGGGGGTGAGCTTGAGGTGCGGGCCGCGCCGCTCGAAGAGGGTCACCGCCAGCTCCCGCTCCAGGGCCTGGATCTGCAGCGACACCGAGGGCTGGGACAGATAGAGCTTGTCCGCCGCCTTGGAGATGGTGCCGCAGCGCACCACCTGGTGGAAGGCGCGCAGCTGCTTCAGGCGGTTGTTCTTGTAGTAGAGCTGGGAGTCGGCCATGTCGGTCCCCTTGCGATGTGCGTCAGGATTATTAAATCACTCAATATAAGAAATTGAAATAATTGAATCGTTGAATTATTGAAATCTTTATAGACTCGAAACCGCATCAATTAAGACTCTGTGGTCTTTAGTTCTTGACTGATTTGGTCGGGAAAGGCGCGAGGACATGGCGGTTTCGGGTGTGGCGATCGCAGGCGTGTTCATGGCGGCCCTAGGCGGGCTGCTCGCCTGGCTGCTGGCCGTCGCCAACAAGCGCCTCTACGTCTACGAGGACCCCCGCATCGACGAGGTCGAGGCCCTCCTGCCCAAGTCCAACTGCGGCGCCTGCGGCACGGCCGGCTGCCGCAACTTCGCCGAGTGCGTGGTGGCCGGCTCGATCGAGCCCGCCCGCTGCACCGTCAACGCCCCCGGGATGAACGCCTACATCGCGGAGTTCCTGGGCGTGGACCTGGGCGACGCCGAGAAGCGGGTGGCGCGGCTCGCCTGCGGCGGCGGCCGCCACGTCGCCTGGCTGCGGGCCCACTACGAGGGCCTGGGCACCTGCCGCGCGGCCGCCACGGTGGGCGGCGGGCCCAAGGCCTGCGCCTGGGGCTGCCTGGGCCTGGGCGACTGCGAGACCGTGTGCGCCTTCGACGCCATCGCCATGAATCCGTACGGCCTGCCCGTGGTGGATGCGGCCAGGTGCAGCGCCTGCGGCGACTGCGTCGAGGTCTGCCCCAAGGCCCTATTCTCGCTCGAGCCCGTCTCCCGCAGGCTCTGGGTGGCCTGCAGGAACCGCGCCGACGGCGACTGCGCCGAGGCGGTCTGCGAGGTGGCCTGCACCGCCTGCGGCAAGTGCGTGGCGGACGCCGCCCCCGGCCTCATGCGGCTCGAGGACAACCTGGCGGTGATCGATTACGGCCGCAACGAGCTGGCCGACCCCGTCGCCATCCAGCGCTGCCCCACCGGGGCCATCGTCTGGCTGGCCGACGGCCATGTGAGCAAGGGTCCGGCGGCCAAGCGCATCCTGCGCCAGAGGCCGCTGCCGGTGATGAGCGAGGGATAGACCGGTGAACTAGGCACGCGGCGGCTTGGAGGCCGCCTGGGTTGAGGGGGAAGGACGATGATCAGGAAGCTCTTCGAGATGGGCGCGCACGAGGCTGGCGGTGCGGCCAAGACGGCCAAGGCGCCGAAGTATCCGGGCGTGCGCGATGCCATCGACGGCAACACCGCCGTGATCCTGGTGGAACGCGAGGCCTCCGACGCCGCCGGGGCGTATCCCATCACCCCCTCCACCCAGATGGGCGAGTACTGGGCCGAGGCCGCCGCCGCCGGGCACGTGAACAACTCCGGACGCCCCTTGATCTTCGTCGAGCCCGAGAGCGAGCATGCCGCCGCCGGCGTGACCGCCGGCATGGCCATGACCGGCCTCAGGGCCACCAACTTCTCCTCGGCCCAGGGCATCGCCTTCATGCACGAGTCGCTCTACGCGGCCGTGGGCAAGCGCCTGCCCTATGTCCTCAACATGGGCTGCCGGGCCATCACCAAGGCCACCCTCAACGTCCACTGCGGCCACGACGACTACCATTGCGTCGACGACACCGGCTTCATCCAGATGTTCGCCCGCAACGCCCAGGCGGCGGCGGACCTCAACATGATCGCGCGCAAGACCGCCGAGCTCTCGCTCACCCCGGCGATCATGGGCATGGACGGCTTCCTCACCACGCACCTCGTGGAGCCCGTGCTGGTGCCCGAGAAGGCGCTGGTGGCCGAGTACCTGGGCCGGCCCGACGACATCATCGACACCCCCACGCCGGCGCAGGCGATGATCTACGGCCCGAGGCGCCGCCGCGTGCCGGCCATCTGGGACGTCGACTCCCCCGTGGTCTCCGGGGCCATCGGCAACCAGGACGCCTACATGCCCGCGGTGGCCGCCCAGCGCCCCTATTTCTTCCAGCACATCCCCGCGCTCGCCGACCGCTGCATGGACGAGTTCTTCGAGCTCACCGGCCGGCGCTACCAGCGCATCGAGACCTACCGCTGCGAGGACGCCGACTACCTCATCCTGGGCCAGGGCTCCATGTGCGTGCAGGCCGAGGCCGTCGCCGACTGGCTGCGCGAGCGGCGCGGCCTCAAGGTCGGCGTGGTGCACCTGACCGTGTTCCGGCCCTTCCCGGGCGACCTCCTGGGCCACGCCCTCAAGGGCAAGAAGGGGGTGGCGGTGCTGGAGCGCACCGATCAGCCGCTCTCCGAGGACCTGCCGCTGATGCGCGAGGTGCGGGCGACGGTCAGCAAATGTTTAGAGAATGGCGCTGGAGGCGAGGGGACGCAGCCCTATCCGGGCTACGCCGCCTACGCCTCGGCCAAGGACATGCCGCGCCTCTATTCCGGCTGCTACGGCCTGGGCTCGCGCGACCTGCAGCCCGAGGGCCTGGTCGCCGCCGTGGAGAACATGCTGCCGGGCGGCGGCCAGCGCACCTTCTTCTACCTCTCCGTCGAGTTCATGCGGGACCCGCCCGCCAACCCCAAGCAGGAGCTGCACCAGCAGCGGCTCCTGGAGGCCTATCCGCGGATCCGCGAGCTGGCCCTGCGCGGCACCGAGAACCCCAACCTGCTGCCCGCCAGGTCCATCGCCGTGCGCATGCACTCCGTGGGCGGCTGGGGCGCGGTGACCACGGGCAAGAATCTGGCGATGACCCTGTTCGAGCTGCTGGGCTGGGACATCAAGGCCAATCCCAAGTACGGCTCCGAGAAGAAGGGCATGCCGACCACCTACTACCTGTCGGCCGCCCCGGAACCCATCCGGATCAACTGCGAATACCACCACGTGGACGTCGTGCTCTCGCCCGACCCCTCGGTGTTCTCCCACACCAACGCGGTGTCCGGCCTCTCGAAGGGCGGGGTGTTCATCATCCAGAGCAACCTCGCGAGCCCCGAGGCCGTCTGGGCCTCCTTCCCGCAGCACGCGCAGAAGTACGTCGCCGAGCACGGCATCCGCGTGTTCTATCTCGACGCCTTCCAGATCGCCCGCGACGAGGCCTCCAACCCCGACCTGCAGCTCCGGATGCAGGGCAACGCCTTCCAGGGCGCCTTCTTCCACGCCTCCGACGTGAAGGAGCGCGCCGGCCTCGGCGAGGAGCCCCTGTTCCGCGCCATCGAGAACCAGCTCCAGGCCAAGTTCGGCGCCAAGGGCAAGCGGGTGGTCGAGGACAACCTGCGCGTGGTCAAGCGCGGCTACCAGGAGCTCGTCGAGATCCCCGCCGCCGTGATGAAGGTGGGTGCGAAGCCCGGCGCGGCGCGCCAGGCGGCGGCCCTGCCCGTCATGCTCAAGCGCCTGCCCGAGGGCGACGGCGGCGTGGCCGACATCCACCGCTTCTGGGAGCAGACCGGCAACTTCTACGCCTCCGGCCAGGGCGCGGACAACCTGGCCGACCCCTTCATGGGCCTGTCGCTCATCCCCGCGGTGAGCGGTGTCTTCCGCGACATGACCCAGATCCGCTTCGAGCATCCCGTCTGGCTCGCGGAGAAGTGCACCGCCTGCGGCGACTGCTACACGGTCTGCCCCGACTCGGCCATCCCGGGCCTGGTGAGCGACATCGGCGACGTGCTCGACGCGGCCGTGCGCCGCATCGAGATGGGCGGACGTCCCACGCGCTTCCTGCGGCGCGCGGTGCGCAGCATCGAGAAGCGGCTGCGCGGCAAGCTCGAGCGCGACGGCCTCGACGTGCGGCAGCTCCTGCACCACGCCATCTACGAGACCCTGGCCGACGACCCCACCCACGGCGAGAGCCGCGAGTCCCTGGAGGAGGAGTTCAACCTCCTCAGGAACGCCCTGGGCGAGTTCAAGTTCGCCACCACCAAGCCCTACTGGACGCTGCGCGAGAAGAAGCAGAAGGGCGGCGGCGGCCTCTTCTCCATCACCATCAACCCCTACACCTGCAAGGGATGCAACCTCTGCGTCGAGGTCTGCGCGGACGACGCCCTCAAGATGGTCACCCAGACCGCGGAGAGCATCGATAAGTTGAGGGAGGACTGGCGCTTCTGGCTCGACCTGCCCAGCACGCCGCGGAAGTACAGCCGCATCGAGAGCCTCGACGAGAAGATCGGCGCCCTGGAGACGCTGCTCCTCGACAAGCGCAACTACGGCTCCATGAACTGCGGCGACGGGGCGTGTCTCGGCTGCGGCGAAAAGACCGCCATCCACCTCTTCACCGCCACGGTCACCGCCCTCATGCAGCCGCGGGTGCAGGCCTTCGTCGAGGAGCTCGACGGCCTCATCGACCGCCTGGAGCACCACATCCGCATGAAGGTGACCGAGAGCGTGGACTTCGGCGACAGCGCCGCCCTGCTCGAGGCGGTGGAGGCCCACCGGGGCGAGGAGCTGACCCTCGCCAACCTCTCCGCCCACCTGATGGAGCAGCACCGCATGGCGCGGCCCATCGACCCGCAGTGGCTGCGCTGGGCGACGCAACTCCTCGAGAAGCTCAAGGACCTGCGCTGGCGCTACGCGGAAGGCCCCACGAAGCGCGGTCGTGCCGAGATGGGCATCGTCAACGCCACGGGCTGCACCTCGGTCTGGGGCTCGACCTTCCCCTACAGCCCCTATCCCTTCCCCTGGGCCTCGCACCTCTTCCAGGACGCCCCCTCGGTGGCCATGGGCCTCTTCGAGGGCCACATGGCCAAGATGGCCGACGGCTTCAAGGCCGTGCGCCAGGCCAGGATCGAGCTGGAAGGCGGCTACCGCGCCGACGAGCACGACGCCTTCTTCACCCGCTTCAACTGGGAGCGGTTCAGCGACGCGGAATGGAAGCTCTGCCCGCCCGTGGTGGCCGTGGGCGGCGACGGCGCCATGTACGACATCGGCTTCCAGAACCTCTCGCGCGCCCTGATGAGCGGCAAGCCGGTGAAGATCATGGTGGTCGACACCCAGGTCTACTCCAACACCGGCGGCCAGGCGGCCACCTCCACCTTCCTCGGCCAGGTCGCCGACATGACGCCCTACGGCGCGGCCGTCCGCGGCAAGCAGGAGATCCGCAAGGAGATCTCCCTCATCGGCATGGCGCACCGCACCAGCTACATCCTGCAGGGCGCCATCTCCAGCCCCACCCACCTCATCGAGGGCTACATCGAGGGCCTGAACAGCCGCCGCCCGGCCATGTTCAACATCTACTCGGTGTGCCCGGTGGAGCACGGCGTGGGCGACGACACCTCGGTGGCCCAGTCCAAGCTGGCCGTGGAGTCGCGCGCCTATCCGCTGTTCAAGTTCGACCCCGACCTGGGCGAGACCTTCAGTGAGTGCGTGAGCCTGGAGGGCAACCCGGAGCCGGAGGCCGACTGGCCGGAGTACACCCTGGACTACCGCGACGACGAGGGCGAGGAGGCGAAGCTCACCGTGCCCATGACCTTCGCCGACTTCGCCCTGACCGAGCGGCGCTTCGCCAAGCAGTTCCGCAAGGCCCCGCCGGAGACCTGGAACGAGGACATGCTGCCGCTGGCCGAATTCCTCGACCTGGCCGCCGACGAGCGCGAGGGCCGCTTCCCCTACATCTGGGCGGTGGACAAGAAGGACCGGCTCATGCGCGTGCTGGTCTCCGAGGACATGGTCCGCGCCGCCGAGGAGCGCCGCCAGTTCTGGCGCCAGCTGAGGGGCGTGGCCGGCCTGGACCGCCCCGCCGTGGACGCGCAGGCCATCGCCGAGCGCGCCCGCGCCGACCTGCTCGCCAAGCTCACCGCCAGCCTGGCCGCCTTCGGCACCGGCCTGCCCGCCGACGCCCACGCCGCGGCCCCGGCCGCGCGCCCCGCGGTGGCGGCCGACGGCTACGAGCCGGTCTGGGTGGAGACCCCCGAGTGCACCGCCTGCGACGAGTGCACCAACCTCGCCGCCAAGACCTTCGCCTACAACGCCCAGAAGCAGGTCGAGGTGATCGATCCGCAGGGCAACCGCTACGCGGACCTGGTCAAGGCGGCGGAGAAGTGCACCGCGGGCTGCCTGCACCCGGGCACGCCCTGGAACCTGAACGAGCCGGGCATCGAGAAGCTGATCGCCCGGGCGGCGAAGTACAACTGAGGACACTCGGGAAACGGGAAATGGGAAACGGGAAACGGGAAACGCGAAACCCAACCCCCGCTTCGGAGCGGTGGTTTGAGCGTTTCCCGTTTCCCGTTTCCCTTTTCCCGCATTCGAGTTTCCGCCCCCAGACATTCGACCGCGGGGTCCATCCCGCGGGCTGCAAGAGCACTGCCGGTACGCCGATCCGTCGGTTGCCGTATGCGCCGCGCCTCCTCCTCCCCCTCGCGCAGCACATCGGCAAGCCGGCGGTGCCCCTCGTGCGCCCCGGCCAGGAGGTCGTCCGCGGCCAACCCATCGCCCGCGCCGACGGTTTCATGTCGGTGCCCCTGCACGCCCCGGCCACCGGGGTGGTGGAGGCCGTCGAGCTGCGCCCCAGCGCGCGCGGCCCCTGGACCGAGACCATCGTGCTGCGGGTCTTTGAGGCCGCCACCCAGGAGGTGCTCTGGGCCGAGCCCAGGGACATGGACGAGCTCACCCCCTCCGGCATCGTCCGCGCCGTGCAGGACACCGGCATGGTGGGCCTGGGCGGCGCCGCCTTCCCCAGCCACGCGAAGCTGACCGTGCCCAAGGACAAGCCCATCCACACCCTGGTGGTGAACGGCTGCGAGTGCGAGCCCTACCTCACCTGCGACCACCGCCTGATGCTGGAGCTCACCGACGACCTCGTCCGCGGCATCGGCTACGCCCTGCGGGCCGTGGGCGCCGAGCGCGCCGTCATCGGCGTGGAGGACAACAAGCTCGACGCCGTCGCGGCGATCCGGTCCCGGCTGCCGGCCGGCGGCGCGGTCACCGTGCAGGCCGTGCCGACCAAGTACCCCCAGGGCGCGGAGAAGATGCTCATCAAGTCGCTCCTGGGCCTGGAGGTCCCCGCAGGGGGCCTGCCGTCTCAATTGGGGGTGGTGGTCAACAACGTCGGCACGCTGGCCATGCTGGGCCGCCTGCTGCCTGCCGGCGAGGGGCTGACCGAGCGCGTGGTCACCCTGACCGGCCCCGGCATCCGGCGCCCGGGCGACTACTGGGTGCCGCTCGGCACCCCCATGCGCTATGTCCTGGAATGGGCCGGCGCCCTCACCCCCGGCCCTTTATGCCCTTCAGGGTGCTCTCCCGGGGGGAGAGGGGAGTTGGAGGTCATCCTCGGCGGGCCCATGATGGGCCAGGCCGTGGCCTCCCTGGACGTGCCGGTCACCAAGGGTGTCTCCGGCATCCTGGTCCTGGAGGCGCGGCAGATCGCCCGGGACGCCCCGCGCCGCAGCTACCCCTGCATCAAGTGCGGCGCGTGCGTGGGCGCCTGCCCCATGGGGCTCAACCCCGCCATGCTGGGGCTGCTCGCCGCCCGGCGCGAATACGACGCCATGGGCGGCGAATACCACCTGGGCGACTGCTTCGAGTGCGGCTGCTGCACCTACGTCTGCCCCTCCGGCATCCCCCTGGTGCAGCAGTTCCGGGTGGCCAAGGGGGTGCTGCGCGAAAGGGCCGCGGCATGAAAACCATGGCCGCCACCCGTGCCCCTTTGATGAATGCCGTGTCTTCGACAGCCGCCGAGGAGGCAGGCAGACAGCCCTTTTTGTGGGAGCGGCTTCAGCCGCGAAGCCCCTTCCGGCCTTGCATTCGCGGCTGCCCCAAGGGATGCCCCTTCGGATAGAGCCGCTCCCACGGACGAGGATTCATTTTGGCGGATCGACATGCAGCCTGAACTGACCCCGGAGTTCGTCACCGACGCCCTGGCCGAGTCCATCCTCGACCCCCGCCGGCGCGCCCTCTACGACCTGTGCTTCCAGCACCGGAACCACCTGGACGAGACGGCCACCGCGGAAAAGCTCAGGCGCATCGTCCGGCTCTATGCCGAGTACGACGGCTGCAGCCTCTCGCCCGAGGCCGAGGCCCGGCGCCTGGGCCGCTCCGGCGTGGACAGCTGGTTCGGCCTGCTGGCCTCGGCCGAGGCCCTCGATGCCCTGCAGCTGCTGCAGACCCACCGCCGGCTGATGGCGGTCTTCGCCGACCTGGATGAGGCGGAGGCGCGCTCGCTCGCCTCGAAATACCTGCACTTCCACTTCCCGGAGCTCTTCCCCGTCTACGACGCCGTGGTGGCGCCGGCGGCGGCGCGCCTGGCGGGAGACGAGTGTCCCGACGAGGATGCCCCGGCCCCCGACCCGGCCTACGCCCGCCATGTCACCTGCTGCCGCCGCGTGACCGAGCAATTGCGCCCCGAAGTCGGCCGCCGGCTCGGCCCGCGGGAGCTGGACCTTCTGCTGCGGGCCTGGAGCGAGCGGGCGGCGGCCGCGCCGGGCTTGCTCCGCCCCGCCGCCTTGCCTACCCTGCGGGTCTGAGCCTAGACGAAGCCAGAACGCCCGCATGCCCCACGCAAGCCCCAGGATCGAGCTGCGCACCTCGCCCCACGTGCAGAGCGGGCGCACGGTGGAGCAGATCATGCGCAACGTGGTGCTCGCGCTCCTGCCCATCTGCGCCTTCTCCGTCTGGCAGTTCGGGCTCTCGGTCGCCGCCCTGATCCTGACGGTCACCGCCGCCTGCCTCGCCACAGAGCGCTTCTTCAACTGGATGTCGGGCGAGCCCGGCACGCTCTCGGACTGGAGCGCCACCATCACGGGGCTGCTCCTGGCCCTGACCCTGCCCCCGTCCTTCCCCCTCTGGATGGGGGCCGTGGCCGGCTTCGCCGCCATCGCCCTGGGCAAGGCCCTGTTCGGGGGGCTGGGCTACAACGTCTTCAACCCGGCCCTGGTGGGGCGCGCCTTCGTCCAGGCGGCCTTCCCGGTGTCCATCTCCACCTGGGTGCCGGCCTACGTCCCCGGCCGCTTCAGCGAGTTCATCCCCACCAGCTTCGGCGTCCCCCTCATGCTGCCGCCCGACCTCGGCCGGTGGGTGAGCCAGCACATGGTGGACGGCTACACCGGGGCGACGCCGCTGGCGCGCTGGAAGTTCGAGAACCAGGTGGCGGGCGCGGAAGAGCTGCTGGCGGGCATGGCCACCGCCTCGGTGGGCGAGACCTCGGCCCTGCTCATCCTGGCCTGCGGCCTCTATCTCGCCGTGCGCCGCTTCCTCGACTGGCGCATCCCCGCGGCGGTCCTGGGCTCGGCGCTGCTGCTGGCGCTGGTCTTCCACCTCGTCGACCCGGGCCGCTATCCGCCGCCCTACTTCGTGCTGCTCTCCGGCGGCCTGGTGCTGGGCGCGGTGTTCATGGCCACCGACACGGCCACCTCCCCGGTCACGCCCAGGGGGGTGTGGATCTACGGCGCGGTGATCGGCACGGTCACGGTCATGATCCGCTACTTCGGCGGGCTCACCGAGGGGGTGATGTACGCCATCCTCCTGGGCAACGCGCTCACCCCGCTCATCGACCAGTACACCCAGCCGCGGGTCTTCGGGGCGCCGCGCAGGAAGGCGCCGGAGGGCAAGGCATGAGCCTCTCAACATCGGTTATCCACAGATGGACACAGATTTGCACAGATGTTTCAAAGGCTTGTGCCCGGTTAGACGTTTCACGCCCTGGTACGCGAGACATGACCTGCAGCATCCTGATGCCGCAAGGGTTTGTCTGTGTTCATCTGTGTAATCTGTGGATTTCAGGATGAACCAGCCCGCCCCCGCCATCACCTCCAGCACCGCCATGATCGGCACCCTGGCGCTGGTGGCCACCCTCTGCGGCATCCTCATCGTGTCGGCCTACCAGGGCACGCTCCCGGCCATCACCGCCAACAAGAGGCTGGCCCTGGAGCGGGCGGTGTTCGAGGTCATCCCGGGCGCGGCCTCGGTCGCCGAGTACTACGCCAGCGCCCAGGGCATCCGCCCCGTGGACGAGGGGCCGGCGCCTGAGGGCGCGGTGAAGTTCTACGCCGCCTACGATGCGCAGGGCGCCTTCCTGGGCGTGGCCGCCGAGGCCGCCGCCAAGGGCTATGCCGACGTGGTGCGCATCCTCTACGCCTACGACCCCGTCCGGCAGGCGGTCACCGGCTTCGGGGTGGTCGGCATGCGGGAGACGCCGGGCATCGGCGACAAGATCGTCACCGACCCACAGTTCCTGAAGAACTTCGAGGCCTTGGACGTGCGCCTCGATGCCGAGATGAAGGCCCTGGCCAATGCGGTGAAGGTGGTCAAGCACGGCACCAAGACCCGGGCCTGGGAGATCGACGCCATCTCCGGGGCCACCGTCACCTGCAAGGCGGTGGGGCGCGGCATCAACGACAGCGCCGGCCGGCTGCTGCCCATGCTGGTGCCGCACCTGGACAAGCTGAACATTCAATCGTGAAACGGGAAACGAGAAACGGGATGCCCACCCCGCACCTGCGGCGCGCCCCTCGCTGCCGGGAGGGTATTGCGTTTCCCTTTTCCCGTTTCCCATTTCCCGGAGAAACATGATGGCCCTGCCCGGCAAGGCGCCGCCCAGCACCCTGGACGAGTTCCTCGAAGGGCTCTGGCGCCAGAACCCCGTCTTCGTCATGGTGCTCGGCATGTGCCCCGCGCTGGCGGTGACCGTCTCGGCGGTGAACGCGCTCGCCATGGGGCTCGCCACCGCCTTCGTGCTGGTGAGCTCGGCCCTGCTGGTGTCGCTCATCCGCAAGATGGTGCCCAAGGAGGTGCGGATCGCCACCTACATCGTCATCATCGCCACCTTCGTGACCGTCGTCGATTACCTCATCGCCGCCATCAGCCTGGAGCTCTACGAGGCCCTGGGCGCCTTCATCCAGCTCATCGTGGTCAACTGCCTCATCCTCGGCCGGGCCGAGGCGCACGCCTCCAAGCACCCGCCGCTGCCCGCGGTGACCAACGCCCTGGGGATGGGCCTGGGCTTTGCCATCGGGCTCTTCGCCCTGGGCTCGGTGCGCGAGATCTTCGGCGCCGGCAAGCTCTTCGGCGTTTCCCTCTTCGGCCCCGACTTCCAGCCCTGGGTGGTGATGGTGCTGCCGCCCGGCGGCTTCTTCGTGCTGGGGGCGTGGCTGCTGCTGTTTTCCTGGTGGCGCAGCCGCAAAGTAACAAGATCCCCTCTCCCCGTGGGAGAGGGTTAGGGTGAGGGAAGGATGTATGCAGACCACACAGCGCATGCCCTCACCCCCGGCCCCTCTGAGGGCCTACGGCCCATCCCTCGCCGTGCTCGGGACCAGCACTTTGTGCTGTCCTGCGCCCTTCGGGCTGGTCCCGGAGGGGGAGGGGAGCAAAGGAGTTGACCATGGCGCCTGAGTCCCTCACCCAGATCTTCCTCGGCACCCTGCTCGCTAACAACTTCGTGCTGGCCATGTTCCTGGGCCTGTGCCCCTTCCTCGGCGTGTCGGGCAAGCTCGACACCGCCGCCCCCATGGGCGCGGCCACCACCTTCGTCATGCTGGTCGCCTCGCTCTGCGCCTACGGCCTCAACTGGCTGGTGGTGGAGTTCCAGCTGGAGTTCCTGCGGCTCATCTCCTTCATCGTGGTCATCGCCTCGGCGGTGCAACTGGTGGAGATGTTCATGAAGAAATACAGCCCGGCCCTGTTCCGGGCCCTGGGCATCTTCCTGCCGCTCATCACCACCAACTGCGCCGTCCTCGGCGTCGCCCTGTTCCAGACCGCGCGCGAATACAACTTCCTGCAGTCCGTGGTCTTCGCCATCGCCGCCGGCGCCGGCTTCACCCTGGCGCTGGTGCTGATGGCCGGCCTGCGCGAGCGGCTGAACCTCGCCAACGTGCCCGGCGTGGTGCAGGGCACGGCCTTGTCCTTGATGCTGGCAGGCCTGCTCTCGCTCGCCTTCATGGGCTTTGCCGGCCTGGGGGCGGGCGAATGAGCACCTACCTCCTCACCATCGGCCTGATCCTGCTGCTGCTGCTGGGCTGGGTCGTGGTGCAGCGGGCCTACCGCCTCTTCGCCCGACGCCATCCGGAGCTCGGGCCCTTCCGCGACGAAGGCGCGGGCTGCGGCAGCTGTGCGGGCGGGCACTGCGGGCGGGGGCATTGCGAGGAACGCGGCGATTGAGTTCCGGATGAAATCAGGAGCCTGGAATCGGAAGCGGGATGTGATCGGCCTTGCTTCTGTCAGCGTCGGCAGGCACGGTGTTGAAGGCGGGCACCCAACGGCAAGATCAGCCGGCTAGCAGACGTTCTACAACATCGCTTCAACCGACCGAAGCTCGGCCAAGCGGTCAGTCGATAACACCAAAGGCAAAAGGCAAGACCTGACCCTTGCTCTCGCTTGCTCTCGCATCCTGCCCACCGCCGCCAATCCGGTGGGCGTGTGCATGATGGCCATCAGCGTGGTCAAGCTGCTGCCGCAGCAGGGCTGGACGGGGGCCATCGACGAGATTCTGGCCTCGGCCAGCGTCTTCTTCCTGGTCAGCGTGGGCCTGTCCTACGCCGCCCTGCGGGTGGGGTGCCAGGCCCCAGGCTGGAGCGCCGGGCCGAGGTCGTCTTCCTCTACGGCCTGGTGATCGTCATCGTCGCCGCCTCCGTTCTGGCCTACGCTATCAATAGATCCAGCCGATGACGCCGCCCGCCCCGACCGCCATGCCCCTGATCACCCTCGTGCACGAACTGTCCGCCCTCGCGCTCAGCCTGGCCCTCGTCCTAGGCTATCACACCTACATGCATTGGCGGGTCAGGTCCGACCCGCATTTCTCGGTCCATGCGGTCAACCAGCACGCCCGCCGCCGCTGGGTGGACGCGATGATGGCCTCCGGCGGCCACGGGATCCTGGCGGTCCAGACCCTGCGCAACTCGGTGATGGCCTGCAGCTTCATGGCCTCCACGGCGGTGCTGCTGATCATCGGCGTGCTCAACCTCAGCTCCGGCCTGGACAAGCCGGGCGGGGCCTGGCGGTCCATCAACGCCCTGGCCGCCGGCGGCCCGGAGGTGCATCTGTTCAACGCCATGCTGCTCACCCTCGATTTCTTCTGCGCGTTCTTCTTCTTTTCCATGGCCATCCGCTATTACAACCACGTCGGCTACATGATCAACCTGCCGGCCGGCGAGGCGAGCGCCCGCTTCTCGCCCGAGCAGGTGACGGCCTTCCTGAACCGGGCCGGCAACTACTATTCCTACGGCACGCGCACCTTCTTCTTCTGCCTGCCCCTGGTGTTCTGGTTCTTCGGCCCCCAGTACATGCTGCTCGCCACCCTGGGCCTGATCGCCGTGCTCTACACCATGGACCGAGCCCCGCGCGAGACGCGGGAGTGAAGCCGTGCAGCTGGCGGAGCTGATCGACACCTACGGCTACCTGGCCGTGGCCGTCGGCACCTTCCTGGAGGGGGAGACGGTGCTGGTCCTGGCGGGGCTCGCCGCGCACCGCGACTATCTGTCCCTGCCCGGGGTCATCCTGGTGGCCTTGCTCGCCAGCTTCCTCGGCGACCAGCTCTACTTCTACCTGGGGCGGCGGCACGGTCCGGCCCTGCTCGGGCGCTTTCCCGCCCTGCGGGCGGCTGCGGACCGGGTGGCGCCGCACATCCGGCGGCACCAGAACCTGCTCATCCTGTTCATCCGCTTCCTCTATGGGCTGCGCGTCGCCGGGCCGGTCGCGATCGGCATGAGCGGGGTCTCGCGGCTGCGCTTCTTCCTGCTCAACCTGGCCGGGGCGGCCCTCTGGGCGCCGCTCGTCGCCGGCCTGGGCTACGCCTTCGGCTTGGCGCTGGAGCGGGTCCTGGAGGATGCGCACCGGTACGAGGAGCTGATCTTCCTCGGCGTCGTGGCGGTGGCGCTGCTCTTCGGGCTGGTGCGGCGCCTGCGCCGCCGAGGCTGACCTGGAACAGGCGGCGCGGATTAAAGCGTCATCCCCGCACAGGCGGGGACCCAGTGTCTTGATTCCCGGGTTCCCGCCCGCGCGGGAACGACAAGCCTGCACGGGCAAGCGTTTCCTAGTACGCCAACCCATAAGTTTGCGTACATGCCGAGACGCGCATCCGCGCGCCGAGTGCGCGAAGCGAACCGCAGCCATAGCCGTAGCTATGGCGAGGATGAGCGAAAACGCAGTTTCGGTGCAGGCTAACCTGCCTGCCAGGCAGGTTAAGCCGCGAGGCGGCGGCCGTAACCACAAAGCAATCGGCGATGCGGGGCGTGTCGAACATAGCGGAACTTATGGGTTGGCGTCCTAGGTGCCGAGCCGGGCGGCGAGTGTCTGCGATGCCCGGCGTGCCGCCTCCTCGCGCCCTCGGGCGGCCTCGAGCAGGGCCGTCCTGTCCTGGGCGATGGCCCGGCCGAGGCATGCGCCCACGCCGTCCGCGCCCGCGACGCTGTCTGCCTCCCCCGCATGCCAGGTGGCCGCATAGGCGGCCTGTTTGGTCACCTTGCCCACCTGGTCCGTGCGCAGCAGATTCACCCCGGGGACGCCGAAGGCCGCGGCCACGATGCGGCCGTGCAGGCTGCTGCCGCAGTAGGCGCGGGCATGGGCGAGCAGGGCGCAGATGTCCCAGAGGTTCAGCGATTCGAAGAGGTGGACGTCGCCCGAGCGCATGAACTGCAGCAGTCGGCGGTAGACGCCGGGGTCGTCGTGCCAGGGGGCGGCGCCGGCGCGGAAGAGGGCGATGCCGAGGCCGCTGGCTTTGATGACTTGGTCGAGCTGGGCGGCCAGCGCCTCGAGCGTGGCGTCGTCGCCGAAGTCGGCGGAACACTGCACGGCCAGGTAGCCCTGGGGGAAGGCGGCCCGCACCCGGGCCGGCTCGCCGGTCTGCGCGTGATCGCGGATGCGGCTGCCGAAGCAGGCCGCCGTCAGCACCGCGGGGTCGGGCGCCAGATCGGCCTCGATGCCGGCGGCGGCCAGGTGGCCGGCGGTGACGCGGTCGCGCACGCTGACGTAATCGGCCTCGCGCAGGCGGGCGAGCGCTTCCTCACGCAGGGCTTCGGGCAGGCCCGGCAGGTTCACGCCGCCCACGGCCTGGTAGACGAGGCGGCCGGGGTTTGCGAACAGCGCCCTGGGCACGAGATAGGCGAGGGACTGGTCGAGGCCGAGCAGGGTCTGGGCCCAGGCGAGCCGGCCTTGCCGGTCGGAATCGTAACGGGCGATGGCGGTCCGGGCCTCCTCGGGCGGGAGCAGCATCACCGCCGCCTCGTAGAGGTCGCAGGTGAGGAGCTCGCCGCCCACATGCAGCACATGGGCCGGCGCCGCACCCCATTCGCGGGCCAGGTTGGCGATGGCGCGCACGCGGTGGCCGCCGAATTCCGTGAGGTCCCGCTCGGCCAGGCCGGCGATGACTGTCGCCCGGGGCCGGATCAGCGCCGCGGCGAGGTGGGCGAAGAGGAGGTCGCCGAGGTTGTGGCGGTCGAAGGCGCCGAAGAGGATGACCGGCTCAGCCACAAAGCCGGCAGACGGTCATGAGCATGAGGTCGCGGGCGGCGCCGTCGACGCGGGGCAGGGCGCGCTTGAGGCGGCGGTCGTCCTCCACCCGGCCCGCGGCGATGGCCATGAGCGCGAGCACCAGGGGCGAGGCCGTGTAGGGGCCGGCGGGGTCGTCGGCCGTCTGGCGCACGGCGGCCAGGAGCTCTCCGGGCAGCTCGGCGAGGGGCTGCGCGCCGGCCGTGTCGATGCGGACCAGATGCAGCCCTTCGGCGCCCTCCAGCAGGCCGAGCTCGCCGCCTTCGAGCAGGGGCCAGGCCTCGACGAGGCCGGTGTCGGCGGCGTGAACGGGCGGGCCGGCGAGGAGCGCGCCGAAGAAGTCGGGAATGGCCGCCTCGGCGCCGCCGGGCAGGCGGTGCAGCTGCCAGACGAGTTCCTGCAGCGCTTCCAGCATGGCCGCGTTCAGCATGGTTGTCGCCCCGTGGCACACGGTGCTGCATCCAAACGGGACGTGGTCGTGGGAGCGGCTTCAGCCGCGAAGCCCTCGCTGGCATTGCGTTCGCGGCTGAAGCCGCTCCCACAGGCCGTGCTTCCAGAATGCCGGAGTACCAAGAGAAGGGGGGTGGACAGGGCGAGGCCGGTGCTCAGGTCATTGGCAGGCATGGTAGCCCGGTTCCTCAGACGCTCACGCCCAGCGGCATGTAGCAGAAGACGTAGCGCCCGCGGCCGAAGTCCACCACCAGGGTGCCGCCGCGGTTCTTGGCGTAGTCGAGCCAGCCCGGCGTGTCGCAGCCGACGTGGCATTCGGACACCCCGGCGGGCGACTCCAGGTTGCGGTCGCGGTCGTAGAAGGACAGCAGCATGGCCTCGCCCAGCACCTCGCGGGCGGCGACGTTGGCGAGCCTGAGGCAGGCGTCGAAGCCGAGGCCGAGCTCGTCGGCGTCCAGGTGCAGGGTCTTCATCATGGCTCAGCCCTCTTCCAACAACTTTTTCAGTTTATACAACGCATCCAGGGCGGCCTTGGGCGAGAGGGCGTCCGGATCGATGGCGGCGAGCTGCTCCAGGGCCGGGTGCGGCTCGGGCTCCACAGCGGGCGGGTCCACGGCGAAGAGGTCGCCCTGGCCGCCCTGGGCGATCTGCTGGTTTTCCAGCTGCACGAGCTTGCGCTTGGCCGCCGCAATCACCGGCGCGGGCACGCCGGCGAGCCGGGCCACCTGGATGCCGAAGCTCTGGGAGGCGGGGCCTTCCTCGACGCTGTGCAGGAAGACCAGGCCGCCGCCGCTCTCCACCGCGTCCAGGTGCACGTTGGCGATGGTGCGGTAGTCCTGGGCGAGTTGGGTGAGCTCGAAGTAGTGGGTGGCGAAGAGGGTGTAGGCCCGGGTCTTCTCGGCGAGGTGGCGCGCGGCGGCCCAGGCGAGCGCCATGCCGTCGAAGGTGGAGGTGCCGCGGCCGATCTCGTCGAGCAGCACCAGGCTCTGCTCGCTGGCGCCGTGCAGGATCTGGGCGGTCTCGGTCATCTCGACCATGAAGGTGGAGCGCCCGCCGGCGAGGTCGTCGGAGCTGCCGATGCGGGTGTAGATCTGGTCCACCGGGCCGATCGCCGCGCTCTCGGCCGGCACGTACAGGCCGCAGCAGGCCATGAGCACGATGAGCGCGGTCTGGCGCATGTAGGTCGACTTGCCGCCCATGTTGGGGCCGGTGACGATGAGCATGCGCCGCGCCGCGTCGAGCTTGAGGTCGTTGGGGATGAAGGCCTCGGCGCGGGTCTCCACCACGGGGTGGCGGCCGCCGGCGATCTGGATGCCCCAGTCCTCGGCAAATCGCGGGGCGACATAGTTGCGCACCGCCGCGAGGTCCGCCTGGGCGGCGAGCACGTCGAGCTCGGCCACCGCCGCGGCGGCGGCCTGGATGGCGGCAATGTAGGGAGTCAGCGCCTCGAGCAGGGCCTCGTAGAGCTGCCGCTCCAGCATCAGCGCCCGCTCGGCGGCGGACAGGGCGCGGTCCTCGAAGGCCTTGAGCTCGGGGGTGATGTAGCGCTCGACGTTCTTCAGGGTTTGCCGCCGGTGGTAGTCCACCGGCACGCGCTCGGCCTGGGCGCGGCCGACCTCGATGTAGAAGCCGGAGACCTTGTTGTATTCGACCCTGAGATTTCCGATGCCGGTGCGCTCCCGCTCGCGGGTCTCCATCTCGATGAGGAAGGCCCCGCAGTCCGACTGCAGGGCGCGCAGCTCGTCGAGCTCGGCCGAATAGCCGTCCGCGATCACCCCGCCCTCGCGCAGGATGGCGGCGGGCTCGGGCCGGATCGCCCGGGCGAGTGCCGCCAGCGGCTCGGCGGGGAAGCCGAGGCGCTCGGCGAGCCCGAGCTCGCCCGCCCCGGTCTGGTCGAGCAGGGCGCGCAGCTCGGGCAGCGCCTGCAGGCCGTCGCGCAGCCCGGCCAGGTCGCGGGGCCGGGCGCTCTTCAGGGCGACGCGGGCGGCGATGCGCTCCAGGTCGGCGACGCCCTTGAGCCGCTCGCGGATCGCGCGCGCCGCGGCCGGGGCCTCGATGAAGGCGCCGATGGTGGCCAGGCGCCGTTGTCTCAATGCGAGGTCGCGCAGGGGGTGGTGCAGCCAGTGCCGGAGCAGCCGGCTGCCCATGGCGGTGACGCAGGCGTCGAGCTCGGAGAAGAGGGTGGGTGCGCCCTCGCCGCGCAGGGTCTCGGTGAGCTCCAGGGTGCGGCGGGCGGCGGCGTCCAGCACCACGTAGGCGCTGTCCTGCTCGTAGGCGAGGCCGGAGACATGCGGCAGCGCGGCCTGCTGGGTGAGCCGGGCGTAGTCGAGCAAGAGGCCCGCGGCGGCCTGGGCGAGCGGCCGGTCCTCGCAGCCGAAGGCCGCGAGGTCGCGCACGCCGAAGTGCTCGGTGAGCAAGCGCTTACCCCGGTCGGCGTCGAACTGCCAGCCGGGGCGCCGGGTCAGGGCGAGCCGGCCGCCGGCGAGCGCGGGGTGCTCATAGCCCTCGGGCAGCAGCAGCTCGGCCGGGTCGAGGCGCGCGAGTTCCGAGCCCAATTGATGCGGCCCGATCTCCCTGGCGGCGAAGGTGCCGCTGGAGAGTGCCAGCCAGGCGAGCCCCAGCCGCTCGCGGCCGGGGGCGAGCGCCAGCACCAGTGCGTCGGCCTTCTGCTCCAGCAGCGCCTCGTCGGTGAGCGTGCCCGGGGTGACGATGCGCACCACCTTGCGCTCGACCGGACCCTTGGCCGTCTTGGGGTCGCCGATCTGCTCGCAGATGGCGACCGATTCGCCCAGGCGCACCAGCTTGGCCAGATACTGCTCGGCCGCATGGTAGGGCACGCCCGCCATGCGGATGGGCGCGCCGGCCGAGGCGCCGCGGGTGGTCAGGGTGATGTCCAGGAGCCGCGCGGCGCGCTCGGCGTCGTCGTGGAAGAGCTCGTAGAAGTCCCCCATGCGGTAGAAGAGCAGCGTGTCGGGGTGGTCCGCCTTGATGCGCAGGTACTGCTGCATCATGGGGGTGTGCTGGGCGAGGGCCGGATCTGCGCTGGGCGGCTGCATGGCAGTGGACGGGGCGGCCAGGCGGGATATTCGGAAGCCCGAATAGTACGCCGCCTGGCCGCGCTTGTGGGCCGGGCTCAGAGCTCGAACCGGCCGGCGCGCTCCGGCTGGTAGGGGATGTCGGCGATGCGCACGGCGACGGTCTGGCCGCCGGGCACCGGCCATTCGATGCACTGGCCCACGGACAGCCCCAGGAGCGCGCTGCCCACGGGCGCCAGGATGGAGATCTCATCCGGGCGGCCGTCGAGGTCGCGCGGGTATCTCAGCGCCAGCTCGAATTCCTTGCCGGCCGGCTCCATGACGAAGCGCACCCGCGAGTTCATGGTGACCACGGTGGGCGGCACGGCCTGCGGCTCGACGATCTCGGCGCGGTCGAGCTCGGCCCAGAGCGGCTCCGCCTGGGCCGCGGCGCTGGCCGGCAGCGCGTTGAGCAGCGCCTCGATCCGGGCCAGATCGAGGGAAGTGACGGTGATGGCGGGCTTGATCATCGGGGTACCTCCTTTCGAGACCGACTGGGATGCCAAAAAGAAAAAACCGCCCGGGCCGGAGGCACGAGCGGAATGCCTCACAGTATACCCCGGAATCGCCGGCTGCGTTGACGTCGGTGCCGGGCCGCGTCTAAGATCGAGCGCTATATCCGCAAAGGCATAACGATGACCTGCCCGTCCACCCCCCCGAATGGAGAGATGCCGTGCGTGGATTCCTGTCCTGCCTGGTTGCCGCTGCCCTCGCCGCCGTCCTGCCCGTGCGCGCGGCCGCGGACAGCCTGACCGTCGTCGCCGCCGCCGACCTCAAGTACGCCATGGCCGAGGTGGTGGAGCAGTTCCGCGCCGCCCGGCCCGGCGACCGGATCGAGGTGATCTACGGTTCGTCCGGCAAGTTCTACACCCAGATCGTCAACGGCGCGCCCTTCGACCTGTATTTCTCGGCGGACATCGACTACCCGCGCAGGCTGGAGGCGCAGGGCCTGACGGCGGGCCCGGTCCGGCCCTACGCCACGGGCCGCCTCGTGCTGTGGAGCCTGAGGCCGGAGCTGGCGAGGACCCCGCTCGGGGACCTGGGCCGCGCGCCGATCCGCAAATTCGCCATCGCCAACCCGCAGCATGCGCCCTACGGGCAGCGCGCCCGGGAGGCCCTGGCGCATCAGGGGGCCTGGCAGGCGCTGCAGCCGAAGCTGGTGCTGGGCGAGAACATCGCCCACGCCGCCCAGTTCGTCGACAGCGGCGCGGCCGACGCCGGCATCGTCGCGCTCGCCCTGGTGCTCTCCCCGACCCTGAAGGACAGGGGCACCTGGACCCTGATCCCCGATGCCTGGCACGCGCCGCTGGAGCAGGGGTACGTGGTCACGCGGCGTGCCGGCGGCAACGCCCTGGCGGCGGCCTTCGCCGAATACATGGGCAGCCCGCCGGCCCGGGCCGTGCTGCGCCGCTACGGCTTCGCCCTGCCCGGCGAGTGAGCGCGGGGGCATGAGCGAGGCCGACTGGCTGGCCCTGAGGGTGACGCTGGCGCTGTCCGCCGTCACCACCGGGGTCCTGCTCGTGCTGGGCACGCCGCTCGCCTGGTGGCTGGCGCGCAGCCGCAGCCGCCTGGCCGTGGTGCTGGAGTCGGTCGTCGCCCTGCCGCTGGTGCTGCCGCCCACGGTGCTGGGCTTCTACATGCTGGTGCTGCTGGGCCCGCGGGGGCCGGTGGGCGGCACGCTGGAGGCGCTGGGCCTGCACCACCTCGCCTTCACCTTCACCGGCCTGGTGGTGGCCTCGACCGTCTATTCCCTGCCCTTCATGGTGCAGCCGCTCAAGGACGCCTTCGCCGCCGTGGGCGGCCGCATGACCGAGGCGGCGGCCACCCTGCGGGCCGGCCCCTGGGACCGCTTCTTCACCGTGGTGGTGCCGCTGTCCCGGCGCGGCTTCCTCACCGCCCTCACCCTCACCTTCGCCCACACCGTGGGCGAATTCGGCGTGGTGCTGATGGTGGGCGGCAACATCCCGGGCGAGACGCGCGTGCTGTCCATCGCCATCTACGACCACGCCGAGGCCCTGGACTACGCCTCCGCCCACGTCCTGTCCGGCGGCCTGCTGGCGGCCTCCTTCCTGCTCCTGCTCGCGGTCTACGCCGTCAACCGGCGCTACCGCATGCTGCATCCATGAGCATCGAGGCGCGGCTGCGGCTGGCCTACGCGGCGTTCACCCTGGACGTGGACCTCGACCTGCCCGGCCGCGGGGTCACGGCGCTGTTCGGCCCCTCGGGCTCGGGCAAGACCACGCTGCTGCGGGCAATCGCGGGGCTGGAGCGGGCGCCGGGCGGGCGGCTCGTCGTCAACGGCGAGACCTGGCAGGACGAGGGCGTCTTCCTGCCCACTCACAGGCGCCCCCTGGGCTACGTCTTCCAGGAGGCGAGCCTCTTCCCCCACCTGACCGTGCTCGGCAACCTGGAATACGGCGAGAGGCGCGTGCCGGCCGCGGCGCGCCGGGTCTCGCTTGCGCAGGCCGTCGAGCTTCTGGGCATCGGCCACCTGCTCGCCCGGCGCCCCGAGCGGCTCTCGGGCGGCGAGCGCCAGCGGGTGGCCATCGCCCGCGCGCTCGCCCTGAGCCCGAGGCTGCTGCTCATGGACGAGCCCCTGGCCGCGCTGGACATGAAACTCAAGCGGGAGATCCTGCCCTACCTGGACCGCCTGCACGACGCCCTGGAGATCCCGGTGCTCTATGTCAGCCACGCCCCCGACGAGGTGGGCCGGCTCGCGGACCACGTGGTGCTCATGGAGGCCGGGCGGGTCGCGGCCAGCGGTGCGATCACGGCGCTGACGACCCGGCTCGACCTGCCGCTCGCCCACGGAGACGCGGCGGCCGCCGTGGTGGAGGCCGTGGTGGCGGGGCACGACGCGGCCTACGAGCTTACCTTCCTGGACTTCCCGGGCGGGCGCCTCACGCTCCCCAGGCATGCCGTCGAGGTGGGGCAGCGGGTGCGCCTGCGCATCCAGGCCCGGGACGTGAGCCTCACGCTCGAACCCCAGACGGGCACCAGCATCCTCAACATCCTGCCCGCCACGGTGACGGGCCTCGCCGCCGACAGCCCGGGGCAGGTGATGGTGGGGCTGGATGTGGGCGGGGCGCCGCTCTTGTCGAGGATCACCCGCAAGTCCGCCGACGCCCTGGGCCTGGCGCCGGGGCGGGCGATCCATGCCCAAGTGAAGGGGGTGGCGATCCTGGACTGAGCCGGGTCCGCGAACAGGCTTGGATTCGCGCCCGAAGGCGCTCCCCCGGGACCGGTCTCAGCCCCTGAGCGCCGGGGTGAGGTGCGGGGCGAGGGCCTGCAGCAGCTGGACGAAGACCTTGGGGTTGCCCGCGACGATGTGGCCGGTCCTGAGATAGGTGTCCTCGCCCGTGAAGTCGCCCACCAGGCCGCCCGCCTCCTGCACCAGCAGGCAGCCGGCGGCGATGTCCCAGGTGGAGAGCCCGATCTCGAAGAAGCCGTCGGTGCGGCCCGCCGCCAGCCAGGCGAGGTCCAGCGCCGCCGAGCCGGGCCGGCGCAGGCCCCGGGTCTGCTGCACCAGGTCGCGGAACATGGCGGTGTAGGCGTCCAGGTGGGTGAAGTCGCGGTAGGGGAAGCCGGTGCCGATCAGGGCGTCCTTCAGCTTCGCCCGCTTGGTCACGCGGATGCGCTTGTCGTTGAGGAAGGCGCCGGCGCCGCGGCTCGCGGTGAAGAGCTCGTTGCGGTTCGGGTCGTAGACCACCGCGTGGGTGGGGATGCCGCGGTGCAAGAGCGCGATGGAGACCGCGTACTGGGGAAAGCCATGCAGGAAGTTGGTGGTGCCGTCCAGGGGGTCGATCACCCACTGGAACTCCGACTCGCCCGTCATGCCGGACTCCTCGGCCAGGATGGCGTGGTCGGGATAGGCGGTGAGCAGGGCGTCGATGATCGCCTGCTCGGCGGCGTGGTCCACCTCGCTCACGAAGTCGTTTTCGCGCTTGGCGCGGACGGTGACGAGGTCCAGATCGAGGGAGGCGCGGTTGATGACGGCGCCGGCGCGCCGGGCGGCCTTGACCGCCGTGTTGAGCATGGGATGCATGGCTGGATTGGGAAAGAACGAGATGCGGAATCGGGAGCATTTTACCCCGAAGCCGCGGCCGGCACCCGGCCAAGTTAGCCGCCTTTCAGGCCGGCCCGCAATTCTTCGATCAGCGCGTAGACCGGATGCAGGCCGAGGCCGGAATCCGGGGGGTTGCCGCCCCGGATTCCGCTGCGCTGCATCCGGGCTACGCCAGGTTTCGGGGAGGCGGCCCTGGGCTCGGCGCCCGTCCCTGCCTACAATGCCGCCTTCGATCCCATTCCCCCGCACTTGGCCATGAACCCCGCCCCAGCCCTCGCCAACATCCGCGTCGTCCTCGTGGAGACCAGCCACCCCGGCAACCTCGGTGCGGTGGCGCGGGCGATGAAGGTCATGGGGCTGGCGCGCCTCTACCTGGTCAATCCGAAGTGCGCCGTCGACGACGAGGCGCGGGCCCGGGCCTCGGGGGCGGTGGACGTGCTGGAGGCGGCCGTGGTCTGCGCGAGCCTGGACGAGGCCCTGGCCGGCACGGTGCTGGCGGCGGCCACGACCAGCCGCCGGCGCGACCTGCCGCACCCGGCCTACACGCCGCGCCAGGCGGCGCCGCGGCTCCTCGAGCAGGCCCAGGCCGCGCCGGTGGCCCTGGTGTTCGGCTCGGAGACCTTCGGGCTCTCGAACGAGCAGCTGGCGCGCTGCCGCTGGCTCGTCAACATCCCGGCCAACCCGGACTACATGTCGCTCAACCTGGGCTCGGCGGTGCAGGTCCTGGCCTACGAGCTGCGCGCCACCCTGGAGGACGCCACCATCGCGCTCCCCGCGTTCGAGCCGGCCCGGCACGAGGAGGCGGAGGGCTTCTACGCGGAGCTGGAGCGCACCCTGGTGGCCATCGGCTTTCTCGACCCGGCGGCGCCCAAGCGGCTCATGCCCCGGATGCGCCGCCTCTTCGCCCGGGCCGGGCTGGAGCGCGAGGAGGTGGCCATCCTGCGCGGCATCCTCGCGGCGGTGCAGAAGGGCCGCAATAACCCCTGAGTCCTTGTTGCCTTTTCGGCTAAAGAGATAAAATTGACCCCTTTAGTCGGGAATTGCATACTCGCGCATCTCACCATTTGCCAAAACGCAGTTTCGCTGCAGGCGACATCGGCCATGCCGATGTCAAGCCGCGAAGCGGCGGCCGGAGCCAATATTCAAATGTTCAGGCGGTTGCGGGAAGACATAGCGGTCGTGTTCGACCGGGACCCGGCGGCGCGCACCTTCTTCGAGGTGCTCACCACCTATCCCGGCGTGCACGCCATCCTCCTGCACCGCTTGAACCATGCCCTCTGGGGAATGGGGCTGAAGTGGCTGGCGCGCCTGTCCGCGCACCTGGCCCGCTGGCTCACCGGCATCGAGATCCACCCCGGCGCCAAGATCGGCTGCCGGGTGTTCATCGACCACGGCATGGGGGTGGTGATCGGCGAGACGGCCGAGATCGGCGAGGACTGCACCCTGTACCACGGCGTCACCCTGGGCGGCACCTCCTGGAAGAAGGGCAAGCGCCATCCGACCCTGGGGCCGGGGGTGATCGTGGGGGCCGGGGCCAAGATCCTGGGGCCCATCACCCTGGGGGCCGGGGCCAAGGTGGGCTCCAACGCCGTGGTGGTGAAGGACGTGCCGGCGGGCGCCACGGCGGTCGGCATCCCGGCGCGCATCCTGGAGCCGGAGAAGGACAAGGGCCGGGCCGAGCAGGCCGAGAAGCTGGGCTTTTCCGCCTACGCCATCAGCGACGACATGAACGACCCGGTGGTCAAGGCCATCCACGGCCTCATCGACCACAGCGCCAACACCGACCGGCGCATCGACTGGATCGTCGCCGAGCTCAAGCGCTTCGGCAGCGTGCCCGAAGGGGCCAAGCGGCCCGAGGACGGCTTCGATCCGGACTACCTCAACAAGATCGTGGACTGACGCATTGCCCGGCGAAATAGTTGACTGTTTTAATCAGGATTAATACACTGCGATCACTGGATACCTTCTTGAGAGGTGGTGAATCATGAGGCTGACGACGAAAGGGCGTTTTGCGGTGACGGCGATGATCGACCTGGGGCTGCGCCACGAGCGCGGCCCGGTGACCCTGGCGGGCATCAGCGAGCGCCAGAAGATCTCCCTGTCCTATCTGGAGCAGCTCTTCGGGCGGCTGCGCCGGCAGGGGCTGGTGGACAGCGTGCGCGGCCCGGGCGGCGGCTACTGCCTGGCCAAGGCCATGGAGGACATCACCGTGGCCGACATCATCCGCGCCGTGGACGAGCCCATCGACGCCACCCAGTGCGGCGGCCTGGGCAACTGCCACGACGACGAGCCCTGCATGACCCACGACCTGTGGACCAGCCTGAACATGCACATCTACCAGTATCTCGAATCGGTGAGCCTGGCCGAACTGGTCAACTGCCAGATCGAGAAACAGAAAAAGGCGGCCCAGGAAGGGCGGGAGGTGCTCGGCACCGCCGACCTCAAGGTGGCGGCCCTCGGCTGACGGAGCGGAAACGACATGGTGAAGACCCCCATCTACCTGGATTATTCCGCGACGACCCCGGTGGACCCGCGCGTGGCGGCGAAGATGATCCCCTACCTGACCGAGCATTTCGGCAATCCGGCCTCGCGCTCGCACAGCTTCGGCTGGGAGGCGGACCGCGCGGTGGAGGCCGCGCGCGAGCAGGTCGCCGCCCTGGTCGGCGCCGACCCCAAGGAGATCGTCTGGACCTCGGGTGCCACCGAGTCCAACAACCTCGCCATCAAGGGCGCCGCGCACTTCTACAAGGGCAAGGGCAAGCACCTCATCACGGTGAAGACCGAGCACAAGGCCGTGCTCGACACCTGCCGCGAGCTGGAGCGCCAGGGCTTCGAGGTCACCTATCTGGGGGTCAAGGACAACGGCCTGCTGGACCTGGACGAATTCAAGGCCGCCCTGCGCCCCGACACCCTCCTGGCCTCGGTGATGTTCGTCAACAACGAGATCGGCGTCATCCAGGACATCCCGCGGCTGGGCGAGATCTGCCGCGAGAAGGGCGTGCTCTTCCACGTCGACGCCGCCCAGGCCGCAGGCAAGGTCGAGATCGACCTCGCCAAGCTCAAGGTGGACCTGATGTCCTTCTCCGCGCACAAGATCTACGGCCCCAAGGGCATCGGCGCGCTGTACGTGCGGCGCAAGCCCCGGGTGCGCCTGGAGGCCCAGATGCACGGCGGCGGCCACGAGCGCGGCATGCGCTCCGGGACGCTCGCCACGCACCAGATCGTGGGCATGGGCGAGGCCTTCGCCATCGCCAAGCAGGAGATGCATCTTGAAAACGAGCGCATCCGCATGCTGCGCGACCGGCTCCTCAAGGGCGTCTCCGACATCGAGGAGGTGCACGTCAACGGCGACCCGGATGCGCGCATTGCCGGCAACCTCAACGTCAGCTTCAACTTCGTCGAGGGCGAGAGCCTGATCATGGCGATCAAGGACCTGGCGGTGTCCTCGGGTTCGGCCTGCACCTCCGCGAGCCTGGAGCCCTCCTACGTGCTCAAGGCCCTGGGCCGCAACGACGAGCTCGCGCACAGCTCCATCCGCTTCACCATCGGCCGCTTCACCACCGAGGCGGAGATCGACTACGCGGTGAAGCTGCTGCACGAGAAGATCGGCAAGCTGCGCGAGATGTCGCCGCTGTGGGAGATGTACAAGGACGGCATCGATCTCGACACCGTGCAGTGGGCGGCGCATTGATTAATTCGGGAAACGGGAAATGGGAAATGGGAAACGTGTTCGACGCCTGAATCTTGCGTTTCCCGTTTCTCGTTTCCCAGTTCCCCGCGACGTAAGGAGCTAAAAATGGCATACAGCGACAAGGTCCTCGACCACTACGAAAACCCCCGCAACGTCGGCGCCTTCGACAAGGCCGACGAACACGTGGGCACCGGCATGGTCGGGGCCCCGGCGTGCGGCGACGTGATGAAGCTGCAGATCAAGGTGAACGAGCAGGGCATCATCGAGGACGCCCGCTTCAAGACCTACGGCTGCGGCTCGGCCATCGCCTCCTCCTCGCTGGTGACCGAATGGGTGAAGGGCAAGAGCCTGGACGAGGCCATGGCGCTCAAGAACACCCAGATCGCCGAGGAGCTGGCCCTGCCGCCGGTGAAGATCCACTGCTCCATCCTGGCCGAGGACGCCATCAAGGCGGCGGTGCAGGACTACAAGCAGAAACACGGCCTCGCGGAGCAGGACCCCGCGGCCGCCAGTGCATAAGGAGATTTAGTCATGGCTGTCACCCTGTCCGAACGCGCCGCCAACCACGTCAAGAACTTCATCGCCAAGCGAGGCAAGGGCGTGGGCCTCAGGCTGGGCGTGCGCACCTCAGGCTGCTCGGGGCTCGCCTACAAGCTGGAGTTCGCCGACGACGTGGACCCCGAGGACATCAAGTTCGAAAGCCAGGGCGTGACCGTCTTCGTGGACCCCAAGAGCCTGGTCTACCTCGACGGCACCGAGCTCGACTTCGTGCGCGAGGGCCTCAACGAGGGCTTCAAGTTCAACAACCCCAACGTCAAGAACGCCTGCGGCTGCGGCGAGAGCTTCAACGTCTGAAACAATGGGAAACGGGACTCGCCGCTAGGCGGCTCAGGAGAAATGGGAAACGCCAACAGCGGTCCCCCGTTTCCCGTTTCCCGTTTCCCGTTTCCCGCATGCCCCACGATTTCAGCCGCAACCACTTCGAACTCTTCGGCCTGCCGCCGCGCTTCGGTCTCGACGCCGCGGCCCTGGAGCACGCCTACCGGGGCATGCAGGCCGAGGTCCATCCCGACCGCTACGCCCACGCCGGAGAGGCGGAGAAGCGCCTGTCCATGCAGTGGGCGACCAGGGTGAACGAGGCCTACCAGACCCTGCGCCGGCCCTTCGAGCGCGCCCGCTACCTGCTCGAACTGCAGGGCATCCACGCCATGGACCCGAACAACACCGCCATGCCGCCCGACTTCCTCATGCAGCAGATGGAATGGCGCGAGGCCCTGGAAGAGGCCAGGTCGGGCAGGGACCTCGGCGCGCTGCAGCGCCTGGAGCAGTCGCTGCGGGCGGTGGCCCAGGCGCTCCAGACGGAGCTTGAGGGGCTGCTGGACGAGCGCCACGACTACGCCCAGGCCGCCGAGGTCCTGCGCAAATACCGCTTCATGGAAAAACTGCTGGCGGAGATCGACGCGGCTTACGAGGACATCGAGTGAGGACGGGAAAAGGGAAAAGGGAAATGGGAAAAGCGGCCTGGCCGCGATTCCTCGTTTCTCGTTTCCCGTTTCTCGTTTCCCAGTAAAAAAATGGCACTCCTGCAAATCGCCGAACCGGGCATGAGCACCGCGCCCCACGAACACCGCCTGGCGGTGGGCATCGACCTGGGCACGACCAACTCCCTGGTGGCCACGGTGCGCAACGGCATCGCCGTCGTGCTCAACGACGATCACGGCCGCGCGCTGCTGCCCTCCGTCGTGCGCTACCACGCCGACGGGGCGACCAGCGTGGGCTACGAGGCCCAGGCGAGGCAGGGCGACGACCCGCACAACACCGTGGTGTCGGCCAAGCGCTTCATGGGGCGCGGCCTCAAGGACATCGCGGACGCGGCCACCATGCCCTACCGCTTCGTCGACGCCCCGGGCATGGTGCAGCTGAAGACCGCCGCCGGGGTGAAGAGCCCGGTGGAGGTCTCCGCCGAGATCCTCAAGGTGCTGAAGGCCCGGGCGGAGGCCGCCCTGGGCGGCGAGCTCATGGGCGCGGTGATCACGGTGCCGGCCTATTTCGACGACGCCCAGCGCCAGGCCACCAAGGACGCGGCGCGGCTCGCCGGGCTCAACGTGCTGCGGCTCCTGAACGAGCCCACCGCGGCGGCCATCGCCTACGGCCTGGACAACGGCGCCGAGGGCATCTACGCGGTCTACGACCTGGGCGGCGGCACCTTCGACATCTCCATCCTCAGGCTCACCCGCGGCGTCTTCGAGGTGCTCGCCACCAACGGCGACTCGGCCCTGGGCGGCGACGACTTCGACCGGCGCATCTACTGCTGGGTCCTGGAGCAGGCCGGCCTCAAGGTCATCGACGACCACGACAAGGCCCTGCTCCTGGCCAAGGCCCGGGAGGCGAAGGAGATGCTCACCGAGCACCCCGAGGTGAAGGTCACGGCGGTGCTGTCCACGGGCGAGTTCATCGACCTCGACCTCACCGAGGCGCAGTTCAACGCGATGACCGCGAGCCTGGTCAACAAGACCCTCGTTCCCACCCGCAGGGCCCTGCGCGATGCCGGCCTCGAGCCCGCCGACGTCAAGGGCGTGGTCATGGTGGGCGGCTCCACCCGCGTGCCCCGGATCCAGGCGGCGGTGGGCGAGTTCTTCGGCCAGACCCCGCTGACCAACCTGGACCCGGACCGCGTGGTCGCCCTGGGCGCGGCGATCCAGGCCAACGTGCTGGCGGGCAACCGCCAGGAGGACGACTGGCTGCTGCTCGACGTGGTGCCGCTGTCCCTGGGGCTGGAGACCATGGGCGGGCTGGTCGAGAAGATCATCCCGCGCAACGCCACCATCCCCACCGCCCGGGCCCAGGAATTCACCACCTTCAAGGACGGCCAGACCGCCATGGCCGTCCACGTGGTCCAGGGCGAGCGCGAACTGGTCGCCGACTGCCGCTCGCTCGCCCGCTTCGAGCTCAGGGGCATACCGCCCATGGTGGCGGGTGCGGCGCGCATCCGGGTCACCTTCCAGGTCGACGCCGACGGCCTGCTCTCCGTCTCGGCCCGGGAGCTGTCCACCGGGGTGGAGGCCCACATCGAGGTCAAGCCCTCCTATGGCCTCACCGACGACGAGGTGGCGCGCATGCTGCGCGACTCCTACGACCACGCCCGCGAGGACATGTCGGCGAGGCAGCTGGCCGAGCTCAAGGTGGACGGCCAGCGCCTCGTGGAGGCCACCGAGATCGCCCTGGCGGAGAACGGGGCGGAGCTCCTCGATGCGGAGGAGCGCGAAGAGATCGAAAACCTCATCGCCGCGCTGAAGAAGGCCCTGGAGGGCGACGTGCCCCAGGCCATCAAGCGAGCCACCGAGGCCCTCAACAAGGGCACCGTGGAATTCGCCGCCCGGCGCATGGATCTGAGCGTGAAGAAGGCGCTCACGGGCCACAAGATCGAAGAACTCGACGTATAAGCCGCATTAGCCAAATGACAGAATTCGATACCCAGTTCGTAGAGGGGCTGCAGCAACGCCTCGACCAGCACCCCATCTACGGGGCGCTCAAGACCGTGGAGGACCTGCGCGTCTTCATGCAGCACCACGTCTATTCCGTCTGGGACTTCATGTCCCTGATCAAGTACCTGCAGCATGCCGTGGCACCCGCACGCTGGCCCTGGACGCCGGGCGCGGACGCCTCGGTGGCGCGCTTCATCAACGAGCTGGTGCTGGAGGAGGAGACCGACGAGGCCGGCCCGGGCCGGGAAGGGGTCTACGCCAGCCATTTCGAGCTCTATCTCGGTGCGATGCGGGAGATCGGCGCGGATGCCGACCGGCCGCTGCGCTTCATCGAGCTCGTCCGCAGCCGGGGCCTGTCCGCCGCCCTCGAAGCCGGCCTTGCGCCCGCGCCGGCGCTCGCCTTCACCCGCACCACCTTCGGCTTCATCGACTCGGGCCGCCCCCACGCCGTGGCCGCCGCCCTCGCCCTGGGCCGCGAGCACGTGATCCCGGCTATGTTCCGGGCCTTCCTCGCCCGCATGGCCGTGGGAGAGCACGATGCCCCCATCTTCCATTACTATCTCAAGCGCCACGTCCACCTGGACGAGGACTTCCACGCCCCGCTCTCCCTGCGCCTGCTGGAGGCGCTTTGCGGGGGCGACCCGGCCAGGGCCGCGGAGGCCCGTGAGGCCGCCGTCCGCGCCGTGGAGGCCCGCATCGCCTTCTGGGACGGGGTCCTGGCCGCCCTGCCCGGCCAAGCCAAACAGAGAGTAGCTGTATGCCGCAAATGATCGTCCTGCCCCACGAGGAACTCTGCCCGGAGGGCGCCGTCATCGACGCCCATAAGGGCGTGTCCATCTGCGACACCCTGCTGGAGAACGGTGTCGAGATCGAGCACGCCTGCGAGAAGTCCTGCGCCTGCACCACCTGCCATGTGGTCATCCGCGAGGGCTTCGGCAGCCTCCCGGAGGCCACCGAGGCCGAGGAGGATCTGCTCGACAAGGCCTGGGGCCTGGAGCCCACCTCGCGCCTGTCCTGTCAGGCCCTGGTGGGCAGCGAGGACCTGGTCATCGAGATCCCGAAATACACCATCAACATGGTCAAGGAAGGAGGCCATTGAGATGAAGTGGACCGACACCCTGGACATCGCCATCGCGCTCGAAGAGCACCATCCCGACGTCGACCCGCAGTACGTGCGCTTCACCGACCTGCACCGCTGGGTGATGGAACTGCCCGGCTTCGACGACGACCCCAACCGCTCGGGCGAGAAGATCCTCGAGGCCATCCAGCAGGCCTGGATCGAGGAGCGCGACTGAACCCATATCCCCTCTCCCGGTGGGAGAGGGCGAGGGTAGGCGTGGCGCCGGCAGGCGCCATTTTTGCCTCTTACGAAATCTGATTGGGTAATTTCGGTTCCAAGGGGTGGCGTGTTCCTGTCCCTTCCCCCTCAGGGGGAAGGATAGGATGGGGGTGGGGATGCCCTTGCCTGCGTTACCCGCTCGTTTTTTCAGCAGAGCCCGTTTTTAGGGTCATCGGGGAGCGCGCCATGGATGAAGCCCAGCGCAGGGAACTCATACGCCGGACCTTCGATACCGTAGCGCCCGGTTACGACCGCCCCGCGCTGCGCTTTTTCCAGGACAGTGCGGTGCATATGGCCGAGCAGCTGCAGCTGGCCGGCGACGAATGCGTGCTGGATGTGGCGACCGGTACCGGCGCCGTCGCGCTGGCCCTCGCCCAGCGCCTGCCGGCGGGCCACGTCACCGGCATCGACATGTCGGACGGCATGCTCGACCAGGCGAGGCGCAAGGCCCGGTCCAGGGGGCTGGCCAACATCGATTTCCAGGCGATGGACATGACCGACCTGACCTTCCCGCCGTCCCGGTTCCATTGCGCGACGGCGTCCTTCGTTCTGTTCTTCGTGCAGGACGAAGGCGGGCACCCAACGGCAAGATCAGCCGGCTAAGCAGACGTTCTACAATTTCGCTTCAACCGACCGAAGCTCGGCCAAGCGGTCAGTCGATAACACCAAAGGCAAAAGGCAAGACCTGACCCTCGCTCCCCTCACGGGTCGATCACCGCCTCGACCTGGGCCACCTGGCAGCACTGACCAATCAGCGCCAGGCCGGAGTACGAGGTCAGTTGCAGCTTCGCGCTTTGGCGCAGTTCAAATCGGGGCATGGTCGCTTGGGTGAATGGGATGAATGCCTTATTATCCAACAATATCAATGCGTTATGTCGTTAATTATGCATTCGGACACGGATTCAGGA
>DYFL01000022.1 GCA_020725195.1 Hydrogenophilus sp.
AGCGGCTCGGTCAGCGCCTCCAGGATCTCGTTGCTGGTGATGGTGAAGCTGCGCGGGATGCCCTCGGCCAGGTTGCGGCCCTTGACCTCCATCTCGCGCACCTCGGAGCCGGGGAAGGCGCTGCCCATCTCCTTCTTGATCGTCTCGGCGGTGGTCTCGCCGATGAGCATGCCGTAGTTGCGGCGGATGTAGTTGATGATGGACTCGTCGAACTTGTCGCCGCCCACGCGCACGGAGGTGGAGTAGACCAGGCCGCCCAGGGCGGTCACGCCCACCTCGGTGGTGCCGCCGCCGATGTCCACGACCATGGAGCCGGTCGCCTCCGCCACGGGCAGCCCCGCGCCGATGGCCGCGGCCATGGGCTCCTCGATGAGATAGACCTGGCGCGCGCCGGCGCCGATGGCCGACTCGCGGATGGCGCGGCGCTCCACCTGCGTCGCCCCGGAGGGCACGCAGATGATGATCCTCGGGCTGGGGTGGAAGAGGCGCGTGTCGTGCACCTTCTTGATGAAGTACTTGAGCATCTGCTCGGTGACGTTGAAGTCGGCGATGACACCGTCCTTCATCGGCCGGATGGCCTGGATGTTGCCCGGGGTGCGGCCGAGCATCTGCTTGGCCTCGGCGCCCACGGCCTGGATGGTCTTCTTGCCGCCGGGGCCCTCGTGGCGGATGGCCACCACGGAGGGCTCGTCCAGCACGATGCCCTTGCCGCGCACGTAGATGAGTGTGTTGGCCGTCCCCAGGTCGATCGCCAGATCCGTGGAGAAGTAGCCGCGCAGAAATCCGAACATGTTCCTCTGTGCCCTCTTATGCCCGGATGTCCACCCCGGGTGCGTGTCAGAAAACGTGGTTTCGGCGAAGGCCGGCATCGGCGCAGCCGATGTCGGGCTGCGAAGCAGCGGCCGAAGCCAAAACGTAGTTTCGGCGAAGGCTCACATCGGCGCAGCCGATGTTAAGCTGCGCAGCAGCGGCCGAAGCCAAAATTCAGCCGGTTATGATACCCTAGTGTGCTGGTTGCCATAAGGCCCCGAATCCGATGACGCCCGGCCGCCGGGCCGCCCCTCTGCGCGGGCTCGGGCCTCCACCTTGCAGACCTTGCCCACACCCGAACCCATGCTGAGCCTGGAAGACGTCCGACGCATCGCCCATCTCGCCCGCATCCGCGTGAGCCCCGAGGAGGCCGCCCGGTACCAGGCCCAGCTCAACGGCATCCTCGGGCTCATCGAGCAGATGCAGGCGGTGGACACCTCCGGCGTCGAGCCCATGGCCCACGCCCAGGAGGTCTACCAGCGCCTGCGCGAGGACGCGGTGACCGAGCCGGACCGCCGCGACGCCTTCCAGGCCGTGGCCCCCCAGGTGGAGGCCGGCCTGTACCTCGTGCCCAAAGTGATTGAGTAAGGAGTCGGGGGTGGGGAGTCGGGAGGGGGCGCCGTTCCTCACCCCGCACTCCTCCCTCCTCGCCAGCCCATGAACCAGACGATCAAAGAGCTCTCCGACCTCCTCGCTCGAGGAGAAGCCTCCAGCGCCGAGCTCTGCCAGGACTACCTCGCCCGCATCGAGCGGCTCAACCCGCGGCTCAACGCCTTCATCACCGTGGACCCGGACAAGACCCTCGAGGAGGCCCGCGCCGCGGACGCGCGCCGCGCCCGGGGCGAGGCCGGGCCGCTGACCGGCGTGCCCGTGGCGCACAAGGACATCTTCTGCGCCGAGGGCTGGCCCGCCACCTGCGGCTCCAGGATGCTCGCCGACTTCGTCTCGCCCTACGACGCCCACGTCATCAGCCGGTTCAAGGCCGCGGGCATGCCCTCGCTGGGCAAGACCAACATGGACGAGTTCGCCATGGGGTCCTCCAACGAGACGAGCTTCTTCGGCGCGGTGCGGAACCCCTGGGACGAGCGCGCGGTGCCCGGCGGCTCCTCCGGGGGCTCCGCC
Source organism: Hydrogenophilus sp. (assembly GCA_020725195.1). GTDB lineage: Bacteria > Pseudomonadota > Gammaproteobacteria > Burkholderiales > Thiobacillaceae > DYFL01. The sequence continues at coordinate 1,933 of DYFL01000022.1, forward strand.
GCGGCGGTGGCGGCGCGCATGGCGCCCGCCGCCACCGGCACCGACACCGGCGGCTCCATCCGCCAGCCGGCGGCGCTGACCGGCATCACGGGGCTCAAGCCCACCTACGGCGTGGTCTCGCGCTACGGCATGATCGCCTTCGCCTCCTCGCTCGACCAGGCCGGCCCCATGGCGCCCTCGGCCGAGGACTGCGCGCTGCTCATGAATGTCATGGCCGGCTTCGACGCGCGCGACTCCACCTCGCTGGAGCGCCCGGCGGAAGACTACGCCCGCGACCTCGATCGCCCGCTCAAGGGCCTCAGGATCGGCCTGCCCCGCGAGTTCTTCGGCGCGGGGCTCGCCGCCGACGTGGGCCAGGCGGTCGAGGCGGCGCTCGCCGTCTACCGCCGGCTCGGCGCCGAGACCGTGGAGGTGGGCCTGCCCAACTCGGGGCTCTCGGTGCCCGTGTACTACGTGCTCGCCCCGGCCGAGGCCTCCTCCAACCTCTCCCGCTACGACGGGGTGCGCTACGGCTACCGCGCCGCCGCATACGCCGACCTCACCGACATGTACGAGCGCACCCGGGCCGAGGGCTTCGGCGCCGAGGTCAAGCGCCGCATCATGATCGGCACCTATGTGCTCTCGCACGGCTACTACGACGCCTACTACCTGCAGGCGCAGAAGATCCGGCGCCTCATCGCCCAGGACTTCGCCGAGGCCTTCAAGGCCTGCGACGTGATCCTGGGCCCCACCGCGCCGACGACCGCCTTCGACCTCGGCGCCAAGACCGCCGACCCCGTGCAGATGTACCTCTCGGACATCTACACCATCGCCGTGAACCTGGCGGGCCTGCCGGGCATGTCCCTGCCCTGCGGCTTCGGCGCCGATCATCGACCGGTGGGCCTGCAGATCGTCGGCGACTGGTTCGGCGAGGCCAGGATGCTCAACGTCGCGCACCAGTACCAGCTCGCCACCGACTGGCACCGCCGCATGCCGGAGGGCCTCTGACCATGCAGTGGGAAACCGTCATCGGACTCGAAGTCCATACGCAACTGACGACGCGGTCGAAGATCTTCTCCGGGGCGCCCATCGAATTCGGCGCCGCGCCCAACACCCAGGCCTGCGCCGTGGACCTCGCCCTGCCCGGGGTGCTGCCGGTGCTGAACCGCGGCGCGGTCGAGCGCGCGATCAAGTTCGGCCTGGCCATCGGGGCCAGGCTCAACCGCGTCAACGTCTTCGCGCGCAAGAACTACTTCTACCCGGATCTGCCCAAGGGCTACCAGATCAGCCAGTTCGAGCTGCCCATCGTCGAGGGCGGCGAGCTGGCCATCCAGGTCGGCGATGCAAGCAAGGTGATCCGCCTGACCCGCGCCCACCTCGAGGAGGACGCCGGCAAGAGCCTGCACGAGGACTTTCATGGCTGCACCGGCATCGACCTCAACCGCGCCGGCACGCCGCTCCTCGAGATCGTCTCCGAGCCGGACATGAGGAGCGCGAAGGAGGCCGTGGCCTACGCCCGCGCGCTCTACAACCTGGTGACCTGGATCGGCATCTGCGACGGCAACATGCAGGAGGGCAGCTTCCGGGTCGACGCCAACGTCTCGGTGCGCCCCGCGGGCCAGAAAGAGTTCGGCACCCGGCGCGAGATCAAGAACCTCAACTCCTTCCGCTTCCTGGAGCAGGCCATCGACTACGAGGTGCGCTGGCAGATCGAGCGGATCGAGGACGGCCACGCCATCCAGCAGGCCACGGTGCTCTTCGACCCGGACAGCGGCGCCACGCGCATGATGCGCACCAAGGAGGAGGCCCACGACTACCGCTACTTCCCCGACCCCGACCTCTTGCCCGTGCGGCTCGACGACGCGCTCATCGCACGCATGCAGTCCGAGCTGCCCGAACTGCCGCAGGCCAAGCAGGCGCGCTACCAGTCCGACTGGGGCCTGTCGGCCTACGATGCCGCCACCCTGACCGCCTCCCACGCGCTGGCCGAATACTTCGAGGCCGTCGTTGCCAAGCTCCTTGTCTCCCCTCGCCCGCAAGCGGGAGAGGGGCAGGGGGAGAGGGTTGCCAAGCTCGCCGCCAACTGGGTCATGGGCGAGCTCTCCGGCACCCTCAACAAGGAAGGCCTCGACATCGCAGAGAGCCGGATCGGCGCGGCGAGCCTCGCGGGGCTCCTCGCCCGGCTACAGGACGGCACCCTCTCGGGCAAACTCGCCAAGGAGGTCTTCGCCGCCATGTGGGCGGGCGAGGGCGAGGCCGACGCCATCATCGAGGCCAAGGGCCTCAAGCAGATGTCCGACACGGGCGAGATCGAGCGCATCCTCGACGAGGTCCTCGCCGCCAACCCGAAGTCGGTCGAGGAATTCCGCGCCGGCAAGGACAAGGCCTTCAACGCCCTGGTCGGCCAGGTGATGAAGGCGACCCGCGGCAAGGCCAATCCCCAGCAGGTCAACGAGCTCCTGAAGAAGAAGCTGGCGGGCTGAGCCCGCCTCGCCCAAGGCCGGACGGGGGCCGCGGCCCCCGTCTGCGTTTGCGGGACCCGCCCCTCAGGCGACGCCGTACCGGGCGCGGTAGCCCCGGATCGCCTCCAGGGTGGCCGCCCACTCCGGATGCCCCTCAAGATAACCCGTGAGGTCGTCCAGGTTGACGATGCTCACCACCGGGATGCCGTGCTGCGCCTCGACCTCCTGCACCGCGGAGAGCGCGCCCTGGCCGCGCTCCATGCGGTCGAGGGCGATGGCCACGCCGCAGGGCGTCGCGCCGGCGGCGCGGATCAGCGCCACCGACTCGCGCACCGAGGTGCCGGCGGAGATGACGTCGTCGACGATCAGCACCCGGCCCTCAAGCGGCGCGCCGACGATGGTGCCGCCCTCGCCGTGGTCCTTGGCCTCCTTGCGGTTGTAGCTGTAGGGCACGTTGCGGCCCATGCCGGCGAGCGCCACGGCGACGCTGGCCGCGAGCGGGATGCCCTTGTAGGCCGGGCCGAACAGGCCGTCGAAGGCCACGCCGGAATCGAGGATGGCTTTCGCGTAGAATTCGCCCAGCCGCTTGAGCGAGGCGCCGTCGTTGAACAGGCCGGCGTTGAAGAAATAGGGACTCATGCGCCCCGCCTTGGTCTTGAATTCGCCGAAGAGCAGCACCTTCTGGGCGATGGCGAACTCGATGAATGCGTTTTTGTAATCCTGCATAGTAACCGCCTGAAAATCTGAAAAAACGGTATCCGCAGATGACACAGATGGACGCAGATTTTTCCTTTGATTCATCTGTGTAAATCTGTGTCATCTGCGGATCATTTAGATTCAACAACCATGCGAATTGTAACCCTCAACCTCAACGGCATCCGCTCCGCCGCGCGCAAGGGCTTCCTCGAATGGCTGCCCCGGCAGGGCGCCGACGTGGTCTGCGTGCAGGAGCTCAAGGCCCAGGTGGGCGACATGACCAAACACCTGCTGAACCCGGAAGGGTTCTACGGCTACTTCCACTACGCCGAGAAGAAGGGCTACAGCGGCGTGGGCCTCTACTCGAAGACGCAGCCCGACCAGATCATCGAGGGCCTGGGGCTGCCGGACATCGATGTCGAGGGCCGCTACCTCGAGGCGGTGTTCGGCAACACCTCCGTCGTTTCCGTCTACCTGCCCTCCGGCTCCGCGGGCGAGCACCGCCAGGCCGCCAAGTTCGCCTTCATGGACCGCTTCTTTCCCCATCTCGAGCGGCTCTACGCCTCCGGGCGCGAGGTGATCCTCTGCGGCGACTGGAACATCGCCCACACAGAGAAGGATCTCAGGAACTGGAAGGGCAACCAGAAGAACTCGGGCTTCCTGCCCGAGGAGCGGGCCTGGATCGGCCGGCTCTTCGACGGCGGCTGGGTCGACGTCCACCGCCGCCTCCACCCCGAGGCCGAGGGCGAGGCCTATACCTGGTGGAGCAACCGCGGCCAGGCCTGGGCGAAGAACGTGGGCTGGCGCATCGACTACCAGATCGCCACCCCGGGCATCGCGGCGAGGGCGCGGGCCGCGGCGGTCTACAAGGACGAGCGCTTTTCCGACCACGCGCCGCTGATCGTGGATTACGGTGACCCGATCGGAAAATGAGCACCGAGTTGGAAGCCTCAATCGGGGCACCTGAGCGAGCATGGATTGTTTCTACCCCGAGTGCAATAAAGGCAGTATTAGACTAATATCAACAAATATTTGTTGATATTAGTCCTGCAAGGCCACAACCATGCTCCACTCGTACACGATCAAGAACTTTCTGTCCTTTGGCGTGGCCACGGAGGTCTCCTTCCGGCTCAACAAGCATGCGCCGCGGAATGACCTCTCGGCGACGGACACGACCGGCCAGCGGCTGACCAAGGCGATGGCCGTGATCGGCCCCAATGGCAGCGGCAAGACCAATCTGCTGAAACCCCTGGCGTTTCTCGGCTGGTTCGTGAGCGGTTCATTTCGGAGCGACCCCAAGGCGAGAATCCCGGTCCAAGCCCATTTCTTCGGCGCTGACCAGGTCAGCGAGTTCGAGATCGAGTTCGATTTCGACGGCCGCTTGTGGCGCTATGAGCTTGCCGTGACGCCAGACCGGGTCGTCAGCGAGGCGCTGCATGTGAAGACCAGCCGTCTGTTCAGCTACGTCTTCACGCGCGAGTGGCTGGAGAGTGCGCAAGGCTACCGCATCAAGCAGCAGGATTTCGGCTTCAACCCGCGCGAGGCGGAGAAAGTCCGGGAGAACGCATCACTGATCTCCACGGCAGCCCAGTACCAAGTACCGCTGGCGAGCGATTTCGCCTCGCTCTCGCTGACGACCAACGTCAACTACCTGGGCCGTCAACACTTCCATGATGCGGATGTGATGACGGCATCGCGTTTCTTTGCGAACGACGAACCGGCCTTGCGCCAGATGAGCGCGCTGCTTCAAGCGTGGGACCTGGGCCTGGCCGAGGTGACCGTTGAAATGCTGGATATCCCCAACGACAAGGGCGAGATGCAAAAGGTACCGCTGCCCTTCGGCATGCACCGGCATGGCGACCGCACCGCCAAGCTGCCGCTGTTCCAGGAGTCCAGCGGCACGCAGAGCGCCTTCGTGCTGCTGTCGCGCCTGTTGCCGGTGTTGCGGGACGGCGGTCTGGCGGTGATCGACGAGTTCGAGGCGGACCTGCATCCCCACATGCTGACGCCGATCCTGGACCTGTTCTTCAGCCCGGCGACCAACCCCAACAATGCGCAGATCATATTCACCTGCCACTCGGTCGAGGTGCTGAACCTGCTGCACAAGTCGCAGATTACCCTGGTGCAGAAGGACGAGGCGTGTGGCAGCGAGGCCTGGCGGCTCGACAGCATGCGAGGCGTGCGCAACGACGACAACCTCTACGCCAAGTACATGGCGGGCGCCTACGGCGCGATCCCGAATGTCTGAGCGAGCCTAGACAGTCCATGATCCGGCGTCCCAGTCAGGTGCTGCGCAAGGCCCGGACCACCGTGCTCATTGTGGGTGAGGGCGACACGGAGAAGGCATTTCTCGACCACCTGAAGGCACTCTATGTCACGCGTGGGTGCGGCGTATCGGTCGCTGTCAGGAATGCCCACGGCAAAGGCCCGGACAATGTGGTCGACGTAGCGATCCGCCATGCCCGAGGTGCGGCTTACAGCATCGTGGCCGTGCTCATGGACGAGGACCTGCCCTGGACGCCCGAGTTGCGGAAGCTGGCCCGGTCGAAAAGGATATGCCTGATCGGGGCAGACCCTTGTTGTGACGGCCTGTTGCTGGACATTCTGGGTGTGCCCGTCCCAACCGAGTCGGCCAAATGCAAGGCGGGGCTCTTCGCACGCCTGGGGAAAAATCCACACACCTCGGATGCGTACCGGCGCGAATTCACGAAGGCCCTGCTCGACAGTCGGCGGGGGACGGTGGCGTCTCTGGACAAGCTGTTGAGCCTGATGGCAGGGGTGCGGCCAGATGGCCGGTGAGACACCGCACAGGCCCCAGGCAAGGTTAGGAGCGGCTTCAGCCGCTCCCACATACCGCAGTTGTCCGATCCGTATTCAAAAACGAATGGTTTAACGATGCCCGACTCCCCCGCCGCCTTCCACCGCCTCGCCGCCGTCCTCTTCCTGGGCTTCGCCTCGGGACTGCCTTTGGCGCTCACCGGCCAGGCCATGCAGGCCTGGCTCTCGGTGGACGGGGTGGACATCGCCACCATCGGCTTCCTGGGGCTGGTGGGCGTGCCCTACACCTTCAAGTTCCTCTGGGCCCCGCTCATGGACCGCTTCGAGCCGCCCTGGCTGGGGCGCCGGCGCGGCTGGCTGGTGCTCACCCAGCTCGCGCTCGCCGCGGCGCTGTCCTGGATGGCCGGGCTCTCGCCCTCGGCCGCGCCGGGGCTCTTCGCCGTCGCCGCGCTCAGCATCGCCTTCCTCTCCGCCTCGCAGGACGTGGTGATCGACGCCTACCGCACCGACGTCCTGGAGCCCAGGGAGCGCGGCCTGGGGGGGTCGCTGTCGGTGTTCGGCTACCGCCTCGCGATGATCCTCTCGGGCGGCGTGGCGCTGATCTGGGCCGAGCAGTGGGGCAGCTGGTCGCAGGTCTACCTCACCATGTCCGGCATCATGCTCGCCGCGGCGGGGGTGTCGCTGCTCACCCTGCCGCGGGTGAACAGCGCCTCCAAGCCCCTCGCCTCGGACCCCCGGCGCGAGCTCGCCGGCTTCCTCGCCATGGCCGCAGCGGTGGCCGTGGGCTGGTTCGCCGCCCGCGGCCTGCTGACGCTCGCCGGGCTCGACCCCGAGGACGAGAACAAGTGGATCCAGCTCCTCTTCGTGCTCGCCGGCATCGCCGCCGCCCTGCCCCTGGCGTATTGGGCGGCGCGGCGGGTCGGCTTCGAGACCCTGAACCGCTCGCTCGCGAGCTTCTTCGAGCAGCCGGGGGCCTGGGCCCTGCTCGCGCTGATCGTGCTCTACAAGCTGGGCGACGCCTTCGCGGGCACGCTCACCACGCCCTTCCTCATCAAGGGCATGGGCTTCGCCCAGGCCGAGGTCGGCATCGTCAACAAGGTGATCGGCATCTGGCTCACCATCTTCGGGGCGCTCGCCGCGGGGGCGGTGATGCTGAGGATCCGGCTGGACCAGGCCCTGCTCGCCTTCGGCGTGCTGCAGCTGGTGTCCAATTTCGGGTTCTATCTATTGGCGGTGCTAGGCAGGGGCGCCTGGGGCAGCTTCGCCCTCGCCCCCTTCGACCTGGGGTTCGTCGCCCTGGACACCCCCACCGAGATCGACGCCCTGCTGCTCGCCGCCATCGCCTTCGAGAACGTCTCCGGCGGCATGGGCACCGCGGCCTTCGTGGCGCTCCTCATGGGCCTGTGCAACCACCGCTACACCGCCACCCACTATGCCCTGCTCTCGGCCCTGGCGGCGGTGGGGCGCATCTACGTGAGCCCGCTCTCCGGGGTGCTCTCGGAGTCCATCGGCTGGCCGGCCTTCTTCCTCTTCTCCGTGGCCGCCGCGGTGCCGGGCCTGGTGATGGTGTGGTGGATGCGGGGGACGATCCGGCGCCTGGGCAACGGCGGCTGAGCGGCCGCCGGGGTCAGGCCGCGCTCGCCCGCCCTTCGTCGCCCAGCAGCGCCACCCGCCACCCCGCCTCGGCGACGAAGGCCTCGACCCGGTCCGGCGGCATGGGCCGGCCGACGTGGTAGCCCTGCACCATGTCGCACCCCAGCCGGGTCAGGTGCTTCAGGATGCGCGCGTTCTCCACCCCCTCGGCGACGACGTCGAGCCCCAGGTTGTGGGCCAGCCGGATGGTGGATTCGACGATGACCAGGTCGTCCTGGTTCTTCTCCATGTCCATGACGAAGGCGCGGTCGATCTTCAGTTCGCTCACGGGCAGCTTGCGCAGGCGGGAGAGCGAGGAGTGCCCGGTGCCGAAGTCGTCGATGGACAGGCTCACGCCCAGCTTGCGGATCTCGTCGAGCAGGCCGGTGAGGCGCTCGTAGTCGCTCAGGAAGATGCTCTCGGTGATCTCGAAGATCAGGCCCTCGGCGCCCGCCTGGCGGGCCGAGGCCTTGTGCAGCTCGCCGAGGAAGCGCGGCTCCAGGATCACCGTCACGGGGAGGTTCACCGCCACCTGGATGTCCCAGCCCAGGCGCCGCCAGCGGGCGCACTGATCCAGGGCCGTGCGCAGCGCCCAGCAGCTGAACTCGTAGATCAGCCCGGTCTGCTCCATGGCGCTGATGAACATGTCCGGCGGCACGAAGCCGCGCTGCCCGTGCGGCCAGCGCGCCAGGGCCTCGAAGCCGACGATGGTGCCGGTGGCGAGCGCCACCTTGGGCTGGTAGTGGAGCTCGAACTCCTGGCGCTCCAGGGCCGCCTGCAGGTCGCTCACCAGGCTGAGGCGGCCGGAGGTGCATTCGCTGTAGGTCTCGTCGTAGACCCGCACGTCGTTGCGGCTGCGCTTGGCGGCGTACATGGCCGCGTCGGCGTGCTTGAGCAGCTGGGTCACGCTGTCGCCGTGCTGCGGGTAGAGGGTGATGCCGATGCTGGCGGTGACGGCCACGTCCTGGCCGCCCAGCCTGAAGGGCCGCTTCAGGGCCTCCTGCAGGGAGCGGGCGATGGCGACGGCCTGGCCCTCATCGGCATGGGGCAGGAGGGCCGCGAACTCGTCGCCGCCGATGCGGCTGAGCGTGCCCACGGCACCGATGAGCGCCTCGAAGCGCTCGGCCACGCCCCGGATGAGCAGATCGCCCTCCTCGTGGCCCAGGGTGTCGTTGACGTCCTGGAAGCGGTCGAGGTCGACGAGCAGGATGGCGAGCGGCTGCTCCGGGCCGGCGGCGGCCATGCGCTCCTGCAGGCGGTCGCGCAGCAGGGAGCGGTTGGGCAGCCCGGTGAGGGGGTCGTAGAGCGTGAGGTATTCCAGTTCCTGGTTGACGGCGAGCAGCTGCCTGTTGAGGCGCCGCAGCTGGCGCTGGTATTCCTCGGCCTCAGTCCGCGCCTCCTGCACCTTCTGCATGACCATGGCGTTCTCGATGGCGATGGCGACCTGGCCGGCGAAGAGCTCCAGCAGGCTGAGGTCCTTCTCCGTGAACTCGCCGCCGCGCTTGTTCATGCCGGCGATGCCGCCGAGGAAGTGCTCGCGGCCGATGAGCGGCACGAGGATGAGGCTGCCCGCCTCCTTCTCCCAGCGGTTGCGCTCCTGGGGCGTGAGCTCGTCGAGCATGCCCCGCCACCAGGGCCTCTTGTGGCGCCAGACCCAGCCGCAGACGCCGTAATCGAGGGGCAGGGACTCGCCGACGATCTCCTCGGCGTGGCGGCCGGCGCCGGCCCGGTAGGTGTATTCGTCGCAGCCGGGGCTGAGGGTGGGGATGAGCACCGTGTCGGCGTCGAGCAGCGCCCGCGCCCGGTCGGCGACGAGCTGCAGCACCTTGTCCAGGTCGAGCTCGCTGCCGACCGCCATGGCCGTCTCCCTGAGCATGGCGATCTCGTTTTCGCGCTGGCGCAGCTCGTCTTCCAACCGGGCGACGCGCTGCGCCTGGGGCGTCGGCTTTGCAGCCATTGCGGTCCGTCTCCTCGCTTTCTTGTGGCGCCTCGGGCTCGGCAATACCCGAGCAGCGCTGTCAGGATATCACCCTGCCTTTCGGCATCGCCAGGGAAAACGCGATGCGCGCCTGCCGGCCGGCGTGTTTACGACACCGGCCTCTGGAAGAAGCCCTTGGACAGCAGCTCCATGGTGAGCAGCCGATAGTCGTGGGCGCCGGCGGAGTCGGCGGCGTAGGCGAAGATGTCCATGCCGTGGGCCGGGCTCTCGGCGAGCGCCGGGTCGTCGGAGATCTTGGTGTCGGTGAGCTCGCCGCCGTAGCGCTGCTTGAGCGTCGCCAGGGCGTCGCGGCTCTGGGTCTTTTCCTCGTCGTAGCGCGTGAGCACGATGCGCCGCTCCACGCGCCGCCCGAGCGGCCCCTCCAGCACGCGCAGGGCGATCTCCAGGCGGTTGAGGCCCTGCATGGCGAGGAAGTCGGAGGTGAGCGGGATGAGCACCCGGTCCGCGGCGAAGAGGGCGTTGAGGGTGAGCACGGACAGCGCCGGGGCGCAGTCGATGAGCACGGGGCACTCTTCCCCGGCGAGCTCGGCCAGGCCCTGCCTGAGGCGGCCGGCCACGCCCTTCACGCCGCCCAGGACGGTATCCGCCTTGGACAGGTCCGGGTGCCCCGGGATCAGGCGGATGCCGCCGGGCAGCTGGCGGATCAGTCTGCCCAGCGGCCTGCCGTGCAGGAAGAAGGAGGAGGCGCAGGCCTCGCCGGGCAGGCCCTTGACGTTGAGCGACAGGGACAGGTGCGCCTGGGGGTCCAGGTCGATGAGCAAGGGCCGCCGGTCGAGCATGGCCAGGGAGGCGGCGACGTTGAGGGTGGTGGTGGTCTTGCCCACCCCGCCTTTCTGATTGAAGACCGCGATGACTGCCATCGTTTCCCCTTGTGTTTACGCGACGGTCACGGATTCGGCCGCCGAGCCCGCGCGGCGAGGCACGCCGTGAGCCCGGCAACGCGCATCATTCTACCGTGACCGACTTGGCGAGATTGCGCGGTTTGTCGACATCGGTGCCCCGGACCAGCGCCGCATGATAGGCGAGGATCTGCAGCGGCACCACGTGCACCACGGGGGAGAGCACGCCGGCATGCGGCGTGACCCGCATCATGTGCAGGTTGTCCTGCTCGGCGATGTGCGCCTCGTGATCCATGAAGACGTAGAGCTCGCCGCCGCGCGCCCGCACCTCCTCCAGGTTGCTCTTGAGCTTCTCCAGCAGCGCGTCGTTGGGGGCGATGGCCACTACCGGCATGTCCTTGTCCACCAGGGCGAGGGGCCCGTGCTTGAGCTCGCCGGCCGGGTAGGCCTCGGCGTGGATGTAGGAGATCTCCTTGAGCTTGAGCGCGCCCTCCAGGGCGATGGGGTAGTGCACGCCGCGGCCGAGGAAGAGGGCGTGGTGCTTGTCGGCGAAGCGCTCGGCCCAGGCGGCGATCGCGGGCTCGAGCTTGAGGGCGTCGGCGATCTGCTGGGGCAGCGCCCGCAGGGCCTGGATGTGCCGGGCCTCCTCCTCCGGATTCAGCCGCCCGCGGGCCTTGGCGAGCGCCAGGGTGAGCACGAAGAGGGCCGCCAGCTGGGTGGTGAAGGCCTTGGTCGAGGCCACGCCGATCTCCGGGCCCGCCCGGGTGAGGAAGCGCAGCCTGGAGGCGCGGATGAGCGCGCTCTCCGCGACGTTGCAGATGCCGAGGGTGTCGGCGAGGCCCAGCGCCTGGGCCTGCTTCAAGGCCGCCAGGGTGTCGGCGGTCTCGCCCGACTGGGAGATGGTCACCACCAGGGTGTCGGGCCGGGGCACGCTCGCGCGGTAGCGGTATTCGCTCGCCACCTCGGCGCGGGCCGGCAGCCCCGCGTGCGCCTCCAGCCAGTGGGCGGCGGTGCAGGCGGCGTGGTAGCTGGTGCCGCAGGCGAGGAGCAGCACCTGCTCCGTGCGGGCGAAGACCTCGGCCGCCTCGAACCCGAAGACCTCGGGGGCGATGGACTGGGCGCCCAGCACGCCGGCGAGGGTGTCGGCCACGGCGCGGGGCTGCTCGTGGATCTCCTTCTGCATGAAGTGGCGGTAGGCGCCCAGCTCGGCCATCTCGGCGGAGAGCTCGGAGAGGTGCACCTCGCGCGCCGCCGGCCTGCCCTCGCGGTCGTAGACCCGGACCGCGAGCAGCCCGAGCTCGGCGACGTCGCCCTCCTCCAGATAGATCACCCGCTGGGTCACGGGCAGCAGGGCCGAGACGTCGGAGGCGATGAAGTTCTCCTCGATGCCCAGGCCGACGAGCAGGGGGCTGCCCTGGCGGGCGCAGACCAGGCGGTTGGGCGCGGAGGCGAGCGCCACGCCGATGGCGTAGGCCCCGGCGAGTTCGGCCACGGCCTTCTGCGTGGCCCGCAGCAGGTCGGCCTCCGACCTGAGGTGGAAATGGATCAGGTGGGCGATCACCTCGGTGTCCGTCTCCGAGGTGAAGCGGTAGCCCAGGTCCATGAGGCGGTGGCGCAGGGCCTCGTGGTTCTCGATGATGCCGTTGTGCACCACGGCGAGCTCGCCGCTGATGTGCGGGTGGGCGTTGGCCTCGGTGGGGGCGCCGTGGGTGGCCCAGCGGGTGTGGGCGATGCCGGTGTGGCCGTGCACGCCGTGCCCCGCGGCCGCCTCCGCCAGGCCCTGCACCCGGCCCACGCTGCGCACGCGTTCGAGCCCGCCCTCGTGCACCACCACCAGCCCGGCCGAGTCGTAGCCCCGGTACTCCAGACGCCTCAGGCCCTCGAGCAGGATGGGCACCACGTTGCGCTGGGCCACCGCCCCGACGATGCCGCACATGGTCAATGCGCTCCGGGTGAAACGTGGAGGGTTGGGGTCATGGCTTTTGCTTTCCTCTTTTTACGTTTCACGTTTCACTCTTCACTTTCTTCACCGGCCTCTGCCAGCCCGGCACGGTGAGCTGCTTCGCGCGCGACAGGGTGAGCTCGCCTGCCGGGGCGTCGCGGGTGAGCACCGAGCCGGCCCCCACCGTAGCATTCTCGCCCACGGTCAGGGGCGCCACCAGGGCGGTGTTGGAGCCGATGAAGGCATTGTCGCCGATCACGGTGCGGTGCTTGTGGGCGCCGTCGTAGTTGCAGGTGATGGTGCCGGCGCCGATGTTCACCTTCTGCCCGACCGTGGCGTCGCCCACGTAGGAGAGGTGGTTGATCTTGGCATTGAAGCCGACCTGGCTGGCCTTCAGCTCGACGAAGTTGCCGATGTGGGCCTCGGCGGCCAGCACGGTGCCGGGGCGGATGCGGGAATAGGGGCCGATGCGGCTGGCGGCGCCCACCTGCGCGCCCTCGATGTGGCAGAAGGGCAGGATCTCGGCGCCGGCGGCCACCTCCACGTCCTTCAGCACGCAGTTGGCGCCCACTCTCACGCCGTCCCCGAGAATCACGCGCCCTTCGAAGACGCAGTTGACGTCGATCAGCACGTCCTGGCCGCAGGCGAGCTCGCCGCGGATGTCCAGGCGCGCCGGGTCGAGCAGGGTCACGCCCTGATTGAGCAGGGCCCCGGCGAGGTTGCGCTGGTGGGTGCGCTCCAGCGCGGCGAGCTGGGCCCGGCTGTTCACCCCCAGGACCTCCCACTCGGCCGCGGGGTGGCAGGGCAGGATGCGCTCGCCCTCGGCGGCGGCCATGCCGATGACGTCGGTGAGGTAGTACTCGCCCTGGGCGTTGGCGCTGGACAGCCGCGCAAGCCAGCCCGCGAGCTTGGCCTCCGGCAGCGCCAGGATGCCGGTATTGACCTCGTCGATGGCGAGCTCCTCGGCGCTGGCGTCCTTGTGCTCGACGATGCGCGTGACCTGGCCGCGGGCGTTGCGCACGATGCGGCCGTAGCCGGCGGGGTTCGCCAGGCGCACGGTGAGCAGGGCGAGCGCGCCCTCCCGGGCGATGAGCACCATCTCCTGCAGGGTCTCCTGGCGGATGAGCGGCACGTCGCCGTAGAGCACCAGCACCGCGGCCCCGGGATCGAGGTGCGGCGCGGCCTGCTGCACGGCGTGGCCGGTGCCGAGCTGGGGCTCCTGGCGCACCCAGACGACGTCCTGCCGGCCCATGGCCTCGGGCAGGCGCTCGCCGCCGTGGCCGTAGACCACGCAGATCCTCTGCGGCCGCAGGGCGTCGGCGGCGGCGAGCACGTGGGCGAGCAGCGGCCGGCCGGCGAGCGGATGCAGGACCTTGGGCAGCTCGGAGCGCATCCGGGTGCCCTTGCCGGCGGCGAGGATGACGATGTTCAGCGGGGCGGACATGGTGGATCGGGTGGCTGGCCTTCAGGGCTGGGGAAGCGCCTACAGGCGCGAGAGTATAAACCGCCGGGCGCGGCCGCGCCCAAGCAAAAAAGGCAGCCCTGGGCTGCCTTCGGGGCGTTGCGGGCGCGGATCAGGCCCTGTGCCGGCGCAGCTTCTCGATGGCTCGCAGCTGGGCGACGGCCATGGCGAGCTCCGCCTCGGCCTCGGCGTATTCCATGGCCGAGGTGCGGTTGCGGATCGCCTCCTCGGCATGGCGCTTGGCCTCCATGGCGCGCGCCTCGTCGAGGTCGGCGCCGCGGATGGCGGTGTCGGAGAGGATGGTCACCACGTGCGGCTGCACCTCGAGGATGCCGCTGGAGACGTAGATCAGGTCCTCCTCGGCCTCGAAGGGCTTCTTGATGCGCACCGAGCCGGGCTTGATGCGCGTGAGCATGGGCGCGTGGCGGGGGTAGATGCCCACCTCGCCCATCTCGGCGGGGACGATGACGTATTCCGCCGAGCCGGAGTAGATCGAGGTCTCCGCGCTCACGATGTCCACATGGAGAGTCATGGCCATAATTCTAGTTCCTCGTGACGAGTACCGGGTACTACCGGGTACCGGCTCGAGGTCTTGCTGGCCTCGGCGCCTTGTACCCGGTCCCCGCAACTCTCATTGCAGGGTCTTCGCCTTCTCGACCGCCTCGTCGATGGTGCCGACCATGTAGAAGGCCTGCTCGGGCAGGTGGTCGTACTCGCCGTTGACGATGGCCTTGAAGTTGGCGATGGTGTCCTTCAGCGAAACGTACTTGCCGGGGGCGCCGGTGAAGGCCTCGGCCACGAAGAAGGGCTGCGACAGGAAGCGCTGGATCTTGCGCGCGCGGGACACGGTCAGCTTGTCGTCCGGGGACAGTTCGTCCATGCCCAGGATGGCGATGATGTCGCGCAGTTCCTTGTACTTCTGCAGGGTGCCCTGGACGGCGCGGGCGACGTTGTAGTGCTCCTCGCCGACCACCAGCGGATCCAGGATCCGGGAGGTGGAGTCGAGCGGGTCCACGGCGGGGTAGATGCCCAGCTCGGCCACCTGGCGGGAGAGCACCAGGGTAGCGTCCAGGTGGGCGAAGGTGGTCGCCGGGGACGGGTCGGTCAGGTCGTCCGCGGGCACGTACACGGCCTGGAAGGAGGTGATGGAGCCGGTGCGGGTGGAGGTGATGCGCTCCTGCAGCCGCCCCATCTCCTCGGCGAGCGTCGGCTGATATCCCACCGCGGAGGGCATCCGGCCCAGGAGCGCGGACACCTCGGTGCCGGCCAGGGTGTAGCGGTAGATGTTGTCGACGAAGAAGAGCACGTCGCGGCCCTCGTCGCGGAAGTGCTCGGCCATGGTGAGGCCCGTCAGCGCCACGCGCAAGCGGTTGCCCGGGGGCTCGTTCATCTGGCCGTAGACCAGGGCCACCTTGTCGAGCACGCCGCCTTCCTTCATCTCGTGGTAGAAGTCGTTGCCCTCGCGGGTGCGCTCGCCCACCCCGGCGAAGACGGAGTAGCCGCTGTGCTCGACCGCGATGTTGCGGATGAGCTCCATCAGGGTCACGGTCTTGCCCACGCCGGCGCCGCCGAAGAGGCCCACCTTGCCGCCCTTGGCGATGGGCATGATGAGGTCGATGACCTTGATGCCGGTCTCCAGGATCTCGACGCTGGCGGCCTGCTCGGCGTAGGCCGGGGCCTTGCGGTGGATGGGCATCTTCTGTTCGGCGGGCACGGGGCCGGCCTCGTCGACGGGGTTGCCCAGCACGTCCATGATGCGGCCCAGGGTGGCCTTGCCCACCGGGACCTGGATGGGGCTGCCGGTGTTCTTCACCGCGAGGCCGCGCTTCAGACCGTCGGTGGAGCCCATGGCGATGGTGCGCACGACGCCGTCGCCCATCTGCTGCTGCACCTCGAAGGTGAGCTCGGGCTCGTCCATCCTGATGGCGTCATACACCCTGGGCAGGGCCCCGCGGGGGAACTCCATGTCGACCACCGCGCCGATGATCTGTACGATTTTTCCTTCGGTCATGGCTCAAATTCCTAAAAATAAAATCTGTTACACCGCCGCCGCGCCGGCCACGATCTGGCTACGGCCGCTCGCTCTGCTCACTTAACGTTCACTTCGTTCACGTTAGCCTTCGCCGAATCGTGCTTCCGCCCCCGCTTAAACTGCGGCGGCTCCAGCAACGATTTCTGAGAGTTCCTTGGTGATCGCCGCCTGCCGGGTCTTGTTGTAGACCAGCTTCAGCTCGCCGATGACGTTCTTGGCGTTGTCGGAGGCCGACTTCATGGCCACCATCCGGGCCGACTGCTCGCAGGCCATGTTCTCGGCCACCGCCTCGTAGATCTCGGCCTCGATGTAGCGGACCATGAGCGCGTCCACGACCCCCTTGGCCTCGGGCTCGTAGAGGTAGTCCCAGTGCACCGCGTGCCTCTCCACCGCGGCCTCGGCGGTCAGGGGCAAGAGCTGCTGCAGCCTGGGCTCCTGCTTCATGGTGTTGATGAAGCGGCTGTAGATGAGATAGAGGGCGTCGATGCGGCCTTCCTTGTAGGCGTCGAGCATGACCTGCACGGGGCCGATGAGGCGCTCCATGTGCGGGGTGTCGCCCAGGCCGGTGGCGTGCGAGACCAGATTGGCGTTCAGGCGCTGCATGAAGCCCAGGCCCTTGTTGCCGACCACGGTGACGTCCACCTCGATCCCCTGCGCGTCCCATTCCTTCATCTTGGCCACGGTCAGGCGCAGGGCGTTGGTGTTGAGGCCGCCGCACAGGCCCTTGTCCGTCGTGACCACGATGAGCCCGACGCGCCTGTGCGATTCGCGCGGGACCACGAAGGGGTGGCGGTACTCGGGATGCGCCTGGCTCATGTGCGCCACGACCTGGGCGATCTTCTCGGCGTAGGGGCGGGCGGCCCGCATCCGCTCCTGCGCCTTGCGCATCTTGGATGCGGCCACCATCTCCATGGCCTTGGTGATCTTGCGCGTGTTCTCGACGCTCTTGATCTTGGTCCGTATTTCCTTGCCGGCAGCCATGTCTCGGTCCGATCAGTAGGCGGCGCTCGCCTTGAAGTCCTCGATGGCCGCGGCCATCTGCTTCTCGGCGTCCGCATCCAGGTCGCGGGTCTCCTCGATCTTGTCGAGCAGGGCCTTGTACTTGCCCTTCAGGAAGGAGATCAAGGCGGATTCGAAGGCCAGGGCGCGCTTCACCTCGACGTCGTCCAGGTAGCCGCGGTTCACCGCGAAGAGGGTCACCGCCATCTCGGAGACGCTCATGGGCGAGTACTGGGCCTGCTTCATGAGCTCGGTGACCATGCGGCCGCGCTCGAGCTGCTTGCGGGTGGCCTCGTCCAGGTCGGAGGCGAACTGGGCGAAGGCCGCGAGCTCGCGGTACTGGGCGAGCGCCAGGCGCACGCCGCCGCCTAGCTTCTTGATCACCTTGGTCTGGGCCGCGCCGCCCACCCGCGACACCGAGAGGCCGGCGTTGATGGCGGGGCGGATGCCGGCGTTGAAGAGGTCGGTCTCCAGGAAGATCTGGCCGTCGGTGATGGAGATCACGTTGGTGGGCACGAAGGCGGAGACGTCGCCGGCCTGGGTCTCGATCACGGGCAGGGCGGTCAGGCTTCCGGTCTTGCCCTTCACGCCGGAGACCTTCTCGACGTAGTCGGTGTTCACCCGGGCGGCGCGCTCCAGGAGCCGCGAGTGCAGGTAGAACACGTCGCCGGGATAGGCCTCGCGGCCCGGCGGGCGGCGCAGCAGCAGGGAGATCTGGCGGTAGGCCCAGGCCTGCTTGGTCAGGTCGTCGTAGACGATGAGGGCGTCCTGGCCGCGGTCGCGGAAGTACTCGCCCATGGTGCAGCCGGCGTAGGGCGCGATGAACTGCATGGCGGCCGGGTCGGAGGAGGTCGCGGCCACCACGATGGTGTGCGCCATGGCGCCGTGCTCTTCGAGCTTCCTGACCACGTTGGCGACGCTGGAGGCCTTCTGGCCGACGGCGACGTAGATGCAGACGACGCCGGTGCCCTTCTGGTTGATGATGGCGTCGATGGCCACGGCGGACTTGCCGGTCTGGCGGTCGCCGATGATCAGCTCGCGCTGGCCGCGGCCGATGGGCACCATGGCGTCGATGGACTTGAGGCCCGTCTGCAGGGGCTGGGACACGGACTGGCGGGCGATGACGCCGGGGGCGATCTTCTCGATTGGCGAGGTCTCGGCGCAGTTGACCGGGCCCTTGCCGTCGATGGGACGGCCCAGGGCGTCCACGACGCGGCCCATCAGGGCCTCGCCCACGGGCACCTCGAGGATGCGGCCGGTGCACTTGACCGTGTCGCCCTCGGTGATGTGCTCGTAGTCGCCCAGGACCACGGCGCCCACGGAGTCGCGCTCCAGGTTCAGGGCCATGCCCATGGTGTTGCCGGGGAACTCCAGCATCTCGCCCTGCATGACCTCGGCCAGGCCGTGGACGCGGACGATGCCGTCGGTGACCGACACGACGGTCCCCTGGGTGCGGAGCTCGGAACCGGCCGCGAGGCCTTCGATCTTGCTCTTGATCAGCTCGCTGATTTCGGAAGGGTTGAGTTGCATATCGACTCCGGATTAACTTGAATGTCGCGTCAGCGGCACGCCGGCCCCGCCCGCCCGCCTGCGGGGGGGCACCCCGAAGGGCATGAAGCGGCATGAGCATGGCGGGTCGCGATGATCATGTCCTGGGCGGCGCGTGTCGCCATGATCATTCCTTGGGATCAGCCTGTCAGGGTGGCGGCCATCTCGGCCAGCTTCGTGCGCACGGAGGCATCGAGGACTTCGTCGCCCACCGCGATCACGACGCCGCCGATGAGGCCGGCGTCCGTTTCCTGGCTCGCCGTCACCTTGCGCCCGTACTTGGCTTCCAGCTTGGCCACGAGGCCGGCCATCTGGGCCTCGCTCAGGGGGTAGGCGGTCGCGATGCGCGCCTCCAGCACCCCCTCGGCCTCCGAGCGGATCTCCTCGAACAGGCGGGCGATCTCGGGCAGTGCCGCCAGGCGCTTGTTCTCGGCCAGCAGCCTGACGAGGTTGGCGCCCTGCGCGTCGAGGCTGTCGCCGCAGACCGCGACGACCAGCTCGGCGACGCGCTCGGCGGGCACGCCGGGGTTGCCGATGAGCTCGGCGACCTGGGGCTCGGCGACCACCGGGGCGGCCGCGCCCAGCATCCCGGACCAGGCGCTCCAGCTCTTGTTCGCCTTCGCGAGGCGGGCGACGGCCTCGGCGTAGGGGCGGGCGATAGTGACGACCTCGGCCATGGTTACAGCTCGCTCTCGATGGATTCGAGCAGGTCGGCGTGGGCCTTGGCGTCAACCTCGCGGCGCAGGATCTTCCCGGCGCCGGCCACCACCAGGGCGGCGACCTCGCCGCGCAGCAGCTCGCGGGCGCGGTGGGCCTCCTGCTCGATCTCGGCCTTGGCGGCCAGGATCATGCGCTCGCCCTCGCCCTTGGCGTCGGCCTTGGCCTCGTCGACGAGCTGGGCCGCGCGCTTCTCGGCCTGGGAGATGATCTCCGCGGCCTTCTGCTTGGCATCGTGCAGGGTTTCCGTGGCGCGCTTGGCGGCGATCTCCAGCTCGTGCCTGCCGCGGTCGGCGGCGGCGAGGCCGTCGGCGATCTGCTTGCGGCGCGCGTCCAGCGCGTTGACGATGGGCGGCCAGACGAACCTCATGCAGAACCAGACGAACACGAAGAACGTGATGGATTGCCCGATCAGGGTCAGATTGATGTTCATGCGCGAACCTCGTTAAAGCATCCGCGAAGCGTCCTCGTCCCCCTCTCCCGCAGGCGGGAGAGGGCAGGGGCGAGGGCGCCGGCGAAGGTTGGATGACCCATCAGGCCGCCACCGCGAAGAGCACGTACATGGCCAAGCCCACGGCGATCATCGGCACGGCGTCGACCAGGCCCATCACGATGAAGAACTGGGTGCGCAGCATGGGGATCAGCTCGGGCTGGCGGGCGGCGCCCTCCAGGAAGCGGCCGCCGAGGATGCCAATGCCCACGGAGGCACCGAGCGCGCCCAGGCCCATCATGAGGGCGCCGGCGATGTAGAGCAGAGCTTGGGTCATTTCCATTTGTGGCTTCTCCTATGAACGAATCGTCGATTGAATGATTTAGTGGTGTTCCTGATGCGCCATGTCGAGATAGACGATGGTCAGGGTCATGAAGATGAAGGCCTGCAGGGTGATGATCAGGATGTGGAACACGGCCCAGGCCCACTGCAGCACGCCGCCGGTCACGGCGAGCACGGCGCCGCCGGAGAACATGATCGCGATCAGGATGAAGATCATCTCGCCGGCGTACATGTTGCCGAAGAGCCGCAGGGCGAGCGACACGGGCTTGGCGATCAGGTTCACGCCCTCGAGCAGCAGGTTCGCGGGCATGCCCCACTTGCCGAAGGGCTGCAGGGTGAGCTCGCCCAGGAAGCCGCCCACGCCCTTCATCTTGAAGCTGTAGTAGAGCACCAGCAGGAACACGGCGATGGACATGCCGAAGGTGGCGTTGGGGTCGGTGGTGGGCACGACCTTGAAGTAAACGTGATGCGGATCAAGGCCGAAGACGCCGGCGCCGATCATCATGGCGAGCTGGGGCAGCCAGTCGACGGGCACCAGGTCCATGAGGTTCATGAGGAAGATCCACAGGAAGATGGTCAGCGCGAGCGGCGCCACCAGGGCGTTGCGGCCGGAGAAGGAGCCGCGCACGCTGCTGTCGATGAACTCCACGATCCATTCGACGAAGTTCTGCAGGCCGCCGGGCTCGCCCGCCGTGGCGCGCTTGGCCGCCCTGGAGAAGACGAACAGGAAGAGCAGGCCGAGGACGATGGAGAAGCCCATGGTGTCGACGTTGATGGCCCAGAAGCCCATCTCCTTCGCCTCGGCGGGCG
The DNA here is from genome assembly GCA_020725195.1 of Hydrogenophilus sp. Classification (GTDB taxonomy): domain Bacteria; phylum Pseudomonadota; class Gammaproteobacteria; order Burkholderiales; family Thiobacillaceae; genus DYFL01. The sequence goes on from DYFL01000022.1 coordinate 22,600, forward strand.
TCTGGGCCAGGCCCCAGGTGCCGTCCGGCTTCTGGCCGTAGGTCAGGTTTTGCAGGTGGTGCTTGATGTAATCCGACGAACTGAGCGTTTCTGCGGCCATTTTTATCAAATCTCATCGAAACGACCAGGCAGCCGCGATCCAGGCGAGCTGCCCGACAACGAACCCCAGCAGCATCGGCAGGGCGGCAAGCCCCAAGACACCGAACCCGACGGCCAGGCACACGCCTACAACAACAAAACGCTCCAGACTGGAGCGATAGAACTGCTTGAGGTGGCGGCCGGCATCGCCGAGGCGGTCCTGCGCGCCCCGCCCGTGCCGCCAGAGCAGCAGCCCCGAATTCGCCAAGGCCACCGCACCGCCGTAGAGCACGGCAACGACCGCCCCCGCGCCGACGGACACGGCGACGGCGAGCGCCGCGGCAGCGACACAGACGCCCTGGATTGCCGCTGCGCGCGAAAACATTAGACGTTAATAATATACGAATTAGCAGGGGCGGCGCAACGCGCAAATCAGGATCGTTGATTTATCCATAAAAGGATTCAATGGTCCGGATGTCTCGCGTGCTCAGTGGATGTGCCCGAGGATGCCGTCGAGCTGGTCCAGGCTGGCGAATTCGATGGTCAGCCGCCCCTTGCCCTTGCGCCCGGCGCGGATGCTCACCTGGGCACCCAGCCTCTCCGACAGGCCCTCCTCCAGGCGCAGCACGTCGCGGTCCTTGGCCGCCTCCTTGTGCTCCCTGGGGTGCAGCAGCCGGGCGGCCAGGCGCTCCGCCTCGCGCACCGAGAGCCCGCGCCGCGCCACCTCGTTGGCGGCGTCGACCTGCCTGGCGTGGGCGAGCGGCAGCAGCGCCCGGGCGTGGCCCATGTCCAGCCGGCCCTCCATCAGCATGGCCTGCACCGGCTTGGCCAGGTTCAGGAGGCGCAGCATGTTGGTCACCGCCACGCGGGAGCGGCCCACGGACTCGGCCGCCGTCTGATGGGTCATCTTGAATTCGTCGATCAGGCGCTGCAGGCCGTGGGCCTCCTCCATGGGGTTGAGGTTCTCGCGCTGGATGTTCTCGATGAGCGCCATCTTCAGCGCGGCCGCGTCGGGCACGTCGCGCACCAGGGCCGGCACCTCGCGCAACCCGGCGAGCTGGCTCGCGCGCCAGCGGCGCTCGCCGGCGATGATCTCGTAGCGGCCGCCCGGGAGCGTGCGGGCGAGGATGGGCTGCATCAGGCCCTGGGACCTGATCGACTCGGAAAGCTCCAGGAGCGCGGCCTCGTCCATGCGGGTGCGCGGCTGGTACCTGCCCGGCACCAGGCTCTCCACCGGCAACGTGAGCAAGCGCTCACCCTCCGCGGTTTCCCCACCGCTCAGCAGGGCATCCAGCCCCCGACCGAGTCCCTTAAGCTTTGCCATGCTGCACGCCCTCCTGCCTGCGGATGATCTCTTCTGCCAGTTGCATGTACGCCTGCGCGCCCTTGGAGGCCTTGTCGTAGCCCAGGGCCGACAGGCCGTAGCTCGGGGCCTCGGCCAGGCGCACGTTGCGGGGGATGACCGTGTCGTAGACCTTGGCGCCGAAGTGGGCCTTGAGCTGGTCCGACACCTGCTGCGCCAGGGTGTTGCGCGGGTCGAACATGGCCCGCAGCAGCCCCTCGATCTCGATGCCCGGGTTGAGCCGGCCCTTGACCTTCTTCACCGTGTTGACCAGATCGGACAGCCCCTCCAGGGCGAAGTATTCGCACTGCATGGGGATGATCACCGCCTGGGCCGCTGCCAGGGCGTTCACGGTGAGCAGGTTGAGCGCCGGCGGACAGTCGATGAGCACGAAGTCGTAGGCCCCGTCGATGCCCGCGAGGGCCTGGCCGAGCCGGTACTCCCGCTCGGCCTCGTCGACCAGTTCCACCTCCGCCCCGGCCAGGTCGCGGTTGGCGGGCACGAGATCGTAGCCGCCCTCCGAGCGGCGGGCCACGTCCGCGAGCTTGGCCTGGCGCAGCAGCAGGTGGTAGACGGTGCGCTCGAGGTGGCGCTTGTCCACGCCGCTGCCCATGGTGGCATTGCCCTGGGGATCCATGTCGACGAGCAGCACCCGCCGCCCCAGCAGGGCGAGCCCCGCGGCCAGGTTCACCGCCGTGGTGGTCTTGCCCACCCCGCCCTTCTGGTTGGTGATCGCCAAGATCCTCGCCATTACACAGGCTCCATGATGATGATGTGCCGCGCCGCCTCCAGGCCGGGCACGTTCAGCGCCGCGTCGCGCGTGACCCGCGCCCCCTTGAGGGTCGCGACCTCCTCGTTGGGGTAGATCCCCTTCATGGCCAGCCATTCGCCGCCCTCGGCCAGCAGGTGCCGGGTCAGGGCGACGAATTCGGACAGGTCGCTGAAGGCGCGGGATACGATCTGCGCGTAGGGCCGCGGCGGCCGGAAGGCCTCCGCCCGCGCATGCACCACCTCCACGTTCTTGAGCCCCAGCTCGATGGCCGCCTGCTGCATGAAGGCGCACTTCTTCTGGCTCGCGTCGAGCAGCGTCACATGCATCGCCGGCCGCGCCATGGCCAGCGGGATGCCGGGCAGGCCGCCGCCGCTGCCCACGTCGAGGAGCCGGTCCGCCGTCACGTGCGGCAGCACCGCGAGGCTGTCGAGGAGATGATGGGTGAGCATGCGCTCCGGCTCGTGGATCGCGGTCAGGTTGTAGGTCTTGTTCCACCTGGCCAGGAGGCCCAGGTAGGCCATGAGCCTGCCCCGGACCCCGGCATCCAGCTCCAGGCCCATGCCCGCGATACCCTCGGCGAGCCGCGTCTCCAGGCTCATGCCGCCCCCTTCAGCAGATCCCCGCGCTTGAGGTGGACCAGCAGCACGGAGACGGCCGCGGGGGTCACGCCCTGGATGCGCGCGGCCTGGCCCAGGGTGGCCGGGCGCTGCTGGCAGAGTTTCTGGCGCACCTCCATGGACAGTCCCGTGAGGCTCATGTAGTCGATGCCCGCGGGCAGCCGCAGCTCCTCGTACTGGCGATGCCGCTCGATTTCCTCGCGCTGACGCTCGATGTAGCCGGCGTACTTGGCCTGGATCTCCACCTGCTCCCTCGCCTCGGCATCGGTGAGGCCAGGCCCGGCGTCGGGCAGGGTCATCAGCGCCTCGTAGTCCACCTCCGGCCGGCGCAGCAGGTCGAACAGGCTGTATTGGCTGCGGCCGCCGCTGCGCGGCTTCACGCCGGCTTCGCCTGCATGGGCCTCCGCCGAAGCGAAGCCGCCGCCCTCGGCGCCGGCTGCGTTTTCCCGCTCGACGGGCTTGCCCCCGAGCCTGGCCACCACATCGGGTGGCAGCAGTTTGAGATCCACCCAAGTCGACCTCAGACGCTCGGCCTCGCGGGCGACGGCCTCGCGCTTCGCCTCGAAGCGGGCCCAGCGGGCGTCGTCGACCACGCCGAGCCGGCGGCCGGTCTCGGTGAGCCTCAGGTCGGCGTTGTCCTCGCGCAGGCTCAAGCGGTATTCCGCCCGGCTGGTGAACATGCGGTAGGGCTCGCTCACCCCGCGGGTGATGAGGTCGTCGACCAGCACGCCGAGGTAGGCCTCGTCCCGGCGCGGCCACCAGGACTCCTTCTCCTGGACGAAGAGGCCGGCGTTGATGCCCGCGAGCAGCCCCTGGGCGGCGGCCTCCTCGTAGCCCGTGGTGCCGTTGATCTGGCCGGCGAAGAAGAGGCCGGCGATGGCCCGGGTCTCCAGGCTGGGCTGCAGGCCCCGCGGGTCGTAGTAGTCGTACTCGATGGCATAGCCCGGGCGCAGGATGTGCGCCCGCTCCAGGCCGCGGATGGAGCGCACGAGTGCGAGCTGCACGTCGAAGGGCAGGCTGGTGGAGATGCCGTTGGGGTAGACCTCGTGGGTGCCGAGCCCCTCGGGCTCCAGGAAGACCTGGTGCGAGGCCTTGTCGGCGAAGCGCTGAATCTTGTCCTCGATCGACGGGCAGTAGCGCGGCCCCACTCCCTCGATGACGCCCGCATACAGGGGCGAGCGGTCCAGCCCGCCGCGGATGATCTCGTGGGTGCGCGCGTTGGTCTGCGCGATCCAGCAGGGCAGCTGCCTGGGGTGCAGGTCGCGGCTGCCCAGGAAGGAGAAGACCGGCGCCGGGTCGTCGCCCGGCTGCAGCTGCAGCGCGGAATAGTCGATGCTGCGCCCGTCGATGCGCGGCGGCGTGCCGGTCTTGAGCCGCCCGACCGGCAGCTTCAGCTCCCTGAGCCGCGCCGCCAGGCTGACCGCGGGCGGGTCACCCATGCGCCCGGCCTGGAAGTGCTCCAGGCCGACGTGGATGAGGCCGTCGAGGAAGGTGCCGGCGGTGAGCACCACGGCGCGGGCCTGGAAGACGACCCCCAGCTGGGTCCTGACGCCCGCGACCCGGTCGCCCTCGAGCAGGAGGTCGTCCACCGCCTGCTGGAAGAGGGTGAGGTTGGCCTGGTTCTCCAGGCGGCGGCGGATCGCCTGCCTGTAGAGGACGCGGTCGGCCTGGGCGCGGGTGGCGCGCACCGCCGGGCCCTTGCTGGAATTGAGGATGCGGAACTGGATTCCGGCCTCGTCGGCGGCGAGGGCCATGGCCCCGCCCAGGGCGTCCACCTCCTTGACCAGATGTCCCTTGCCGATGCCCCCGATGGAGGGGTTGCAGGACATGGCCCCCAGGGTCTCGAGGTTGTGCGTGAGCAGCAGGGTCGCGACGCCCATGCGCGCGCAGGCGAGTGCGGCCTCGGTGCCGGCATGGCCCCCGCCCACCACGATCACGTCGAAAGCGTCCGGAAAACGAAACGGCGCAGGCGGCGCCCTCCGTTCCGTTTCTTTGGGAATCATGCAGTTAGCCTGTGCCGCGCGATGCCGAAAAGGGGGCCCATCATACGCCAAAATCCGGGCCCGGGGTGTGTTCCACGTGAAACAGGCGCCCCTGCGAGGGCGGTGGCCGGGCGCCTATTTCCCCCCGCAACGGGCCAGCCGCCGTGGCGCCCGATCAGACCGATCCACCGGCCATTCTCGGCTGACCCCGTTTCGGAATCCGGCAAGATCGAGCTGCCGCAGGCGGCCTCGCCGCCCGGCTGGTGCAGCACATCCGGGGCACGGACACGGTCACCGCCCGCTGGATCGCCTCCTGCGGCCGACCCCCGGCTTGCCCCGCGGCGGCGGCGCGGGGTAAATTTCCAGCGCAAGGATATTCGAGCGGCAAGAAAACGCCTTTTTGGAGGGGGAGGAACGCCATGATCGGTCGCCTGCTGTCGGTCTGCCTGCTGCTGGTCCTGCTCGCCGGTTGCGCCGGCACCGGCAGCCTGTCCAACACCCGCGGCCAGCAGCTCGCCGCGCAAGGGGGGCTGAAGCGCCTGCTGGTGCTGCCGCCCGAGGTGACCGTGAGCCAGCTCTCCGCCGGCGGCCTGGTAGAGAAGGTGCCCGAGTGGAGCCGGCAGGCGGAGCACAACTTCACCACGGCCCTGGCCGGGCTGCACGCCAGCGGGCAGAAGGTGGCCCTGGTCCCATTGCCCGAGCTGGGCGAGGCCGAACAGGAGGCCCTGGAAGAGCACCTCGCCCTCTATGCCCAGGTGGCCAACGACGCCTTTTTCCTGCCCCGCGTCCCGGGCTGGCAGCACAAACAGGCCCGCTTCGACTACACCCTCGGCCCCGGCCTCGCCTATCTGCGGGACAGGACCGGCGCCGATGTCGCCCTGATGGTGGTGGGCCAGGACACCGTCTCCACGCACGAGCGCAAGGCGTTGATGGTGGTGGGGGCGCTGTTCGGGGTGAGCGTGCCCCTGGGCGTCACCTTCATGACCGCCGGCGTGGTCGACCTGAAGACCGGCGATCTGCTCTGGGTCAACTACGACGTGAGCGGCACGGGGGACATGCGCGTATCCAAGGACGCCCGGTCGGCCTTGCAGTCGCTGCTCAAGGGCTACCCCGACAGCGCCCTGACCCTGCAGCCCTGATGCGCCGCCGCCTGTTGCCCGCCCTGGCCTGGCTGCTGCTGGGGGCCGCCCAGCCCGCCTGGGCGGGCGGCGAGGTCCGGGCCTTCGTGGACAAGGTGGACCCGGCGGCGCTCGCCCGGGAGGAGGCGCGCCTGTGGCAGCTCTCGGACGAGGCCGACCGCATGCTGCGCAAGAGCGGCAAGCTCCTGGGCGATCCGGCCCTCGACGCCTACCTGCAGGGGGTGCTCGAGCGGCTCTATCCCGAGTTCCGCGGCAACCTGCGCATCCGCGCCGTGCGCGACCCCATGCTCAACGCCTTCGCCCTGCCCAGCGGCAGCCTTTACATCCACACCGGGCTCGTCGCCCGGCTGCAGAACGAGGCCCAGCTCGCCGCGGTACTCGCCCACGAGGGCGCGCATTTCGTCGGCCGCCACGGCTATCGCCACGGCAGCGCCGCCCGGAGCGCCACGGCGGCCATGGCCGTGATCCAGATCCTGGGCGTGCCCATCGTCGGCGAGGTCATCGCGCTTTCCTCCATCAGCGGCTATTCCCGGGAGCACGAGACCGAGGCCGACGAGATCGGCTTCCAGCGCCTGGCCGCGGCCGGCTACGACCCGCGCGAGGGGGCGCGCATCTTCGAGTACCTCATGGCCGAGGTGAAGGTCGCCGAGCTCAAGGAGCCCTTCTTCTTTTCCAGCCATCCCAGGCTGTCGGAGCGCCTGGACAACTTCACCCGGCTTGCCGCCGCCCTGCCGCCCGCAGGCGAGGCCGGCGCCGCACGGTTCATGGCGGCCACGGCGGCGCTGCGCGAGCAGGCGATCGAGGCGGACCTGTCCGCCGGACGCTACAGGAGCGTCATCCTCATCCTGGAGGATGCGCAGCGCCGGCACGGCTATCCCCGCCATGCCGACTACTACCTGGGCGAGGCCTACCGCCTGCGCGCCGGCGAGGGCGACCTGGGCAAGGCCGAGGCGGCCCACCTCGGCGCCGCCCTGGCCGCGCCGGGCTTCGCGCCGACCTACCGGGCGCTCGGCCTGCTCAGGATGAAGGCCGGCGATCCCGCGCGTGCGCGCCGCTATTTCGAGCTGTACCTGGCCAAGGCGCCCGGGGCCCAGGACAGGGCCTACATCGAGCTCTACCTGGATCAAATCCGACAGGAGGCAAAATGAAGCACCTCATCACGATCGCGCTGGCGCTCGGGCTTTCCGGCTGCGCCGCCTGGACCCACTATCCCCAGGGCGGGACGCTCGCCGACCCCAGCGGCCGGTTCAGCATCCAGGCGCCGCCGGACTGGGTGCGCAACAACCTGGCCAGCGACCGCATCCTGCTGACCCGCGACGGGCCGCATACGCAGCAGATCGTCCTCGCCCGGCACGACTTCGACAAGGCCTTCCCCAGGCTCAAGAAGACCGTGGATGCCAAGACCCTTCCCACGGAGCTGGCCGAGCTCGCCGTCGCCGAGATGAAGAGCCAGGACGCGATGGCCAACCTGCGCATCCTCGACAGCCGGCCGGCCCGGCTCGGCCCCCTGCTGGGGTTCCGCCTGCACGTGCGCTACCGGACCGATGCGGGGCTCACCATCGATCGGCTCGGCTACGGCGCGGTGAGCGAAAAAGGGGTGTTCCTGTTGAGCTACACGGCGCCGCAGCTGCACTATTTCGAGCGCGACCTGCCGGCCTTCGAGCGCGTCGTCGCCAGCTTCAAGCCCGTCTGACGGGGCATCCGCCTTCGCGGTCGGAGGGCTTGTTCCACGTGGAACAAGACTTCAGGCGTGGACATAGAGCTTGTGGTAGAGCCCGCCGCGGCGCATGAGGGCTTCGTGGCTGCCCTCCTCCACCACGCGGCCGTTCTCGAAGACCAGGATGCGGTCGGCCTGGCGCACGGCCGACAGCCGGTGGGCGATGATCAGGGTGGTGCGCCCCCTGAGGAAGCCGGCCAGGGCCTGGTGCAGGTGCCGCTCGGTCTGCGCGTCGAGGGCCGAGGTGGCCTCGTCCAGGATGACCAGCCTGGGCCGGGCGAGGATCATGCGGGCGATGGCCAGGCGCTGGCGCTGGCCGCCGGAGAGCCGCACCCCCTGCCGCCCCACCACGGTGTCGAGGCCCTTGGGCAGCTGCGCCACCACGTCCTGGAGCTGGGCGATGGCCAGGGCCTGCCAGAGTTCGTCGTCCGTGCGCGTCTGCCCCATGTCGAGGTTGGCGCGCACGGTGTCGTTGAAGAGCACCGGGTGCTGCAGGACCGCGCCGACGTTGTCGCGCACCCGCTCCCAGCCGATCTCCTCCACCGGCACCCCGTCGAAGCGCAGCGTGCCGGTCTGGGCCGGATACAGCCCCAGGAGCACCTGCACCAGGGTGGACTTGCCGCCGCCCGAGGCCCCCACCAGGGCCACCTTCTCGCCGGGTGCGATGGCCAGGTCGACGCGGTCCAGGATGGGCTCGCCGTCGGTGTAGGCGAAGCTCACGCCCTCCAGGGTGAGGCCCACGGTCTCGCGCCCGGAGAAGGGGTCGGCGCGGGCCGGCCAGGACTCGACCGGCTTCAGGGCGAGCAGCCGGTTGATGCGGCCCAGCGCCCCATTGGCCGCGTACCAGGCGTGCTGGATGTTGATGATCTCCTGCACCGGCGACATCATGAACCAGAGGTAGCCGAAGACGGCCATCATCTGGCCGATCGTAAGGTCGGAGTACACCACCATGAACATCGCCAGGGCGCGGAAGGCGTCGAAGCCCGCCAGGAAGACGAAGAAGGACACCCGGCTCAGGGCGTCGGACTTCCAGGCGTAGGCGGCGGCGTGGCGCCGGATGCCGGCGGCCTGCTCCGCCACCCGGGCGAGGTAATGCCGCTCCCGGTTCATGGCGCGGATCTGGGCGAGCGCGTCCAGGGTCTCGGCGAGGGCCGACTGGAAGGCCTCGAAGGCGCTGTTCTCCCGCTTCTTCAGCTCCTTCACCCTTTTCCCCAGCCGGGTGGAGAAGAGGATCACCACCGGGTTCAGGAGCAGGATGAACAGCGCGAGCTGCCAGTGCATCCACAGCAGGATGATCGACACGCCGACGAGCGAGAGCGCCGCCACGATGAAGCCGGAGACCGACGCCCCGAGGAAGCTGTCGACCGCGTTGAGGTCGGTGACGAAATGCGAGGTGACCTTGCCCGAACCCAGGGTCTCGTATTCCGACAGGGCGATCCCTGAGAGCCGGTCCAGCATGCGCCTGCGGATGCGGTAGACCGCCTCCTTCGCGGCCAGGGAGAAGGTCCGGGTCTGCCAGACGTTGAGCAGAATGGCGGCCAGCCTCAGGATCAGGGTGAGGGCCAGGGCGGCGGCGATGAACAGCACCGGGCCGTGCCAGGCCTGCGGAAACAGGGGGCCCACGGCGGCGATGAAGGCGCCGGGGTGCCCCAGCAGGACCTCGTCCACCAGCAGGGGCAGGATCAGCGGGATCGGCACCGCGCAGATCACGGCGGCGAGGGCGATCAGGTTGCCCCTGACGAGGGCGGGCCTGTTCGCCTTCAGGCCATCGAGGATGCCGCCCCAGGTCAGCGGCGGCATGCGGTCGGGTTCGCTCATCTCGGCATCTCTTCGCCTCGGTCCCATTCTATCCCTCGCGGCCGCGGGGCAAGGCCCTACTTGCCGATGCAGAACTGGCTGAAGATGCGGCCCAGGAGATCGTCGGCCGTGAACTCCCCGGTGATCCCGGCGAGGGCCTCCTGCGCGAGGCGCAGCTCCTCGGCGAGGAGCTCGGGCCGCCCGGCCGCGGCCCGGGCGCGTTCCAGGTGCCCGCCCGCGCGGGCCAGGGCCTCCAGGTGCCGGGTCCGGGCCATGAAGCTCCCCTCCCCCGCCGCCTGCCAGCCGGCCGCCTCGAGCAGGCGCCGGCGCAGCAGATCGAGCCCGGCCCCGGTCCTGGCCGACAGCCAGAGCTCGCGGCCGTCCGCCGAGCGCCGGGGCGCCTCGCCCGTGAGGTCGATCTTGTTGTGCACGGTGAGCACGGGAATGGCCGGCAGGCGAGCGAGGATCGCCGCCTCCCGGGCGCCCACGCCGTGGGCGGCATCCACCAGCAGCAGCGCCACGTCGGCGCGCTCCACCGCGGCCCAGGTGCGCTCGATGCCGAGCCGCTCCACCGGGTCCTCGGTCTCGCGCAGGCCGGCCGTGTCGATCACATGCAGGGGCACGCCCTCGATCTGGATGGCCTCGCGCACGGTGTCGCGGGTGGTGCCGGCGATCTCGGTGACGATGGCCGCCTCGTAGCCGGCCAGGCGGTTGAGCAGGGCGGACTTGCCCACGTTGGGCTGGCCGATGAGGACCACGTCGAGGCCCTCGCGCAGCAGCGCCCCCTGCCGGGCCTGGGCGAGCACCGCCCCGAGCTGCTCGCGGATCCCGTCCAGCCGGCCCCAGGCGTCCGCCTGCCCGAGGAAGTCGGTCTCCTCCTCGGGGAAGTCCAGGGTCGCCTCCACCAGCATGCGCAGGTCGATAAGGGTTTCCACCATCCCGTGCACCCGGCGCGAGAACTCCCCGGCGAGCGAGCGCATCGCCGAGCGGGCCGCCTCCCGGCTCTGGGCGTCGATGAGGTCGGCGATGGCCTCGGCCTGGGCGAGGTCGATCTTGCCGTTGAGGAAGGCGCGGCGGCTGAACTCGCCCGGCTCGGCGGGCCGCGCCCCGAGCTCGAGGCAGCGCGCCAGCACGAGCTGCAGCACCTGGGGCCCGCCGTGGCCCTGGAGCTCCAGCACGTGCTCGCCGGTGTAGGAATGCGGCGCCGGGAAGTAGAGCGCGAGCCCCTCGTCCAGGGCCCGGCCTGCGGCGTCGCGGAAGCGGGCGTAGGTGGCAAGCCGGGGCGTGGGCGTGCGGCCGACGATGCCTTCGATCAGGCCCGTGAGCTCGGGCCCGGAGACCCGCACCACCCCGATGCCGCCCCGCCCCGGCGGGGTGGCCACCGCCGCGATGGTGTCGCTATCTCTTGCGCGTGCCATGCCCGGCGCGCTCGATCACGGTGTTGATGCGCCACTGCTGCAGGATGGAAAGCACGTTGTTCACCAGCCAGTAGAGCACCAGGCCGGCCGGGAAGAAGAAGAAGAAGACCGAGAACACGAGGGGCATGATCATCATGACCTTGGCCTGCACCGGGTCCGGCGGGGTGGGCGAGAGCTTCTGCTGGATGAACATGGTCGCCGCCATCACCAGGGGCAGGATGTAGTAGGGGTCGGGCGAGGACAGGTCGTGGATCCACAGGGCCCAGGGCGCCTGGCGCAGCTCCACCGCGCCGAGCAGCACCCAGTACAGGGCGATGAACACCGGGATCTGCACCAGGATGGGCAGGCAGCCGCCCAGGGGGTTGATCTTCTCCTCCTGGTAGATCTTCATCATGGCCTCGTGCAGCTTCTGCCGGTCGTCGCCGAACTTCTCCTTGAGGCTCTGCAGGCGCGGGGCGAGCTTGCGCATCTGGGCCATGGACTTGTAGCTGGCGGCCGAGAGCGGGTAGAAGGCGAGCTTGATCAGCACCGTGAGCAGCACGATCGCCCAGCCCCAGTTGCCCACCAGGTTCTCCAGCCAGTTGAGCAGCACGAACAGGGGATAGGCCAGGACGGTGAAGATGCCGTAGTCGACCACGTGCTCCAGGCCGGGGGCCAGCGCCTTGAGCTTTTCCTGCTCCTGGGGGCCGGCATAGAGGCGGGTGGCCACGCTCCTGGTCTCGCCCGGGGCCACCTTGATGGCCGGCAGGATCATCCCCGCCGTGTACTCGTCGCCCCCCACGGCGCGGGTGTAGAACTCGCGCCGGGAGGCGTCGGCCGGGTCCTGGGTCAGCCAGGTCGCGACGAAGTGGTGCTGGACCAGGCCGATCCAGCCGTCCTGGGCCTGCCTGGCATGGTCCTGCTTGCCCTTGGCGATGTCGCCGAAGTCCACCTTCTGGAACTTGCCCGCCTCGGTGTAGACGGCCGGGCCGGTGAAGGTGTACATGAGGGCCGATTCGCCCTCGGGCGCCTTGCCGTGGCGCAGCAGCTGGTAGTAGGGGTGGCCCTCGACGGGCGTCGCGCCGGCGTTGCGCACCGTCTGCTCCACACCGATGACGTAGCTGCCGCGGCGGAAGGTGTAGGTCTTCACCACCTCCGCCCCGTCGACCGTGGCCTTGAGGGCGAGCTTCAGCTCGTCCTGGCCCGGCTGGAGCTCGTGCTCGCCGGGGACCAGCTCGAACAGGGTCTTGTGGTTGGGCAGGCCCTCGCCGATGAAGCCGGACTGGGCGAAGTAGTTGCGCCCGGCCCGCTCCTCGAAGAGCTTCATGGGCTGGGTCCTGTCGTCGTTGCGGCGGTAGGCGCCCAGGACCAGCTCGCGGATGTCGCCGCCGTTGGCGTCGATCACCGCGGTCAGCACGTCGGTCCTGACCAGCGCCCGCGCCCCCATGACCGCCTCGCCGGGCACGGCCGGCTCGACGACCGGGGCGGGCGTCGGCAGGGACGGGGTCGGCACCGCGGGGTCTGCGGGCTGGACGGCGACCTCCGGCGTCGGCGCCTTCGGCGCGGAGTAGTCCTGCCAGGCGTTCCACAGCAGCAGCAGGGAGAAGGAGAAGACGATAAAGGCGATCAGGCGCTGGGTGTCCATGGACTGTTTCCGGGAACTCTACGGTTTCGCTTTCGCGCAGGACCGGCAGGCATCGAGCAGCCGGTCGAATTCATCCTTGATCTCGTTCACCGGACAGGGGTTCCTGAGGCGGGCCACGATATCGAGGGGGCCCAGCTCGTGCTGCCGTATCCGGAACCGCTCCCGAAGCACGCGCCGGACGCGGTTGCGATCCACGGCCCGGCCCAGGAGCTTGCGGGCGACCACCAGCCCCAGGCGCGGATGCCCCAGGCCGTTTGGGCGGGCATGGACATCGAGACAGACGCCGCGCTGGACGCTTTTGAAACGAAAAACGGATGAAAACTCATCCGTTTTGTGCAGCTTCTTTTCCCAGCCGAGGGCGAGCGGCCGGGCGGGGGCCCCGCTCAAACGGCCAGACGCTTGCGGCCCTTGGCGCGGCGGGCGTTGATCACGGCGCGGCCGCCCTTGGTCTTCATGCGGGCACGGAAGCCATGAGTGCGCGCACGGCGGATTTTGGAGGGCTGGTAGGTGCGTTTCATGATGTGTGACCCGAATCCGAAAAGGGTCGTATTACACCCCGTAAAGCGCTAATTTGTCAAACCTTCCCTGCCCCGATTCCCCTGCCCGGCGTGCCGGCCCGGGTGCTAAAATGCCGGATCACGATTCCGATAACGAGCCCCCTCCCCTGATGCAGGACTTCTGGACCCACTGCCTGGCCCACTTCCAGGACACCCTGACCGAGCAGCAGCTGAACACCTGGATCCGGCCGCTGTCGGTGGATGTCGCCGCGGACAGGGTCGTGGTCAAGGCGCCGAACCGCTTCGTCGCCCAGTGGGTCAGGGACCGCTACATCGGGCAGATCGAGACGCTGGCCCAGGGCTACTTCGACGGGACCTGCCCCATCGAGCTCATCATCAGCGAGGGCAAGGCCGGCGGCCGCGGCGCCAAGCCGCCGGACACCGGCACCAGCCAGCCCGGCGGCCGCGGCGCCGGGGCCGCGGCACAGCCGCCCCGGGGCCATGCCCCCGTGGTCATCGACGAATCCCGCCTCAACCCCCTGTTCAACTTCGACAACTTCGTGCGCGGCAAGGCCAACGAACTCGCCCGCGCCGCCGCGCTGCAGGTGGCCGACAACCCCGGCGCGGGCTACAACCCGCTGTTCGTCTACGGCGGCGTCGGCCTGGGCAAGACCCATCTCATCCAGGCCATCGGCAACCAGGTGGTGGCCGGCGAGCGCCGCGCACACGTGCGCTACATCCATGCCGAGCGCTACTTCTCCGACATGGTGCGGGCGATCCGCACCAAGTCCTTCGACGACTTCAAGCGCAAGTACGACTCCCTGGACGTGCTGATCATCGACGACATCCAGTTCTTCGCCGGCAAGGACCGCACGCAGGAGGAGTTCTTCCACACCTTCAACAGCCTGATCGAGTCCGGCAAGCAGGTGATCATCACCAGCGACACCTTCCCCAAGGACCTGGAGGGCATTGAGGAGCGCCTGAAGTCGCGCTTCAGCTGGGGGCTCACCGTCATGCTCGAGCCGCCCGAGCTGGAGATGCGGGTGGCCATCCTGATGAACAAGGCGCGCCAGGAGCACGAGAAGCTCGACGAGGCCACCGCCTTCTTCATCGCCAAGCAGATCCGCTCCAACGTGCGCGAGCTGGAGGGGGCGCTCAAGCGGGTCATGGCCTATGCCCGCTTCCACCTGCAGCCCATCAGCGTGGAGCTCGCCAAGGAGGCGCTCAAGGACCTGCTGGCGGTGCAGAACCGGCAGGTCTCCATCGAGAACATCCAGAAGACGGTGGCGGACTTCTACAAGATCAAGGTCGCGGAGATGTACTCCAAGAAGCGCACCCGCAACCTCGCCCGACCCCGCCAGATGGCCATGCACCTGGCCAAGGAGCTTACCGACATGTCCCTGCCCGAGATCGGCCAGGCCTTCGGCGGGCGCGACCACACCACGGTCATCCACGCCTGCCGCAAGATCGAGGAGCTCAAGGGCAGCGACCTCACCCTGCGCCGGGACTACAATCTGCTGATCCAGGTGCTGACGGGATAAGCCATGTATAAGCCGGGGAAGAAATGTGAATAAGCCCGGACCCCGGGGGACGGAGGCGAAACCATCCACATCCGTCCACAGCCCGCACCCCGCTTTGTCCCTGGGATTATCCACAGCCTAACAGACTGATTTTGATATAATTTCCGGGCTTATACAGAAAAACCCCCGTGACTAATAAACAACATCAGGAAGATTTCTTATGCTTGTTCTGAAGACCAGCAAGGAGGCCATCCTCAAACCCCTGCAGGCCGTCGCCGGCGTGGTGGATCGCAAGCACACCCTGCCCATCCTGTCCAATGTGCTCATCGAGGCCCAGGGGGACCGGACCGCCTTCGTCGCCACCGACCTCGAGCTGCAGCTGACCGCCTGGGCCGAGCAGGGCGCCAGGGCGGAGGCCGCCTTCACCGTCTCCGCGCGCAAGCTGCTCGACATCTGCCGCAACCTGCCGGAGAGCGACATCGCCCTGGAGCTCGCCGGCGAGCAGCTCAAGCTCGCCGCGGGCAAGAGCCGCTTCAACCTGCAGACCCTGCCGGCCCGGGACTTCCCCCGCCTGCAGATCCCGGAGGGCGAGGGCGTGGCCTTCAGCCTGCCCCAGGGCCGGCTGCGCCACCTGCTCTCGCGCGTGCAGTACGCCATGGCGGTGCAGGACATCCGCTACTACCTCAACGGCATGCTGCTCAACCTGAAGGACGGCCGGATGAGCGTGGCCGCCACCGACGGCCACCGGCTGGCGGTGGATGCCGCCGCCCTGGAGGACGCCCCCGCCCGGGACCTGGACGTGATCCTGCCGCGCAAGGCCGTGGTCGAGCTGGTGAAGCTCCTGGGCGACGGCGACGAGGCGGTGGAGCTGCAGGTCAGCCCCACCCAGGTGGTGGCGCGCTGCAGCCACTTCGAGCTCAGGAGCAAGGTCGTCGACGGCAAGTTCCCGGACTTCCAGCGGGTCATCCCCTCGGGCCACGACAAGGCATTCAGCATCGGCCGCAGCCGCTTCAACCAGTCCCTGACGCGGGCGGCCATCCTCACCAACGAGAAGTACCGCGGCGTGAGGTTGGCGCTCACTCCCGGCAGCCTGCGCATCGTCTGCAGCAACAACGAGCAGGAAGAGGCCCAGGAGGAGTTGGACATCGCCTACGACAAGGAGCCCCTGGACATCGGCTTCAACGTCCAGTACCTGCAGGACGTGCTCAACAACCTGGACGGCGAGACCGTGCAGTGCAGCCTCGGAGACCCCTCCAGCAGCCTGCTCATCACCGTACCCGGCGAGGAGCACTTCCGCTACGTCGTCATGCCCATGCGGATCTGATTCAGGAAATCCCTCTCCCCCGGGGCCAGCCTGCAGGGCGCAGGACGCAACGAAGTTGCGGTCCTGAGCGAAGCGAAGGATGGCCCGGAGGGACACGGAGGGCAGGGTGAGGGAGAACCCCTTGCCCGGCAGTTCTATTCATACCTACGAGGATTGTTTCACGTGGAACCTCAAGCAAACGGCAACCCGGCCCAAGGCGGCTACGACGAATCCAGCATCCAGCAGCTGGAGGGCCTGGAGGCGGTGCGCAAGCGCCCCGGCATGTACATCGGCGACACCCAGGACGGCACGGGCCTGCACCACATGGTCTTCGAGGTGCTGGACAACGCCATCGACGAGGCCCTGGCCGGCTACTGCGACGACATCAAGGTCACCATCCACTCGGACAATTCCATCTCCATCACCGACAACGGCCGCGGCATCCCCGTGGGCGTCAAGATGGACGACAGGCACGAGCCCAAGCGCTCGGCGGCCGAGATCGTCATGTGCGTGCTGCACGCCGGCGGCAAGTTCGACCAGAACAGCTACAAGGTCTCCGGGGGCCTGCACGGCGTCGGCGTGTCCTGCGTGAACGCCCTCTCGAAGTGGCTCAAGCTCACCATCCGTCGCGACGGCAGGACCCATGTAATGGAGTTCCAGCGCGGCAAGCCCGTGGACCGGCTGATCGAGGTGGTCGACGGCGTCGAGGTCTCGCCCCTGAAGGTCATCGGCGAGACCCACCGCAGCGGCACCGAGGTGCACTTCCTGGCCGACGAGGAGATCTTCGGCCTGGTGGAGTTCCACTACGAGATCCTCGCCAAGCGCATCCGTGAGCTCTCCTTCCTCAACAACGGCGTCAAGATCGAACTCATCGACGAGCGCGACGGCCGGCACGAGGACTTCGCACTGTCCGGCGGCGTGAAGGGCTTCGTCGAGTACATCAACCGCAACAAGAGCGTGCTCCACCCCACCACCTTCTACTCGGCAGGCGAGAGCAACGCGGCCGGCGTGACCATCGCGGTCGAGGTGGCCATGCAGTGGAACAACAGCTACACGGAACAGGTGCTCTGCTTCACCAACAACATCCCCCAGTCCGACGGCGGCACCCACCTCACCGGCCTGCGCGCGGCCATGACCCGGATCATGAACAAGTACATCGAGGAACACGAGATCGCCAAGAAGGCCAAGGTCGAGATCACCGGCGACGACATGCGCGAGGGCCTGGCCTGCGTGCTCTCGGTGAAGATGCCCGACCCCAAGTTCTCCTCCCAGACCAAGATGAAGCTGGTCTCCAGCGAGGCCCGCCCCGCGGTGGAGGACATCGTCTCCCAGAAGCTCACCGACTTCCTGCTGGAGAACCCCAACGACGCCAGGATCATCTGCTCCAAGATCGTCGAGGCCGCCCGCGCCCGGGATGCAGCCCGCAAGGCCCGAGAGATGACCCGGCGCAAGGGCGTGCTGGACTCCGCCGGCCTGCCCGGCAAGCTGGCCGACTGCCAGGAGAAGGACCCCGCCAAGTGCGAGCTCTACCTGGTGGAGGGCGACTCCGCCGGCGGCTCCGCCAAGCAGGGCCGGGACCGAAAGTTCCAGGCCATCCTGCCGCTCAAGGGCAAGATCTTGAACGTGGAGAAGGCCCGATTCGACAAGATGCTCTCCTCCGTCGAGGTGGCCACCCTGATCACCGCCCTGGGCACCAGCATCGGCAAGGACGACTACAACCCCGACAAGCTGCGCTACCACCGCATCATCATCATGACCGACGCGGACGTCGACGGCTCC
>DYFL01000023.1:0-31098 GCA_020725195.1 Hydrogenophilus sp.
GGAGTGTATGCGAACCAGGAGGAATGTAAAGCCATTTATGAGACACTACACTAGTGCAGCATTTCATGGGTAAACCGATCGCGACCTTTCCAAAAGCTGCATTGTGGACACGACTCCCCCTCGGGATAGTCGATTCCTGCTTCGTGAGGGCAGCCAATAATCTCCTCGACCATTGCGACAGAAACGGCTTCGTTCTCTTGGATGAACGAAAGCACCTCGCCTAATATCTTTTCAGATTTTCGGACATCGGTATTTGATGTCCACTTCCTCATGGCTTCTGGTTCGGCACCTTCGTTTTTGATGATTCCGCACACCAGCTTTGTGGCCAATTTGTTTGTTGGCCCATACACCGCAATGGTTGCAACTGGATAACCTTTATGGCCCTTTCTGGCGCGCTTGATGAGGAGCTTCTTGTTATTTCCTTGGGCCATGGATGTTCTTACCATTCGTTGATTGCAACATAATCGGGATAGGAAAAAGCCTCACAGCCCCTCCCTCCCACACCACCGGACGTGCGGATCACGTATCCGGCGGTTCGATGAATTGCCTTTCCCCCCGCCCGGCCCCTCCGGACGGGAGGGGATGCTGCCTGGGCGATTTCTTCCACCGCCTGATCGATCCGTTGCAGGCGCAAGGCGTTCAGCCGCCCGCACCTGCGATCTTGCTGCGCTCGAGTTTACCGCCTCTTTCTATCTCGCCGCCAAGCGGCCGACCAGATTCAAGGCCGCTGCCCTGCGTCGGAGCCCGGGTGCGTCCGCGGGTCCTGGGGGTGCTGGATGTCGGCGGGAATGACCTTGTGCGGCGGGACTTCGGGGTAGGGGCGGGGCGGCCTGGACTGCATGAGCCAGGCTACCCAGGCGAACACGGCCAGCAGGGCCAGGATCAGGAGCAGCGGCCTCCGGGGGATGCGCCATTGCTGCTGCGGTTTTCCGGCATCGGGGGATTGGCCGGTGCTCGGTTCAGCTTTGCGCGGTTCTGTGGGGCTCATGGTGGATTGCGCGGAAGTGGTTACGAAAAACTACTTACAAGACTGCGCATGGCCAATGACCGGGGTCAAGCTTCCTGCTTTGAGCCGGGCAATGTGCATCCATCACAGCGGTCGGCCCAAGATCGTGAATTGTGCCTCTTTCGAAATTTCAATAACCCTGGCCGCCGCTACGCGGCTTAACGCCGGTCGAGGCCGGCATTAGCCTGCGCCGACAACGCGCACAGCGGGTTGCAGTGGAGACCAAGCTGCCAAAGGCAGGTTATGTCGTAACCAAACCCTGCCATCTCGGGCTTCGTTCAGGCTTTCGTCAGCACTCTTACACCACCGCCTCTTTGAGCTGGTCCAGGATGGCCGGGTTTTCCAGCGTCGACACGTCCTGGGTGATCTCCTCGCCCTTGGCGAGGGCGCGCAGGAGCCGGCGCATGATCTTGCCGGAGCGGGTCTTGGGCAGGTTGTCGCCGAAGCGGATCTCGTCGGGCTTGGCGATGGGGCCGATCTCCTTGCCGACCCAGTCGCGCAGGTCCTTGACGATCTGCTTGGCCTCGTCGCCGGCGGGGCGGGCGCGCTTGAGCACGACGTAGGCGACCACGGCCTCGCCCTTGATGTCGTGCGGCTTGCCGACCACGGCGGCCTCGGCCACCAGGGGGTGGGCGACCAGGGCGGACTCGATCTCCATGGTGCCCAGCCGGTGCCCGGAGACGTTGAGCACGTCGTCGATGCGGCCCATGATCCAGAAGTAGCCGTCGTCGTCGCGGTGCGCGGAGTCGCCTGCGAGGTATTCCTTGCCGCCCAGCTCGGCGGGGAAGTAGGTCTTCCTGAAGCGCTCGGGGTCGCCCCAGAGGGTCCTGAGCTGGCTCGGGAAGGGGCGGCGGATGACGAGGTGGCCGCCGGAGTGGTTGGGCACCGTCTTGCCGTGCTCGTCGACCACGTCGGCCATGATGCCGGGCAGGGGCAGGGTGCAGGAGCCGGGCTTGGTGGGCACGGCGCCGGGCAGGGGGGCGATCATGTGGCAGCCGGTCTCGGTCTGCCACCAGGTGTCGACGACGGGGCAGCGCGACTGGCCGACCGTCTCGTAGTACCACATCCAGGCCTCGGGGTTGATGGGCTCGCCCACGGTGCCCAGGAGGCGCAGGCTGGAGAGGTCGTGCTGGCGGGGCAGGTCGGCGCCCAGCTTGATCAGCGAGCGGATGGCGGTGGGCGCGGTGTAGAAGGTGGTGACCTTGTGCTTCGCGATCATCTCCCAGAAGCGGCCGGCATGCGGATAGGTGGGCACGCCCTCGAAGATCACCTCGGTCATCCCCAGGGCGAGCGGGCCGTAGGCGACGTAGGTGTGGCCGGTGATCCAGCCCACGTCGGCGGTGCACCAGAAGACGTCGGTGTCGGGCTTGGCGTCGAACACCCACTGCATGCTGAGGATGGCGCCCAGCAGGTAGCCGCCGGCGGCGTGCTGCACGCCCTTGGGCTTGCCGGTGGAGCCGGAGGTGTAGAGGATGAAGAGCGGGTCCTCGGCGTTCACCGGCACGGCCTCGCAGGCATCGGCCTGGCCGGCGGTGAGCTCGTGCCACCAGAGGTCGCGGCCCTCGGTCCAGCCGACCTGGCCGCCGGAGCGCCGGTAGACCAGCACCTTCTCGACGAAGTCCACCCCGCCCAGCCCCAGGGCCTCGTCCACCGCGGCCTTGAGCGGCACGGCCTTGCCGCCGCGCAGACCCTCGTCGGCGGTGACCACGATCTTGGCCTGCGCGTCCAGCACCCGCTCGTGCAGGCTCTTGGCGGAGAAGCCGCCGAAGACCACGGAGTGGATGGCGCCGATGCGGGCGCAGGCCTGCATGGCGACCACGGCCTCGATGGACATGGGCATGTAGATGACGACCCGGTCGCCCTTGGCCACGCCCAGGCTCTTGAGGCCGTTGGCGAACCGGCAGACCCGGTGGTAGAGCTCCTGATAGGTCACCCGGGTCACCGCGCCGTCGTCGGCCTCGAAGATGAGGGCGGTCTTGTCGGCGCGGTGGGGCAGGTTGCGTTCCAGGCAGTTGTAGGAGGCGTTCAGCTCGCCGTCGTGGAACCACTTGTAGAAGGGGGCCTCGGACTCGTCCAGGATCCGGGTGAAGGGCTTGTGCCAGTGGAGGTGGTCGCGGGCGAGCCCGGCCCAGAAGCCCTCGTAGTCGGCCTCTGCCTTGGCGCACAGGGCACGGTAGGCGTCCATGCCGGCCACGTTGGCCTCGGCGACGAAGGCCTCGGGGGGCGGGAAGACGCGGGTTTCGGTCAGGACGGACTGGATGATTGCCATTATCGATCTCCTGGACGGCGTTGGCTCATGGGGGGGATGGGATTCGACTCCGTAGCGGTGGAAAATAGGACAAATCCGCCCGCAATTCAAACCTGCCCAGCCATGCCGACACTCCCGCCCGCCGAAGCCATCGACCGCGCCGCCGCCTACAGCCGCTATCTGCAGGCCCGCCTGACCGCCCGGCCGGAGCTGCGCGGCTGGCTCGCGGCCGGCCTGGACCGCCCCTGCACCCGGGCGGAGATGCTCGACGCGCTGGCCGGCCGGGCCGCCGCGGACGAGGCCGCGCTCGGACGGGCGCTGCGCCTGCTGCGCCAGCAGGTGATGGCCCGGGTGATGGTGCGCGACCTCTCGGGGCGCGCGGACCTCGCCGAGGTGACCCGGACCCTGACCGAGCTGGCCGAGGTGGTGCTGGAGCGGGCCGCGGCCTTCCTCCACGCCGACCTGGCCGGCGTGCACGGCGAGCCCCTGGACCGGGCCGGCCGGCCGCAGCAGCTCATCGTGGTGGGCATGGGCAAGCTCGGCGGGCGCGAGCTCAACGCCTCCTCGGACATCGACCTCATCTTCGTCTTCCCCGAGGACGGCGAGACCGCCGGGCCGCGCCGGATCTCCAACTTCGACTTTTTCACCCGCCTGGGCAAGCGCCTGATCGCGGCCATCGGCGAGGCCACGGCCGACGGCTTCGTCTTCCGGGTGGACATGCGCCTGCGCCCCTACGGCGACTCGGGCCCCCTGGTGGCGAGCTTCGCCGCCCTGGAGGACTACTTCTACACCCAGGGCCGGGAGTGGGAGCGCTACGCCTGGATCAAGGCGCGCTACCTTACGGGAGGCCGCCACGCGGAGCTGGAGGCGCTGCGCCGCCCCTTCGTGTTCCGCAAGTACCTCGACTTCGGCGCCTTCGCCGCCATGCGCGAGCTGCACGCCCAGATCCGCCGCGAGGTGGCGCGCCGGGATCTGAGCGACAACATCAAGCTCGGGCCCGGCGGCATCCGCGAGGTGGAGTTCATCGCCCAGGTCTTCCAGCTCATCCGCGGCGGCAAGGTCCCCTCGCTGCAGGCGCGCCCCACCCGCGTGATCCTCACCCAGCTCGCCGCGCTGGACCTCCTGCCCGAGGCCACCGCCCGTGAGCTGGAGGCGGCCTACTGCTTCCTGCGCAACCTGGAGCACCGGCTGCAGTACCTGGACGACGCCCAGACCCAGAGGCTGCCCCACGGCGCGGAGGACCGCCGGCGCGTCGCCCAGGCCATGGGCCATGCCGAATGGGAGGGCTTCGAGGCCCACCTCAACGGCCTGCGGCGCAAGGTCGCCGACCAATTCGACCAGGTCTTCGGCGCCCCCCAGGAGGACCAGTCGGCCCATCCCCTGGCCGGCCTCTGCGCCCTGCCCGAGGCGGCGGCCCTGGCGAAGCTGGGGGCGCTGGGCTACGACGACCCGCGCGAGGCCTTCGAGCGGCTCGCCGCCTTCCGGGGCGGGCAGCGCTTCGCGCAGCTGCCCGCCGCGAGCCAGGCCGCCCTCGACAGCCTGCTGCCGCCGCTGGTCGAGCTGGCGGCCCGCTTCGACAACGCCGCCGCCACCCTCGCGCGCATCCTGGCGCTCCTGGAGACCATCGGCCGGCGCATGCCCTACGTCGCGCTGCTGCGCGAATACCCGCAGACCCTGGCGCAGGTGGCCAAGATGCTCTCCGCGAGCCCCTGGGCCGCCGAGGTCCTCACCCGCCAGCCCCAGCTCCTCGACGAGCTGCTCGACGCCCGCGCCCTGCTCGCCGCTCCCGACTGGGGAAGCGCCCGCGCCGAGCTGCACGACCGGCTGGCGGCCTTCGAGGGCGACGTCGAGCGCCAGATGGACGAGCTCAGGCAATTCAAGCAGTCGGAGGTCTTCCGGCTGCTCGCCCAGGACCTGGCCGGGCTGTGGACGGTGGAGCGGCTCTCCGACCACCTCTCGGACCTCGCCGACCTGATCCTGGCGCAGACCCTGGAGCTCGCCTGGAAGGGCCTGACCGCGCGGCACCGCGAGCGCCCGGCCTTCGCCGTCATCGCCTACGGCAAGCTCGGCGGCAAGGAGACGGGCTACGCCTCCGACCTCGACCTCGTCTTCCTCTACGACGACCCGCACCCGGAGGCCCAGGCGATCTACGCCAAGCTCGGCAGGCGGCTGATCACCTGGCTCTCGACGCTCACCGCGGCGGGCATCCTCTACGACACCGACCTGCGCCTGCGCCCGGACGGGGCGGCGGGGCTGCTGGTGAGCTCCTTGGAGGCCTACGAGGACTACCAGCGCCACAAGGCCTGGACCTGGGAGCACCAGGCCCTGACCCGGGCCCGCCACTGCTGCGGCGACGCCGAGGTGGGCCGGCGCTTCGAGGCCATCCGCGAGGCGGTGCTGAGGACGCCGCGCGACCGCGAGAAGCTGAAGGCCGAGGTGCTGGAGATGCGCCGGAAGATGCGCGACGGCCACCCCAACCCCAGCGGGCTCTTCGACCTCAAGCACGATGCCGGGGGCCTGGTGGACGTGGAGTTCGCGGTGCAGTACCTGGTGCTCGCCCACGCCGCCGAGCACCCGGAGATGGCCGCCAACGTCGGCAACATCGCCCTGCTCGGCCGCGCCGCGGACCTGGGCCTCTTGCCCGGGGAGGTGGCCGGGCCCGCGGCGGACGCCTACCGGGCGCTGCGCCGGCTGCAGCACCAGGTGAAGCTTCAGGGGTCGGAGTACGCCCGGATCGAACCGGAGGTGGCGGCGGTGCACGCCGAGGCGGTGAGAAGGTTGTGGGACCTAGTGTTTGGGGCGGCACAGCCCGAATAAGCATCTGAACCAGCCGGGGTGTCTGTGGGAGCGGCTTCAGCCGCGAAACCCCAGTCCGATATGTTGTTCGCGGCTGAAGCCGCTCCCACAGAAGGCCTGCCCGCGCGACCTGCTCAGGCCCCCAGCGGGTCCTCCCGGAACAGCCGCTGGATCTCCTCCACCTCGGCGCGGCCGGCGACGAGGGCGTCGACGCAATCCGGGTCCAGCTTCGCGCCGCGCAGCTGCATGAGCAGGGCGAAGGCGGCGTCGTTGCTCCAGGCCTCCTTGTAGGGGCGGCGGCTGGTGAGCGCGTCGAAGACGTCGGCCACGGCGACGATGCGCGCCTCGAGGGGGATGGCGTCGCCCTGCCGGCCGTGGGGATAGCCCGAGCCGTCCCAGGCCTCGTGGTGCAGCTCGGCGATGTTGCGCAGGATGTCGATGTAGGGCAGCCGCCCCAGGTCGAAGTTGCCCAGCATGGCGTCGATGATCTCGCGCCCGCGGCGGGCGTGCCCCTTCATCGCCTCGTACTCCGCCGCGTCGAGCCGGCCGGCCTTGAGCAGGATGCCGTCGGGCACGCCGATCTTGCCCACATCGTGCAGGGGCGCGAAGGCGAAGATGTGCTCGATCTGCTCGTCGCTCAGGGCGTGCTTCTCCGCCAGGCCGCTGGCGATGAGCCGGGCGTAGCGCGACATGCGGTCCAGGTGCGAGCCGGTCTCCGAGTCGCGGGCGTGCATCAGGTCGCGCGCGGTCTTCACCGAGGCGAGCAGGGTGCGCATGGAAGAGAGCTCGTGGATCACCATGAGGGAGACGAGGTGGCCGAAGGGATCGAGCTGGCGCAGCACCGCCTCGTTGAACACGCCGTCCCGCAGGGAGTTGAAGAAGACGAAGCCGAAAAACTCGCCACGGGCGTACATGGGCATGGTGTAGCTGGCGCGGTAGCCGAGCTCGGCGATCCTTCGGCTGTGGGCGCGGGCCGCCGGGAAGACCGAAAGGTCGTTGACCACCCGGGGACGCCCGCTCTCGATGATCTCCATGAGGGAGCGGGCCTCGGAGAGCCTGGCCTGGTAGTGGCTGAGCGAGCCGTCCGCGCTGCTGGCGAGCAGGGTCTTGAGCAGGTCGGTCTTGGGGTCGTAGACCGCGCAGGCGATGCGGTCGAGGAACCGGAAACGCTCCCGCAGGGTGGCGTGGATGTGCGCGAGCTTGTCGGCCAGCTCCAGCCGGTCGCCCAGCGGGCTGAGCGGATCCTCGTGCTCGAACATCTCCGGTACGTGAGCCATGTCCCCGTTCCTCCTTGGCGTGCGCCGAGCAATCTCTCGCAGCGCCCGAATTTGACCAAAGGGTGCGGGAATGTCAATTTACGCCCGGCGGCGCTAGCGGCTGATCTGCCGATAGGCCGCGTCGGCCAGGCGCTGCATGTCCGCACGCGCGACCTCGCCGGAGAGGGCGTAGCCCAGGTCGCGGTCGATCCAGTAGAAGACCTCGACGCCGTCCTCGCGGGCGCGCCGGAAGCCGGTGCCGCCCCGGGCCGCGGCGTCGCGGCGCACGTAGAGGGTGACCCGCCGGCCGCCCGCGTCCTCGTACATGAACTGGGCCACGGGGCCGCCGCCGCCTGCGAGCAGGCGCCCGCCCAGGAGCTCGAAGCCCTGGCTCTCGAAATCGGGGGCGTGGAGCTGGCTGCCCAGGCGCTTGGACAGCCAGGCCACGAGATGGTCGGCCTCGCCGGCCTGCACCTCGACGGGATGGCGCACCTCGGGGCTGAACACCACGTGGGCCAGCGCCGCCTCGCGGGGCAGCGCGGCATGCGCAGCGGGCTCCACGGCGGCCTGCAGCCCCAGGCCGTAGCCCAGGGCCCCGCTGCCGACGGCCACCAGCACCGCGGCGGCGACGCGCCAGACCGGGCCGGCGGGCCTGCGCCGCAGCCGGGCGGCGCGCAGCAGGGGGAGCGGCACCGGCTCGTTCAGCGCGGCATCGAAGGCCTCGTGCAGCAGGCGGTTCTGCTCCGCCCAGGCGCGCACCCGGGCCGCGTCCTCCGGATGGCCGGCGAGCCAGGCCTCCACCTCCAGACGCCGCCCGGGTTCGAGCAGGCCGTCGGCGTAGGCGTGCAGATCGTCTTCCGTGATATCCCTCATTTCACCACCTTGAGCCTCGCCGCGGGCTCCGCCGAGAGCCCCTGCCGCAGGCGCTCGCGCCCGCGGGCGAGGCGGGACATGACCGTGCCGAGGGGCACGCCCAGGATGCGGGCGGCCTCGGCATAGCCGAACTGTTCCAGCCCCACCAACAGGATCACCTCGCGCTGCTCGGCGGGCAGCCGCGCGATGGCCGCGTGGATGTCGTGCAGCGCGAGGGCATCCAGCTGATTGCCGCCGACCGGCACGTCGGCCGCCTCGTCCAGGTCGCAATGCGCCTGGGCGCCGGCGGCGCGGACCTGGTTCACGAACAGGTTGTGCATGAGCGTGAACAGCCAGGCCCGCAGGTCGCTGCCGGGGCGCCAGAGATCGAGCTTGGCCAGGGCCCGCTCCAGGGTGTCCTGGACCAGGTCGTCGGCGCGGGCGGCCTCCCCCGTCAGCGCCCGGGCATAGCGGCGCAGGCGGGGGATGTGCTCGATCAGCCGGGCCTGCCGGTCCATCAGGGCTTGGCGGCGTGCCAGACGTTGTTGAAGCCGTCGCCGGTCATGTCGCCCGGCTTCTGGTCCTTGGCCCACAGGTAGAGCGGCCGGCCCTTGTAGGCCCACTGCCTGCTGCCGTCGTCGCGGGTGATGACGCTGAAGTCGCCCTTGGCCGCGGCACCGGCCTCGGCCTTGAGCGGCGGCCAGTTCTGCGCGCACGGGCCGTTGCAGACGCTCTTGCCGCCGCCCGCGGGGTCCTTGTCGAAGACATACAGGGTCATGCCCGCCGCGTCGGTGAGCACCCCGCCCTTCACCTGCACGTGCATGTCCGCCAGGGCCGGGGCACCCGCCAGCACGGCCAGACCCAGACCCGCCATCGCCATCCAGTTGTTCAGTCGCATAACAGCCTCCGTCTCGAAAAGGTAAACGCAAACTCTCCGGTCTGCATGGGGTAAACAGGCGAGGCCAGGGATTTATTCCATCGGCCCGCGCGCGGCCCGCCGCGGCCGGGGGGCGGATGCGGTAGAATTTTGTTTTTGTTCGCTTCTCAAGGAGTTCGGCATCATGTCCATGGCCGACCGCGACGGTCAAATCTGGTACGACGGCAAGCTGGTCCCCTGGCGGGAGGCCACCACCCATGTGCTCACCCACACCCTGCATTACGGCATGGGCGTCTTCGAGGGCGTGCGTGCCTACAAGACCGGCAAGGGCCCGGCCATCTTCCGGCTGCAGGAACACACCGACCGGCTGTTCCGCTCCGCCCACATCCTCGGCATGCGCATGCCCTTCGACAAGGACACGCTGATGCAGGCCCAGAAGGAGGTCATCCGGGCCAACGGGCTGGAGTCCGGCTACCTGCGCCCGATGGCCTTCTACGGCGCCGAGGCCATGGGCATCTCCGCCAAGAACCTGTCCACCCACGTGATCGTCGCCGCCTGGCCCTGGGGGGCCTACCTCGGCCAGGAGGCCCTGGAGCGCGGCATCCGGGTGAAGACCTCGTCCTTCTCCCGGCACCACGTCAACATCACCATGTGCAAGGCCAAGGCGAACGGCAACTACATGAACTCCATCCTCGCCCACCGCGAGGCGGAGCTGGACGGCTACGACGAGGCCCTGCTGCTGGACGTGGACGGCTTCGTGGCCGAGGGCTCGGGCGAAAACATCTTCATCGTGCGCGGCGGCAAGCTCTACACGCCGGACCTGACCTCCGCCCTGGAGGGCATCACCCGCGACACCCTCCTGCAGCTCGCGGCCGAGCTCGGCGTGCCCGTGATCGAGAAGCGCATCACCCGCGACGAGGTCTACTCCGCCGACGAGGCCTTCTTCACCGGCACCGCCGCCGAGGTCACCCCCATCCGGGAGCTGGACAACCGGCCCATCGGCGCGGGCACGCGCGGCCCCCTCACCGAGCGGCTGCAGGCCATGTACTTCGACTGCGTGCACGGGCGCAGCCCGGGGCATGCGGACTGGCTGGCCCATGTCTGAGGAGAGGAGCGCTGCGATGAGCGAAGCCCCGTCCGAGCCCGGCGCCGCCCTGCACACCGCCCGCCGAGTCGAGGTCGGCGCGGCGGACCTGCCGCTGCACTGCCCCCTGCCCGGCGAGAGCCTGTGGAACGCCCACCCCAGGGTCTTCCTGCCCATCGAGGACCGTGGCGAGGCGCGCTGCCCCTATTGCGGCACCCTCTACGTCCTCAAGGACGGGCCGGGCAAGGCCGGGCACTGAGCGGGAGTAGCGCATCTTTTCGGCGGGCACCTCCTTGAGGTAGAAAGTAGCCCGGATGAAGCGAAGCGCAATCCGGGGAGGGCATGGCCGAGCCCTCATCCCGGATTACGGCCTATCGGCCTGCATCCGGGCTACGAGGCTGATGGCCGCCGCGATGAACGTTTCGCTCACCACGACACCAGCCCCACGCCATTCATCCGGACCCAGAGCGCCCGCGACATGCTGCAGAAGGCCATTCGCGCCAACAGTCGCTCAAGTTCCAAGAGAATGCAGCACTCCACGTGCCCTCTCCCCCGCCTGCGGGGGAGAGGGACTTAATTCAGCGCTGCCTTAGGCGGTGCGCGAATAGCGCGGCTGGATGGCGGCGGTGCCCACCACCGGGGCCTGCTTGAGGTAGGCGTCGAAGCACATGGCGATGTTGCGCAGGAAGAGCCGCCCCAGGTCCGTGACGATGAGCTTCGCCGGCTCGATCTTCACGAAGCCGTCCGCCGCGAGGGGCTCCAGGTCCTTCAGCGGCTCGGCGAAGTGCTCGCCGAAGCGCACCCCCCAGGCCGACTCGAAGGTCGGGATGTCCAGCTCCAGGTCGCACATGACGCGGGTGATGAGGTCGCGCCGGATCTGGTCCTCGCGCGACAGGCGCAGGCCGCGCTCCACCGCCATGCCGGTGGCCGCCACCTGGGCCTCGTAGGCCTTCACGTTCTTCTCGTTCTGCATGTATGCGTCCGGCGTCTGGCTGATGCCGGAGGCGCCGAAGGCGTAGATGTCGCAGTGCTTGTGCGTGGTGTAGCCCTGGAAGTTGCGCCACAGGGTCTTGGCCTGCTGGGCGCGGACCATCTCGTCTTCAGGCTTGGCGAAGTGGTCCAGGCCGACGTTGACGTAGCCCGCCTCGCCGAGCCGGTCGTGGATGAGGTCCTGCAGCGCGAGCCGCGTGGCGAAGTCCGGCAGGTCCTTTTCCTGGATGAGCTTCTGGTGCCTCTTCATCCAGGGCACGTGGGCGTAGGAGAAGACCGCCAGGCGGTCGGGGCCCCAGGCGCGGATCACGTCCAGGGTGTGGGCGAAGCTCGCCACGCTCTGGTGCGGCAGGCCCACGATGAGGTCCATGTTGATGCTGGCGAAGCCGAGCTCCCGGGCCCAGCCGTAGACCTGGCGGATCAGGCCCTCGGGCTGCACCCGGTTGACCGCCTTCTGCACCCGCGGGTCAAGGTCCTGCACCCCGATCGAGAGCCGGTTGAAGCCCACCTCGCGCAACGCCTCCAGATGCTCGCGGGAGAGCTCGCGCGGGTCGGCCTCGCAGCCCATCTCGGCGTCGGGGGCGATGTCGAAGTGGCTGCGGATCATCGTCCCGAGCCTGCGGATGTCCTTGGGCTTGAGATAGGTCGGGGTGCCGCCGCCCCAGTGCAGCTGCTCGACCCGACGGCGCGGGTCGGTCAGCGCCGCGGTGGCCCGCATCTCCAGGTCCAGGTAGTCGAGGTAGTGGTGGGCCTTGTTGTAGTCGCCCGTGGCCACCATGTTGCAGCCGCAGTAGTAGCAGAGCGTGTCGCAGAAGGGGATGTGGAAATACAGCGACAGGCCGCGCGCGGGATCCTGCGAGGCGGCGAGCTCGGCGCGCCAGTCGGCCTCGGTGAAGCCGGTGTGGAAATAGGGGGCGGTCGGATAGGAGGTGTATCTGGGCCCCGGCTTGCTGTATTTTTCAAGCAGGACGGTGAGTTCGGACATGGCGGCTATCGGTACGCAAGAGGCTCATTGTAGGCAGGCAATCGAAACCAGATCAAGGCAATGGAACAGACCGCATCCCCATCCCCCGCAACGCCCCGGGAGGCTGAAAAGGCCTTCTACCAGGCCTTCGAGCAGGCGGACGCCGAGGCCATGCTGGCCGTCTGGGACGACGGCGCCGACGTGGTCTGCATCCATCCCATGGGCCAGGCCCTGGGCGGCCGCGAGGCCGTCGCCCGCGGCTGGCGCGAGATCCTGGCCTCCGGCCACCGCATGCACTTCACCCTGATCCCGCTCCAGTTCACCGAGGACGGGGACTTGGCGGTGAGCCTGGTCTACGAGCACATCCGGGTGGACGGGGAGAGCCGGACGCGGCCGCCGATCCTGGCCACCAACGTCTACCGGCGCACCCCCGGGGGCTGGCGCATCGTCGCGCATCACGCCTCGCCCGCCGTGGTGGACCTGGAGGCGGCCCGCCAGGCCCCGCGATCGCTCCACTGA
This sequence comes from Hydrogenophilus sp., assembly GCA_020725195.1. Classification (GTDB taxonomy): domain Bacteria; phylum Pseudomonadota; class Gammaproteobacteria; order Burkholderiales; family Thiobacillaceae; genus DYFL01. The sequence continues at coordinate 12,593 of DYFL01000023.1, forward strand.
TCCTCAGAGCGGCGGGCCGCGAAAAAGTTACACTTTGTTTACAAACGCGGGCGGAAGACTGTGCTAACCTTACTGCATGCACGGCCGCAGGCCGCACTGGACGCCGCATCCGAGATATTCAAAGATCTTGTTGATTGCCGGGATTCGTGATAGGCTTGTCTTGAATTCGCAGTTCGTATAGATTTCAAGTACCTCCCTGACCGCCGCAACGGCGGTTTTTCCAAGCGGCATTGGGCAACCAATGCCGCTTTTTTTTGGTTTTTTCGGGGACCGCCGTGCGACTAGCCAGCGAGATCTTCAAGGCCTACGACATCCGGGGCGTCGTCGGGGCCGGCCTCACCGCCGAGGGCGTCGAGCGCATCGGCCAGGCCATCGGCTCCGAGGCCGCGGCCCGCGGCCAGGCGGCCGTCGTCATCGGCCGCGACGGGCGGCTCTCCGGCCCGGAGCTGGCCGCCGCCCTGGCCCGGGGCCTCCAGGCCGCGGGCATCGACGTCGTCGACCTGGGCCTGGTGGCCACGCCCATGGCCTACTTCGCCGCCCACCACCTGGGCACCCGGAGCGCGGTGATGGTGACCGGCTCCCACAACCCGCCGGACTACAACGGCCTCAAGGTGGTGCTCGCCGGCGAGACCCTGGCCGGCGAGGCCATCCAGGCCCTGCGCCGGCGCATCGAGGCCGGCGAGCTGGCGCGCGGCGCGGGGCGCTACCGCCGGCACGACATCGCCCCGGCCTACCTCGGGCGCATCGCCGCCGACGTGCGGCTCGCCCGGCCCATGAGGATCGCGGTGGACTGCGGCAACGGCGTGGCCGGCGCCTTTGCCCCCGCCCTCTACCGGGCCCTGGGCTGCGAGGTGGAGGAGCTCTACTGCGAGGTGGACGGCCGCTTCCCCCACCACCACCCCGACCCCTCCGTGCCCGGCAACCTGCGGGACCTGATCGGGCACCTGGCGCACACGGGGGCCGAGATCGGGCTGGCCTTCGACGGCGACGGCGACCGCCTGGGGGTGGTCGCCAAGGGCGGCGCGATCATCTACCCCGACCGCCAGCTCATGCTCTTCGCGGCCGACGTGCTCTCGCGCCACCCCGGCGCCCAGGTCATCTACGACGTGAAGTCCACGCGCAGGCTCCGCCCATGGATCGAGGCGCACGGCGGCCGGCCCCTCCTGTGGAAGACCGGGCACTCCTTCATGAAGGCCAAGCTGCGCGAGACCGGCGCGCTGCTCGCCGGGGAGATGAGCGGGCACATCTTCTTCCAGGAGCGCTGGTACGGCTTCGACGACGGCCTCTACGCCGGGGCGAGGCTCCTGGAATACCTGTCCCGTCAGGCCGACCTCGACGCCGCCCTCGACGGCCTGCCGGACACGGTGAACACGCCGGAGCTGCACATCCGGATGCAGGAGGGCGAGCCCCACCGCCTGGTCGAGCGGCTGCGGGCGAGCGCCCGATTCGAGGGGGCCCTCGAGGTCATCACCCTGGACGGCCTGCGGGTGGAGTACGCCGACGGCTTCGGCCTCATGCGCGCCTCCAACACCACGCCCGTCGTGGTGCTGCGCTTCGAGGGGGACGACGCGGCCGCCCTGGCGCGCATCCAGGAGGACTTCCGCCGGGTCCTGCTCGCCGCCGACCCGGGCCTGAGGCTACCCTTCTAGCCGCCGGCAGGCTGGGGCCGGTATCATTGACTCCCTGTCGTCGGTTAGCTGCATGAGCCTTGCCTGGATGCTGACGACTGCAAACTGACAACCCGCGGCCAAATCTATGCAAACACCCCTCGTCGGCCTGATCATGGGCAGCGTGAGCGACTGGGAAACCCTGCGCCACGCCGCCGCAGTGCTGCAACAGTTCGGCATCCCCTACGAAAAGCGCGTGGTCTCGGCGCACCGCACCCCCGACCTGCTGTTCGAGTACGCCGGCGGCGCGGCCGGGCGGGGCCTGAAGTGCATCATCGCCGGCGCCGGCGGCGCCGCCCACCTGCCCGGCATGGTGGCCGCCAAGACGCACCTGCCGGTGTTGGGCGTGCCGGTGCAGTCGAAGGCCCTCAAGGGCCTGGACTCGCTGCTGTCCATCGTGCAGATGCCCAAGGGCGTGCCGGTGGCCACCTTCGCCATCGGCGAGGCCGGGGCGGCCAATGCGGCCCTGTTCGCCGCGGCCCTGCTGGCCAACGAGTCCCCGGAGGTCCGCGACCGGCTCGTCGCCTTCCGCCAGAACCAGACCGAGTCGGTGCTGGCCATGCAGCTGCCCGAGGGAGCGTGATGCTGCTCCCCGGCGCCACCCTCGGCGTCCTCGGCGGCGGCCAGCTGGGGCGCATGTTCGTGCTCGCCGCCCGGGTCATGGGCTACCGGGTGGTGGTGCTCGACCCCGATCCCCAGAGCCCCGCCGGCCAGGTGGCGGACATCCACCTCAAGGCCGACTACAGCGACGCCGTCGCGCTCCTGCACATGGGGGGGATGTGCGACGCGGTGACCACCGAGTTCGAGAACGTGCCGGCGAAGTCCCTGGAGATGCTCGCCAAGCACTGCTTCGTCGCGCCCTCGCCCGCCGCCCTGGCCGTCGCCCAGGACCGCCTCGCCGAGAAGAGCCGGGCCCGGGAGTTCGGCTGCGACACCGCCCCCTTCGCCGACATCGAGGACGAGGGCGACCTGGTGCATGCCTGGAGCGTGGTCGGCGGCCCGGCCCTGCTCAAGACCCGGCGCCTGGGCTACGACGGCAAGGGCCAGGCGCGGGTGGACAGCCTGGACGACCTGGTCGCCGCCCATGAAGAGCTGGGCCGGCTGCCCTGCCTGCTGGAGGGCTTCCTGCCCTTGCACAAGGAGATCTCCGTCATCCTCGCCCGCAACCCCGCGGGCGAGATCGCCTTCTTCCCCCTGGCCGAGAACCGGCACGCCCGGGGCATCCTCGACCTCAGCATCGTGCCCGCCCAGGTGCCCGAGGCCACCGCCGAGACCGCCCGGCAGATGGCCGCCCGCATCGCCGAGGGGCTGGATTACGTCGGGGTGCTGGCGGTGGAGTTCTTCGTCCTCGAGGACGGCCGCGTGGTCTTCAACGAGATGGCGCCGCGCCCCCACAACAGCGGCCACTACACCCTGGACGCCTGCGCCACGGACCAGTTCCAGCAGCAGGTGCGCGCCCTGTGCAACCTGCCCCTGGGCGACACACGGCTGCTCTCCCCCGTGGTCATGGTCAACCTCCTGGGCGACATCTGGCGGCCCGAGCCGAACTGGGGGGAACTGCTGCGGCACCCGGGGGTGCAACTGCACCTCTACGGCAAGGCCGAGGCCCGCCCCGGGCGCAAGATGGGCCACTACAACTGCCTCGCGCCCACCGTGGAGGAGGCGCTGGCCCTGGCCCTGCGGACCCGGGCCGCCCTCGGGATCGGCTAGTGCAGTGCTGCACTCTGTATGGGACTGAATGCGCGGGCGCTCCCTATGGGCCCCTCCCCCTTCAAGGGGGAGGCTGGGAGGGGGATGGGGTGCATTGATTCCAGAAAGCAGCCCGGATGAAGCGAAGCGCAATCCGGGGAGGGCATGGCTGGGCCCTCATCCCGGATTACGGCCTATCGGCCTGCATCCGGGCTACGAGGCTCGTGCAACACCCCGCTAGCGCGCTGCCGGCACCCCCTCGATCGCCTCCGCCAGCAGCACGCCGCTCTTGCCCTTGTTGTCGCTGAGCGCGATCTTCACCGGCAGGTGCGGCGGCGCGGCGCGCAGCCAGATCTCGATGTCGTCCGCCGCGCCGCCCTCCCCGACCCGGATGCGCACGGTCTCGACCCGGCCGAGGGGCAGATCCAGGACCTCGCCCCCCAGCTCCCGGTAGATGTATTCCTTGAAGCGCTTGCCGTTGACCAGCGTGACCACCCCGTAGGGCTCGCGCGGGAACAGGGCGAGCTGGTAGACCACGCTCAGGTAGTCCTGGGTCCCCTCCCGGATGCCGACCGAGCCATAGGGGTCGCCGAGCCTGGCCGTGTTCCGGTCCCAGTCGAACTGCGCCGTGAAGCGCTTGCTCCCGCGCTGCATCCAGTAGTTCTCGGGGCGCAGGCCGCGGGGTGTGACGCCGCCGTCGCTCGCCTGGCTGAGGAGCCCGGGGTAGAACAGGGCCACCAGGCCCCTGGCCTCGGCCACCCCGACGATGGAATAGCGCTCGTCGGAACACACGCGCCGCAGCGGCGCCCCGTCCCGTTCCCCCTCCGGGGGAGAGTCGGGAGAGGAGGCGCAGGTGCGGCGCCAGACATGGGTCATCCGGCCGAGCACGAAGCCCCCCTCGTTGCCCTGGACCCGGAAGCGGATGTCGAGGCGCTCAGGCAGGGCGGCCAGGGGGTCGGGCGCCTGCGGCGCTGCGGCCTCGGCCCGAGGCGCGGGCGCCGTCTCCGCCCCCGCCCCCTCCGCAGCCGGGGAGGGCGACGCAGCGCTGTGCGCCGCCTCCCCCCCGGCCGGCAGCGCCGTCTCGCCGGGCGTGGCCGGATCGGGGGCGGCGGCCGCGGCCGCCTCGCCGGCGGGAGGCGGCGGCGGGCGCCTGGGCGGTGCCTTGGGCGGCTCCGGGGCCGGCCCCGTCAGCCGTGCCTCGATGGGAGGCGGGACGTCGACGCGCTCCAGGGTGATCCACTCGATGCGGCCGGTGGCGACGAGGTGCGCCAGCGCCGACAGGACCAGGGCGGCCAGCAGGCGATGGCGCGGCGCGCGCCTCTGCGCCGCCACGACCTCACCCCGCGGGGGAGACGAGCGCGCCGGCGGGCGCCACGGCCCGCTTCACTCGCACCCGGCCGTCCTGGGTGGCTTCCAGGCGGCCCTCGGCGAACCAGCGCACCGCCATGGGATAGATGCGGTGCTCCTGCGCGAGCACCCGGGCCCCGAGGCTCTCCGGGGTGTCGTCGTCGAGCACGGGCACCGCCGCCTGCACGACGATGGGCCCGGCATCGAGCTCGGGGGTGACGAAGTGCACGGTGCAGCCGTGCAGCTTCACCCCGGCCGCCAGGGCCCGGGCGTGGGTGTCGAGGCCGGTGAACAAGGGCAGCAGGGAGGGATGGATGTTGAGCATGCGGCCGGCGTAGCGCTCGACGAAGCCCTCGGAGAGGATGCGCATGAAGCCCGCCAGGCACACCAGGTCGGCACGATGGCCGTCGATCACCTCGGCGAGCCGCGCATCGAAGGCCTCGCGGTCCGCATACTCCCTGGCGTCGACCACCGCGGTGTCGACGCCCAGGCCGCGGGCGATCGCGAGCCCCTGGGCCTCGGCCCTGTTGCTGATCACCGCGGCGAACTCGACGGGCAGCCCGGCGCGCAGCAGGGCCTCCATGTTGCTGCCGCGGCCGGAGATGAGGACGACCGCGCGGGTCATGGACCGCAGACCGCTCAGACGACCACGGTCTGCGGCTGGTCGGCGCCGCGGCGGACGATGGCGCCCAGGTGGTAGACCTTCTCGCCCCGCTCGCTCAGGAACTTGGCCGCCACCTCGACATGGGCGTTGGCCACCACCACCACCATGCCGATGCCGCAGTTGAAGGTGCGGTACATCTCCTGCTCGGCCACCTTGCCCTGTTCCATGAGCCAGCGGAACACGGGCGGCAGGTCCCAGGCCGCCTTGTTGATGACCGCCGCCAGGTCCTCGCGCAGGATGCGCGGCACGTTCTCCAGCAGGCCGCCGCCGGTGATGTGGGCCAGGCCCTTCACCTCGATCGCCTGCATCAGCGCGAGCAGCGGCTTGACGTAGATGCGGGTGGGCTCGAGCAGCACCTCGCCCAGGGGCCTGCCGTGGAAGTCGGCGTCGAGGCTCGCGCCGCTCACCTCGACGATCTTGCGGATGAGCGAATAGCCGTTGGAGTGGGGGCCGCTGGAGGCCAGGCCCAGCACGGCGTCGCCCGCCTGGATCGTCGCCCCGGAGATGAGCCGGGACTTCTCCGCCGCGCCGACGGCGAAGCCCGCGAGGTCGTATTCGCCCGGCGGGTACATGCCCGGCATCTCGGCCGTCTCGCCGCCGATGAGGGCGCAGCCCGCGAGCTCGCAGCCTCTCGCGATGCCCGAGACCACCTGCTCGCCGACGTCGACGTCGAGCTTGCCGCAGGCGAAGTAGTCGAGGAAGAAGAGCGGCTCGGCGCCCTGCACCAGGATGTCGTTCACGCTCATGGCCACGAGGTCCTGGCCGATGGTGTCGTGCCTGTTCATCTGGAAGGCGAGCTTGAGCTTGGTGCCGACGCCGTCGGTGCCGGAGACGAGCACCGGCTCCTTGTAGCGCTTGGGCACTTCGAACAAGGCGCCGAAGCCGCCGATGCCGCCCAGCACCTCGGGGCGCAGGGTCTTCCTGGCCAGGGGGCGGATGCGGTCGACCAGGGCGTCGCCGGCGTCGATGTCGACGCCGGCGTCGCGATAGGAAAGTCCGGGTGGGGTAGTCACGGCAGTAGGCGGGAGGCAGTGGGAAGAACGGTGCTATTCTAGCGCAGATGCAGGCCGAACCCGCCGTCCCCCGACCCCTGCTGTATCTCGCGCTCGCCGCCGGCGGGCTCTGGCTCGTCTACCTGCTCTCGCCCATCCTCACCCCCTTCCTCCTGGCCGCGGCCCTCGCCTATCTGTGCGACCCGCTGGTCGACCGCCTGGAGGCCCGGCGCCTGCCCCGCGCCCTGGGCACGGCGCTGGTGCTCCTCGGGCTGCTGCTGGCCTTCGTGCTGCTGGCGCTGATCCTGGCGCCGCTCGTCCAGGCCCAGCTGCGGCTGCTCCTGGCCCAGCTGCCCCGGGTCCTGGAGTGGGGCCAGGAGACGCTCCTGCCCTGGATCCAGACGGCCTTCGGCGTGGACCTGCTGCTGGATCAGGCCCGGATCAGCGACTGGCTCAAGGGCCACACGGCCGAGCTGGCGAAGCTCGGCGCCTACCTGCCGCAGCTCGCGGGCGGCGGCCTCGCCCTGCTCGGCTTCCTGGTGAACCTGGTGCTGGTGCCGGTGGTGACCTTCTATCTGCTGCGCGACTGGGACCGTGTCATGGCCCACCTGGCCGACTGGTTGCCGGGGCCGATCCGGCCCAGGGTCGAGGCCATCGCCCGCGAGGTCGACGCCGTGCTCGCCGAGTTCGTGCGCGGCCAGCTGGCGGTGATCCTGGTCATGGCCCTCTTCTACAGCCTGGGCCTGTGGCTCGCGGGACTGGACTACGCCCTGGCCGTGGGCCTCATCGCAGGCGTCCTGGTCTTCGTGCCCTACTTGGGCGTGATCGTGGGCGTGCTGCTGGGCACCCTGGCGGGGCTCGCCCAGTCGGGCGGGCTCGCCGCCCTCATCCCCGTCTGGGGGGTGTTCGCCCTGGGGCAGCTGCTGGAGGGCATGGTGGTGACCCCCCGCCTGGTGGGCGAGCGGGTCGGGCTGCACCCGGTGGCGGTGATCTTCGCCCTCATGGCCTTCGGCCAGCTCTTCGGCTTCTTCGGCGTGCTGCTCGCCATCCCCGCCTCGGCCGCCCTGCTGGTGGCCCTGCGCCACCTCAGGGCGCAGCTGGACTAATCGTCCACCCGCCGGTATTCGCCCTCGATCACCTCGTCCGCCGCCCGCGGCCGGCGCGGGCCGCGCGGCCGCGGCGGCGAGGGCCAGAGGAGCAGCACCAGAGCCAAGACGTCGCTCAGCGCACCGGGGAAGATCAGCAGCAGGGCCGCGAGCACGCGCCGGCCGCTCGCCCACAGCGCCGCCAGCGGGGTTTCCCCCTCGAAGGCCGCGTACATGAGCCGCGGCAGGAACTCCAGCTGCTCGCGGCGCAGCAGCCATACCCCGGCCGCGACGGCCAGCATCAGCCACAGCAGGGTCCAGGCGCCGATGGCCTGCCAGATCTGGTATATCCCTGCCAGTTCCAGGGCCGGGAGGCCCAAAGCTATAATCGCGAAGGCAAATTTCATCAATCGGATTCCATGTCGGTGACCCAGGCGCTGCTGTGCTTCACCACCCTGCCCGACGAGGCGGCGGCCACCCGGCTCGCCCGCGAGCTGGTGGAGGCGCACCTGGCCGCCTGTGTCAATGTCCTGGCCCCGGCCCGCTCGGTCTACCGCTGGCAGGGCGCCGTCCAGGAGGAGGCCGAGGTGCCCCTCGTCATCAAGACCAGCGCCGAATGCTATCCTGCGCTGGAAACTTTCATCCGGCAAAACCATCCCTACGAACTGCCGGAGATCGTAGCCGTCCAAGTCGCACACGGCCTGCCCGCCTATCTCGATTGGCTGACCGCCGCAACCCATAGCGCTGCGCGACGCTCGCCCCAACGCTAAACCCGGAGTCCCCGATGCGCCTGTTGCTCGCCGCCCTCGCCTTGTTCCTCGCAGCCCCCCTGCTGCACGCCCAGGGGGACCTGCTGGAACCGGAGAAGGCCTTCCGCTTCTCGGCCCGCATGGTGGACGCCGCCCATGCGGAGGCGCGCTTCCAGGTGGCCGAGGGCTATTACCTGTACCGGGACAAGATCCGCTTCTCGGCCACCGGCGCCATTCTGGGTGCCCCGGCCATCCCCCCCGGCAAGATCAAGGAAGACGAGTTCTTCGGCAAGGTGGAGACGCTGCGCGGGGACTTCAAGGTCCGCATCCCCGTATCCTACGCCGGCGCCCCCCAGGCCTTCACCCTGAAGGCGATGTTCCAGGGCTGCGCCGACATCGGCGTGTGCTACCCGCCGCAGGACAGCAGCGTGAAGCTCGAACCCTACCCGGTGCCGGCGGCCAAGCCCGCCGCAGGCGGCGCGGCGCAGGGCGGCGTGCTCTCCGGCCTGCGCCAGCTGGCCAGCGAGCTGGCGGGCGGCGGGCAGGACTTCCTGCCGCCGGAACAGGCCTTCCGGCTGGAACTCTCGCCGGGCGGGGCCGACACCCTCACCGCCCGCTTCACCGTCGCCCGCGACTACTACCTCTACCGCGACAAGATCCGGTTCAGGGTCACGAGCCCCGAGGGCGTGCAGGTGGCGGGCGTCGACCTGCCCCGCGCGGAGGAGAAGGACGACCCCGCCTTCGGCAAGACCCAGGTCTACCACCGCTCCTTCGAGGCCCGGGTGCGCCTCTCCGGCCTCAAGGCCGGCGCCAACGCGGTGGGGATCACGGCCTCCTACCAGGGCTGCAGCGAGAAGGGCATCTGCTACCCGCCCATCGACAAGCCCTTCGAGCTCACCCTGACCTCGGCGGGGGTCGCCGCCGCGGCGGCGGCACCGGGCACGGACGCCCGGCCGCCCGAGGCCGCGCCCGCGCCCGCGGAGGCTGCGCCCGTCGCGGTGGCGCCGGCCGCGGCCGACGCCGGGGATACCTCGGAGACCGGCCGGGTCGCGGACATCCTCAGGGGCGGCAACTTCTGGGTGGTGGTCGCGAGCTTCTTCGGCGCAGGCCTCCTGCTGGCGCTCACCCCCTGCGTCTTCCCCATGATCCCCATCCTCTCGGGCATCATCGTGGGAGCCGGCCACCACGTCACCAAGACGCGCGGCTTCCTGCTCTCGCTGTCCTATGTGCTGGGCATGGCCCTCACCTACGCCCTGGCGGGCGTGGCCGCCGGCCTGTCGGGCACTCTGCTCTCCGCCGCCCTGCAGAACCCCTGGGCCCTGGGCACGGCGGCCGCGATCTTCGTGGCGCTGGCCTTCTCCATGTTCGGCTTCTACGAACTGCAGCTGCCGAGCTTCCTGCAAAGCCGCCTCACCGAGACCAGCAACAAGGTCAGGGGCGGCCACATGGGGGGGGTGTTCGTCATGGGCGTGATCTCCGCCCTCATCGTCGGCCCCTGCGTGGCCGCGCCGCTCGCCGGCGCCCTGCTCTACATCGGCCAGACCGGCGACGTGGTCCTGGGCGGCGCCTCGCTCTTCAGCATGGCCCTGGGCATGGGCGTACCCCTGCTGCTCATCGGTGTGTCCGCAGGCGCCCTGCTGCCGCGGGCCGGCGCCTGGATGGAGGCGGTGAAGCGGTTCTTCGGCACCCTGATGCTGGCGGTGGCCATCTGGCTCGTCGCCCCCCTCCTGCCCGTGGTGGCGGAGATGCTCGCCTGGGCCGCCCTGCTCATCGTCGCCGCCGTGTACCTCAAGGCCCTGGAGCCCCTGCCCAGGGAGGCGGGCGGCTGGCACCGGCTGTGGAAGGGGGTGGGCGTCATCGCCCTGGTGGCCGGCGTCGCCCTGCTCCTCGGCGCCCTGGGCGGCAGCCGCGACGTCCTGCAGCCGCTCACCGTCTTCAAGGGCGGAGCGGCGGGCGCGGCCGAGGCGCCGCGACTCGAGTTCCGGCGCGTGAACGACCTCGCGGAGCTGGATGCGGCCATCCGGAGCGCGCAGGGCCGCCCGGTCATGCTCGACTTCTATGCCGACTGGTGCGTGTCCTGCAAGGAGCTGGAGCGCTTCACCTTCACCGACCCCAGGGTGCAGGCCCGGCTCAAGGACGTGCTGCTGCTGAAGGCGGACGTCACCGCCAACAGCGCGGACGACAAGGCCCTGCTCAAGCGCTTCAATCTCTTCGGCCCGCCCGGGATCGTCTTCTTCGACCGCAGCGGACAGGAGCTCGCCTTCCGGGTCATCGGCTACGAGCCGCCCGAGAAGTTCCTCGCCAGCCTCGACAACGTCGTTGCGGCGGCGGCTAATGCCGGCGAAGCCGGCGTTAAGTCCGCGCAAGCGGACGGCCAAAGCCACGAGGCCCAGAAATGAAGCGCCACCACGCCCTCGTCATCGTCACCGTGGCCATCGCCGGCGTGGCCGGGCTCATCGCCTACCAGGCCGTGGACAACCCCGAGCCCGTGCAGGCCGTGGAGGCCGTGCACGCCGCCGCCGTCATGGAGGCGGCGCTGCCCGACCTGGCCGGCAGCAGCCAGGCGCTCTCGCAGTGGCAGGGCAAGGTCCTGGTGCTCAACTTCTGGGCCCCCTGGTGCCCGCCCTGCCGCGAGGAGATCCCGGGCTTCATGCGCCTGCAGGAGAAATACGGCGGCCGGGGCCTGCAGTTCGTCGGCGTGGCCCTGGACGAGCCGGACAAGGTCTCGGCCTACGTGGACGAGACCGGCATCGACTACCCCATCCTCCTGGGCGGCGCCGAGGCGGTGCAGCTCAACCAGGCCGCCGGCAACCGCCTCGGCGGGCTGCCCTACACCCTGGTCCTGGACCGCCAGGGCCGCCCCGTGGCCACCTATACGGGGGCGGTGGCCGAGCAGGAGCTGGAGGCCCTGGTCACGCCGCTGCTATGACCGGAACGAGCCCCGATCACGCACCTTCGGCGCACGGCGAGGCCGCCAGGCCCGCGCGCAGCCTGCTGAGCGCGGCGGGCCGCGCCATCGGCGACTACCGGATGATCCGCGACGGCGACCGCGTGCTCCTCGGCCTGTCTGGCGGCAAGGACAGCCTCTCGCTCCTGCAGGTGCTGCTGCACCTGCAGCAGAAGGCGCCGGTGCGCTTCGAGCTCGCCGCCTGCACCGTGGACCCCCAGTCGCCCGACTACGACCCCTCGCCGCTCAAGCCCTACCTGGCGGCGCTCGGCGTGCGCGCCTTCTACGAGAGCCAGCCCATCGTCGCGCAGGCCGGTGAGCACATGCAGGGCGACTCCTTCTGCGCCTACTGCTCGCGGATGCGCCGCGGCATCCTCTACCGGGTGGCGCGGGAGAACGGCTACAACGTGCTCGCCCTGGCCCAGCACCTGGACGACCTGGCCGAGACCTTCCTGATGTCCGCCTTCTTCGGAGGCAAGCTGCGCACCATGCAGGCGCACTACCTGAACGACGCCGGCGACGTGCGGGTGATCCGGCCCTTCGTCTACGCCCGCGAGCGCCAGACCCGGGACTACGCCCGCAACGCCGGGCTGCCGGTGGTCCACGAGAACTGCCCGGCGTGCTTTGCCATGCCCATGCAGCGCTTCCAGATGAAGCAGCTGCTCGCGCAGCAGGAACAGGCACACCCCAGCGTCTTCGCCAGCCTGCTCACGGCCATGCGGCCGCTGATGGGAGTGCCGCCCGGCTGATCGCCCTGCGCACGCTGCTTTGCCGAGCAGTCCGCCCGAGGCGCCACCCTCGTCGTGGGAGCGCGATTTCCCGGGTCGCCGTCCACTACAGCATCTCCACGACCCACCTGGTGACCGTCGCCGTGGCGCGGGCGCACTGCTGGCCGCGCGCCGCGTCGAAGGCACGGTACTGCTCCTCGTCCCACATGTCGTAGGTGCGGCCGGTGAAGCACTGCTGCAGCTCGGCGCAGGTCACGCCGCCGAACTCGGCGCGGAAGCGCTCCACCAGCTCGCGGCCCTTCTTGAAGTTGTTGATGAAGCGGCCGCGGTCGAGCTTGTCGCGGTCGCGGCCGCGCTTGGCGCTCAGGGCCACGAGCCCGCCGGTCAGCGCGCCGCATGCCCCCAGGCCCATGAGGCCGCCGCCGCCCGAGAGGCCGTGGCTCGCCTTGATGGTGCTGTCGTCGATGATGCCCACGGTTTCCTGCACGGCCGCCAGGACGCACTGCGGGCAGCAGCCGTAGTCCAGTTCGTACTGCAGGGCCTTCTGGTAGGCCTGCTCCGCGACCGCCTGTCTTTGCTCGTCTGCCATGCCTCGACTCCGTATATTAGAGAGAACTAATATATCTATAGCACAGCAGGCGCAATTGGCCGAGGAGATTGCTACGACGCCGCGCGAGCCCGGTCAGGCCTGGGTCTTCCCCCCCTGGGCCTGGCCTTGCGCTTCGCGACCTTGCGCATGCGCTCCAGGGCTGCCTCGAGGTGCTCGCACAGGGTGCGCAGGATCTTGATGCGGGCGTAGTTCTTGTCGTTGGCCTCGACGAGGACCCAGGGGGCGTATTCCGTGCTGGTGCGCTCCACCATGTCGCACACCGCGCGCTCGTAGGCCGCCCACTTGTCGCGGTTGCGCCAGTCCTCCTCGGTGATCTTGTAGCGCTTGAAGCCGGTCTCCTCGCGCGCCTTGAAGCGTTTGAGCTGCTCGTCCTCGCCGATGGCGAGCCAGAACTTCAGCACCAGGGTGTCGTGCCGGGCGAGCTGGTCCTCGAAGTCGTTGATCTCGCCGTAGGCCCGCATCCAGTCGTATTCGGTGCAGTAGCCCTCGACCCGCTCCACCAGCACCCGCCCGTACCAGGAGCGGTCGAAGATGGTGAAGCGGCCCCGGCGCGAGAGGTGGCGCCAGAAGCGCCAGAGGTAGGGGTGGGCGCGCTCCTCGTCGGTGGGGGCGGCGGTGGGGATGACCTGGTACTGGCGCGCGTCCAGGGCCTGGACGATGCGCCGGATGCTGCCGCCCTTGCCGGCGGCGTCGTTGCCCTCGAACACCAGGACCACCGACATCGACTGGAACAGGGGGTCGCGGGTAAGCTGGGCGAGGCGGCCCTGATACTGCGCCAGCGCCTGCTCGTAGGCCTTCTTGCCGAGCCTCTGCCCCAGGTCCAGGGCGCGCAGCAGGCTGAGGTTGTCGATGGCGGGCGGCAGGGGCGGGGCGTGGGTGTCGTGGCCGGGCGCCGTGGCGCTCTCCAGGTGCTTCCTGAGCGCCTCCAGCACGATCTTGCCCACCGTGAGCTCGCGGTAGCGCGCGTCCGTGCCCTCGATGAGGTACCAGGGCGCGCGGCCGGTGCTGGTGCGGCGCAGGATCTGCTCGTCGGCCTCGATGAAGCGGTCGTAGAGCTCGTAGTGCAGCCAGTCGCGCCGGGTCACCCGCCAGCGGGTCTGCGGGTCCCGCTCCAGGGCCTTGAGGCGCTGCTTCTGCCCGGACTTGGACAGGTGCAGCCAGAGCTTGATGATCAGCGCCCCCTCGTCCGCCAGCATCTTCTCGAAGCGGACGATGCGGTCGGTCTCCTCGTGGAACTCGGCCGCGCCGGTGCGGCCGTAGACGCGGTCCAGGATCGGCCGGCTGTACCAGGAGCCCATGAAGACGCCGATCCTGCCGTCCGCCGGCAGCGCCCGCCAGAAGCGCCACATGGGCGGGCGCTCCGACTCCTCGTCGGAAGGATCGCCCATGCCGTGCACCTTGATGTGGCGCGGGTCCATCCAGGCGTTGAGCAGGTTCACCGTCTCGCTGCGCCCGGCGCCGTCCACGCCGCCGACCAGGATGATGGTCTCGAAGCGCGCCGCGGCGACGAAGTCGAACTGCGCCTCCAGCAGGGCCTCGCGCAGGGCGGGCACCTCCCGGGCGTAGGTGGCCTTGTCGATCTTGTGGCCCAGCTCTGCCGACTCGAACATCGCGATCTCTCCCCAGGCACCGCACCCATTGTAATCGGGCCGGCGGCGCTCGCGCGAGCGCCGCACCGGGCCCGCAAAAGGAAAAGGCCGCCCGCGGCGGCCTTTTCGTCTGGCAGCGGCGGCTAGGGCAGGACCTTGTCGATCACGATCTGGACGCCGCGGCTGCCCACCTTGGCCGGTGCCGTGCCTTCCAGGTCGCCGCTCGCGGCCATGGGCTGGCCGGAGCTGGACACCCGCGCGACCAGCATCACCTCCTTGTGGTCGGAGAGCTTGCCGCCGCCCATGCCCATGCTGTCGTCCAGCACGAACTCCAGGGGCAGGTCGGCGGCCGCGCCCCTGAAGGCCGCCAGCGGCATGGGCGGCCCCGAGGCGGGCCGGGCGAAGACGAAGACCACGGCCTGCGGCGCCACCTTGGCCTTGAGCGCGGGGCTCAGCGCCACCCGGCCGCGGATGGAGGGTCCGGCCGCGGCCGGCTTGCCCGAGGCCTGCGCCAGGCGCTGCGCCTCCTCGATGCCGGCACGGATCTGCTGGGCATAGTCCGACTCCGGCGGCAACTGGCCCGCGAGACGGGTCCAGAGCGTCACCGCGCGGGCGTAGTCCTGCTGCTGGAAGGCCCGGATGCCCAGGAGCTCCAGGGCCTTGGGGTCATCCGGGTCGAGGCGGATGGCCCGCTCCAGCAGGGCGCTCGGCTCGCCCTCCAGGTTCTGGCCCCGGAGGATGGCCAGGGCCTCGGCATAGCCGGACCACACCGAGGCCTGATCCGGCAGCAGCTGCGTGGCGGCGAGGTAGGCCCGGGAGGCCTCCTCCCAGCGCCCCAGCGCGGCGTAGGTGCGGGCCATCAGGACCCAGCCGGGGCCGTCCTGCGGGTTTTCCCTGAGCTTCGCCTCGGCCGCCTGGATCAATGCCTCGACGTCGTGCTGCCCCTGCGCCATGGTCCCGGGCACGCCCGTCACCTGGAGCGCGCCGGGGCTGCCGAGGACGTAATAGAGCGCGAAGGCCGCGACCGGGATCGCGCCCCCGAGGGCCAGGCCCAGCCAGCGGCCGGACTGCCTCGGCGGCGCGGCCGGCTCGGCCCCGGCGCCCAGGGCGTCCTCGGCCAGCCGCGCCTCGATCTCCAGCTTGGCGGTCTCGTACTGCTCCGGATCGAGCAGGCCGTTGTCGCGGTCGGCGGCGAGTTCCTTGAGCTGGTCGCGGTAGATCGCGATGTTCACCTGCCGGCGCTCCGCGGCGACGTGCTCGCGCCGTGTGCGCAGCAGCGGCCGCGCCACCAGGACGGCGGCCGCGGCCGCGGCGGCCAGGGCGAGCAGCCAGAACAGGGGGGATTCGGCGAAGAGGTTCATGGCTTGTCCTTGCCCCCGTTCTCCGCCTCCAGCAGGCGGGCGGCCTCGCGCAGCTTGTCTTCCGCCACGGCGGGCGCCTCGGCCCTGCGCCGGCGGCGCAGGGTGGCATACCAGGCCGCGCCGGCCAGGGCGATGAACAGCAGCGGCCCGAACCAGAGCAGCCAGGTCAGGGGCTTGAGCGGCGGCCGGTAGAGCACGAAGTCGCCGTAGCGGGCGGTGAGGTACTCGATCACCTCGGGATCGCTCTTGCCGGTCTTCATCTGGTCGCGGATCTCCTGGCGCAGGTCCTCGGCGAGCTCGGCGCGGGAGCCGGCCAGGGTCTCGTTCTGGCAGACCACGCAGCGCAGCTCCTCGGAGAGCCTGAGCATGCGCGCCTCGATCTCGGGGTCCTGGGCGCTGGGCGGGGCCTCCAGCGCCCAGGCCGAGAGCGGCAGCGCCAGCAGGGCGATGGTCAGTGTCCGCAGTATCTGCGCCTTCATGCGCCCAGCTCCTTGAGTTTCGGGACGAACTTGTCCTGCCAGACCGTGCCGTCGATCGGCCCGATGTGCTTGAGGCGCACGATGCCGTCGCGGTCGATGAGGAAGGTCTCGGGCGTGCCGGTGACGCCGTAGTCGATGCCGACCCGGCCGTCGACGTCATCGGGCACGGCCAGGTAGGGGTCGCCGGTGCGCGCGAGCAGCGCCGCGGCCTCGCGCTCCTTGTCCTTCCAGTTCAGGCCGACGACGGGCAGCACGCGCGCCTGCTCCAGCTGCATCAGGAAGCCGTGCTCGTGGCGGCAGGACACGCACCAGGGCGCCCAGACGTTGAGCAGCCAGACCTGGCCCTTCATGTCGGCCGGGCTGAAGCTGCGCGCAGGGTCGCCGACCAGCGGCAGGCTGAAGGCCGGGGCCGGCTTGCCGATGTAGGGGGAGGGTACCTCGCGCGGGTTGAGGAACAGGCCCTTGGCGAAGAAGCCGACCAGGACCAGGAAGACGACCAGGGGCAGCCAGCGCTTCATGCCTGCGCCCCCAGGGCCTTGCCCGCCATGCCCGGCTCGGCGCCGGCGCGCGCCGTCGCGAGACGGTAGCGCCGGTCGGAGGCGGCGAGGAAGCCGCCCACCACCAGGAACAGCGCGCCGAGCCACAGCCAGTTGATCAGCGGCTTGTGGTAGACGCGCACCGCCCAGACGTCGTTGGCCTCGTCGAGCGGCTCGCCGAGGGCGACGTAGACGTCGCGGAAGATGTTCGGGTGCAGCGAGGCCTCGGTCATGGCCATGCCGGAGGCGTTGTAGATCCGCTTTTCCGGATGCAGGGTGAAGAGCTGCCGGCCGTTCCGGCTGACCTCGATGGTCGCCCGCGCCGCGTGGTAGTTCGGCCCCTCGCGGTCGGTGGTGCCGCGGAAGGTGAAGGTGTAGCCGGCGAGCTGGGTGTGGCTGCCGACCTCCATGCGCACGTCGCGGTCGGTCTCGTAGTTGGCCACCACGGTGATGCCGGCGATGCCGACGGCGAGCCCGAAGTGGGCCAGCTGCATGCCCCAGAAGCCGCGCGGCAGGGCGGCCAGGCGGGCGGGCAGGCGGCCCTGGCCATGCCTGAGGCGGTCGCGGAAGGCCTCGAACACCGCCAGCGCGATCCAGGCCGCGAGGAAGAAGCCGAGCGCCGCCCAGGCGTTGAAGCCGTCCAGGGTCAGCGGCAGCAGCAGGCCGGTGGCCAGGGCCACGGCCAGCGCCCACTTCAGGCGGGCGACCATGTCCGGCAGGCTCGCCTGCTTCCAGCGCGCCAGCGGGCCCACGCCCATGAGGAACAGCACCGGCGCCATCAGCGGCACGAACACGGCGTTGAAGTAGGGCGCGCCGACCGAGATCTTGCCCATGCCCAGGGCGTCGATGAACAAGGGGTAGAGCGTGCCGAGCAGCACCGCGCCCAGGGCCGCGAGCAGCATGACGTTGTTGGCCAGCAGCAGGGCCTCGCGCGAGAACCAGGTGAACTGGCCGCCGGTGATCATCTTCGGCGCGCGCCAGGCATAGAGCGCGAGCGAGGCGCCGATCACCACGGCGAGGAAGCCGAGGATGAAGGCGCCGCGCGCCGGGTCGGTGGCGAAGGCGTGCACCGAGGACAGCACGCCGGAGCGCACCAGGAAGGTGCCGAGCAGGGACAGCGAGAAGGCGGTCAGCGCCAGCAGCACGGTCCAGGCCTTGAAGGCGCCGCGCTTCTCGGTGACGGCGAGGGAGTGCATCAGCGCGGTGCCGGCGATCCAGGGCATGAACGAGGCGTTCTCGGTCGGATCCCAGAACCACCAGCCGCCCCAGCCCAACTCGCGGTAGGCCCACCAGCTGCCGAGCACGATGCCCAGGGTGAGGAAGGCCCAGGCCACCGTGGTCCAGGGCCGCGACCAGCGCGCCCAGGCGGCGTCGAGCTTGCCCGAGAGCAGCGCGGCGATGGCGAAGGCGAAGGCGACGGCGAAGCCGACATAGCCCATGTACAGCATGGGCGGGTGGATGATCATGCCCCAGTCCTGCAGGAGCGGGTTCATGTCGCTGCCCTCCGCGGCCGGCGGCACCATGCGCAGGAAGGGGTTGGAGGTGGTGAGCAGGAAGGCGAGGAAGCCGACCGAGACCAGGCCCATGACCCCGATCACCCGCGCCACCATGTCCTCCGGCAGGCGGCGGGAGAAGATCGACACCGCCATGGTCCAGAAGGCGAGCATCAGCACCCACAGCAGCAGGGAACCCTCGTGCGAGCCCCAGGTGGCGGTGATGCGGTAGACCTCGGGCAGGCGCGAGAAGGAGTTGCGCGCCACGTTCACCACCGAGAAGTCGTTGACCAGGAAGGACCAGGCCAGGCAGGCGAAGGCGATGGCGGTGAAGACGAACTGCCCCTGCGCCGCCGGCCGCGCGACCGCCATCCAGGCGGCGTGGCCGCGGTGCGCGCCGACGAGCGGCAGGGTGCCCTGGACCACGGCCAGCACCAGGGCGACGATCAGGGCGAAATGCCCGAGCTCGGGGATCATGGGGTTTCCTCTCTCATGCCGCGATGTCCTGCAGGGGATGGGCGCGGGCCAGGCCGCGCCGAAGCTACATGCCGTCTCATTGGCTCACCACCG
>DYFL01000023.1:31198-37881 GCA_020725195.1 Hydrogenophilus sp.
TCTCCTGCGCCTTCTGTGCCTGCTCGATCGCATGCGCAGCTTCCGGGGGCATATAATTTTGGCTCCGGCCGGCCGCTTGTGCGGCCTTAACGTTCGCTGCGCTCACGTTAGCCTGCGCCGAAACTATATGCCCCCTCATTGGCTCACCACCGTCTCCTGCGCCTTCTGTGCCTGCTCGATCGCATGCGCAGCTTCCGGGGGCATATAGTTTTCATCATGCTTGGCGAGGACCTGGCTGGCGGCGAACACGCCGTCGGCGCCCAGGCGTCCCTCCGCGACCACGCCCTTGCCCTCCTTGAAGAGGTCGGGAAGGATGCCGGTGTAGACGGTCGGGATGGACTGCGCGGTGTCGGTGACCACGAAGCGCACGGTCAGGCCGTCGGCCTCGCGCCGGATGCTGCCCTCCTTGACCAGGCCGCCGATGCGGAAGGCGCGCTCGGTGGGCGCCTCGCCCGCGACCACCTGGCTGGGGCTGTAGAAGAACACCAGATTGGAGCGGAAGGCGTTGAGCACCAGGGCGACGATCAAGCCTATGCCGGCGAGGGCGAGGCCGATGGCGAGGAGTTTCTTGTGGCGTGGCTTCATTGCTCTTCCCATTGCTTCATGCGTTTCAGTTTCAGGACCGCCTGCCTGCCGTGCTGCCTGAGCAGGGCCACCTCGGCCAGGATGACCAGGAAGGTCACGGCATAGGAGCCCCAGACGTAGAGGCCGTAACCGCCCATGGCCCAGAAGTCGGACCAGCTCGCCCATTCCATCATGCCCTCTCCAGCTGTGCGTTGACCCAGTCGGTGTGCCGTTCGCGCTCCAGGATGATGCGCCGCACGCGCGCGAAGGCGACGGCGATGCTGTAGAACCAGGCCGCGACGGCCATCACCAGCATGCCGGCGAGCATGACCTCGTCCATGCTGGTGCCGCTGGGCTTGACCGACGCCCCCTGGTGCAGGGTGTTCCACCACTTCACGGAGAAATAGATGATGGGCACGTTGATCGCGCCGACGATGGTGAGCAGGGCGCCGGCCCGGTCGCCGCGGCGCGGGTCGTCGATGGCCGCCCACAGGGCCATGATGCCCACGTAGAGGAAGAGCAGGATGAGGGTGGAGGTCAGGCGCGCGTCCCAGACCCACCAGGCGCCCCACATGGGCTTGCCCCAGAGCGCCCCGGTCCAGAGCGACACGAAGGTGAACATCGCCCCGGTCGGCGCCAGGGCCCGGGCCATCATGAAGGACAGCCGGGTGTTGAAGGCGAGCCCCACGGCCGACCAGAAGGCCATGACGAGGTAGATGAACATGCCCATCCAGGCCGCCGGCACGTGGATGAAGATCACCCGGTAGGCCTCGCCCTGCTGGAAGTCGGTGGGCGCCAGAAAGAAGGCGATGTAGAGCCCGGCCGCGGCCAGGACGGCGGCGGCCCAGGCAAACCCGGGGATCAGCCTGCCGGCCAGACCGTAGAAGGTGGCGGGCGAGGCGTACTTGTACCAGTTGATACTCATTCCAGAGAGACCTTAAGCGCAGCCGCGGAGACCCAGGGGGTCAGGATGAGGGACAGGACGAAGAAGGCACCCAGCAATGACAGGTGAGCCTCCGCTCCGGTTCCCGAGATCACGCCGTCCACCGCACCGGCCCCGAAGATGAGCGCCGGGACGTAGAGGGGCAGGATGAGCAGGGTGAGCAGCACCCCGCCGCCCCTGAGCCCCAGGGTGAGCGCCGCCCCCACCGCCCCCAGGAGCGAGAGGATGGGCGTGCCGAGGGCGAGCGAGAGCACCAGCACGCCCACCGCGTCCCAGGGCAGGGCGAACTGGATGCCCAGCACCGGCGCCACGATCAGCAAAGGAATACCATAGATCAGCCAGTGCGCCGCCGCCTTGCCCAGGGTCAAGAGCACCGCCGGCTCGGGCGAGAGCAGCATCTGCTCCAGGCTGCCGTCGCGGTGGTCGTCGGCGAAGAGGCGGGTGAGCGACAGCAGCGAGGCCAGGGTGGCCGCCACCCAGACCACGCCCGGGGCGATGCGCCGCAGGAGCTCCGGCTCCGGGCCCACGCCCAGCGGAAACAGGCTCACCACCATGACGAAGAAGAACTGCGCGGTGAGCCAGTCGCCGCGGCGGCGCGCCGCCAGCAGCAGGTCGCGGCGGATGACGGTGAGCAGAAAACGGAGCGAGGAAGACGAGGCGTCTTCCTCGCGAGTTTCGAGCGGAGCGGCAAAACGCAGCATCGTCGGGCTTAGCGCCTGGCCGCCGGGGCCCAGTCGCCCACCCGGATCTTCTGCACCTGCACCCCGTCCAGGGTCAGGGGCTGATGGGTGGTCATCACCACCATGCCGCCGGCGGCCAGGTGGTCGCGCAGGAGCTCTTCCACCAGGGCCACGCCGTGCACGTCCAGACCCGTGAGCGGCTCGTCCAGGATCCACAGCAGCGCCCCCGCGGTCAGCAGCGCCGCCAGGGCCACCCGGCGGCGCTGGCCGAAGGAGAGCACCCGGGCGGGCAGGTCCAGGCAGCGGGCGAGCCCCAAGCCGGACAGCGTCTGCGCCGCGGCCGCCTCGTCCAGCGCCCGCCCGGCAAGCCCCGCCTCCAGGCGCAGGTTCTCCAGGGGGGTGAACTCCTCCTTGATGCCGTTGGCATGGCCGACGTAGGCCATCTCGCGGTGATAGCGCTCGCGGGCCCGTCGGATCGGCTCGCCGCGCCAGCGCACCTCGCCCGCCGCGGGCGTCGCCAGCCCCGTGAGCAGCCGCAGCAGGCTGGTCTTGCCCTGGCCGTTGCCGCCCTGGACCAGCAGCAGCCGCCCCGCCTCGAGCCCGAAGCCGAGACCGGTGAAGAGCGTGCGCTCGCCGCGGGCGCATTCGAGGTCGTGGGCCGAAAGCAGGGTGGGCAGGTCCATGTCGGGACGGGTTTCGGTGCAGGCAGCCCTGCGCTCTGCAAGGCAAAGCGGCCGGCGCCAAACCGGGGATCTCAAAAGCCTTGAAGGATACCGATAAACGCCGCCCCACGCCATGGCGCGGCAAAGCGAAGAGGGCGGCCGGGGCCGCCCTCTTCGCTGATCCGGCCCTCGGGCGCTTACACGGATGCCTTGCCCGGGCGGTTCGCCACCCGCGCGGCCGAGCCGTTCTCGATCCAGCGCTTGATGCGCGTGGCGTCCCCGATGCGGGACATCTTGCCGAAGGAGTCCAGCAGCACGATGACCACCTTCTGGCCGGCGATCTGGGCCTGCATCACCAGGCAGTGCCCGGCCTCGTTGATGTAGCCGGTCTTGGACACGCCGATGTCCCACTCCTTGCTGCGGGTCAGGGCATTGGTGTTGACGTAGGCCACGTGGCGCATGCGCTTGCGCCCGGGCACGTCGACGTCGTAATTGCCCGTGGTGGAGATGTCGCGGATCAGCGGATAGTGCTGGTAGGCCACGTCCACCAGCCGGGCCAGGTCCGCCGCCGTGGAGCGGTTGCTGCTGGACAGGCCGGTGCCGTCGACGAAATGGGTGTGGTGCATGCCCAGCTGCAGGGCCTTGCGGTTCATGGCCCGGACGAAGGCCTCGCGCCCGCCCGGATAGGCGCGGGACAGCGCCGCCGCGGCCCGGTTCTCCGAGGCGATCAGGGCCAGGTGCAGCAATTCCTCGCGGGTCAGGGTGGTGCCCAGGGGCAGGCGGGAGCTGGTGAACTTGAGGCGGTCGAGGTCCTCCGAATTGATCTCGATCTCCTCGTCTAGGCGCAGGCCCGCATCCAGGGTGACCATGGCGGTCATGATCTTGGTGATGGAGGCGATGGGGGTGGCGAGGTCCGGGTTCTTGGCGTAGAGCAGCTCGCCCGTGGACTGGTCCATCACCAGGGCGGCGGCGGAACGCAGGTCGAGGTTCTCGCCCACGACCGGGGCGGCGTCCTGATGGGGCCGCGCGGCGCGGTAGCTGCCCTGCTGGCGCTTGGCGGCCTTGGCGGACTTGCCCTTCTTGGCCTTCTTGACCTTATTGGTGGCCGTGGCCTTGGATTTCTTGACCTGGCTGGCGGCGGTCTTGGAGGAGGTCGCGGCGGTCGCCTCGGCCATGGGCCAGGCGACGATGCTCAGGGACAGCAGCAGCGGAAGCCAGCGCTTCGTCCGCCGCGCCGCCGGTCGCCTGGCTGCCCCTGCCGGCATGGGCCCCTGATTCCGCCTCGTTTCCATTCCCCCACTCCCCTCCGTAGCCCGATGGATGTCCATTCGGTATCGGCAGTTACAGTTCAGACTTTATGCAAATCCTCGGCAAAGGCAAGGCCGTGCCCGCATTCTACAGACAACGCCCGGGTGCGCGCCATGTCGACGCCCATGGCGATTTGGCCGCCCCACCGGATGCAACGCCTGCCCGCCCTGTCCGTTTCCCGCACGCCAACCCTCTCCCGCTCGGGGGAGAGGGCAACGCTTCGCGTTGTTTCACGTCACGCGCGGGCGGACCGGGATCCTGGCGATCCTGAGCCGCCATTCCGCCGGCCCCGCCTCGTGCACCGAGCGGCCCTCGGCGTCCACCGCGACGGTGACCGGCATGTCCCGCACCTCGAACTCGTAGATCGCCTCCATGCCCAGCTCGGGGAAGGCGAGCACCCGGGCGGAGCGCACCGCCTTGGCCACGAGATAGGCGGCGCCGCCCACGGCGATGCAGTAGACGGCACCAAAGCGCCGGATCGCCGCCACCGCCTCCGGGCCGCGCTCGGCCTTGCCCACCATGCCGAGGAGGCCCACCGCGTCGCCCAGCATCAGCTCGGTGTACTTGTCCATGCGCGTGGCCGTGGTGGGGCCCGCGGGGCCCACGGCCTCGCCGCGCACCGGGGCCACCGGGCCGACGTAGTAGATGAAGCGGTTCCTGAAGTCCACCGGCAGCGGCTCGCCGCGGGCGACGAGCTCGGCGATCCGCTTGTGGACGGCGTCCCGCCCCGTGAGCAGGCGGCCGGAAAGCAGCAGTGGCTCGCCCGCCCGCCAGGTCGCGACCTCGGCGCGGGTGAGGGCGTCCAGATCCACCCGCCTGGCGCCCGCCGGCCCGGACCAGGCGATCTGCGGCCACTCGGAGAGCGCCGGCGGTGTGAAGCGGGCCGGGCCCGTGCCGTCCAGGGTGAAGTGCAGGTGCCGGGTGGCCGCGCAGTTGGGGATGAGGCCCACCGGCAGGCTCGCGGCATGGGTGGGGTAATCGAGGATCTTCACGTCGAGCACCGTGGTCAGCCCCCCCAGCCCCTGGGCGCCTATCCCCAAGGCGTTGACCTTGTCGTAGAGCTCCAGGCGCAGCGCCTCGATGCGGCTCTGCGGCCCCCGCGCCTGCAGCGCCTGGATGTCGATGGGTTCGAGCAGGGCCTCCTTGGCCAGGAGCAGGGCCTTCTCCGGCGTGCCGCCCAGCCCCAGGCCGAGGATGCCCGGCGGGCACCAGCCGGCGCCCATGCCGGGCAACTGTTCCAGTACCCAGTCGACGATGGAGTCCGAGGGGTTGAGCACGGCGAACCGGGCCTTGTTCTCCGAGCCGCCGCCCTTGGCCGCCAGCCTCACGTCGACCGCGCCGCCCGACACCAGCTCCGTGTAGACCACGGCGGGGGTGTTGTCCCGGGTGTTGCGCCGCGCCCCGGCCGGGTCGGCGAGCACCGAGGCGCGCAGGGGGTTGTCCGGGTTCGTGTAGGCCCGGCGCACGCCCTCGTCGACCATCTCCTGCAGGCTCATCCCGCCGTCCCAGCGCACCTCCATGCCCACCTTGAGGAAGACCACCGCCATGCCGGTGTCCTGGCAGATGGGCCGGTGCCCCTCCGCGCTCATGCGCGAATTGACCAGGAGCTGGGCCAGGGCGTCGCGGGCGGCGGGCGAGGCCTCGCGGTCGTAGGCCGCCTTCAGCGCCCGCACGAAGTCGAGCGGGTGGTAGTAGGAGATGAACTGGAAGGCGTCGGCGATCGACTGGATGAGGTCTTCCTGGCGGATGGTGCCCATGTCTGCATTCCGGAGTACGGAAAATGGAAAGTGTACGCCAGACGGCCACTTGCATAGCCGCCGGGCCCAGTGCGCGGCCATTGTCCATGCGCAGGCCGCACCCTTGCCCGAATACCGGGATTCGCTCTATAAACAGCATGTTGAGCATCGGTACCGACACATGCTGCGCCTGGAAAACCTCGAATCCCTGTCCGGGACCCCGTCCCTGGACGAACTGCATGCAGCCTGCAGGGCGATTGCCCGGCAGTTGGGCTACGAGCATTTCCTCTACGGGGTGCGCATCCATCTCTCCCCCACCCGTCCTTACCAGTTCATCTTCAGCGGCTACCCCCGCAGCTGGCGCGAGCACTACGATGCCCAAGGCTATGCGCAATGCGATCCGACCGTGGAGCACTGCGCGAGGGGGGTCGTCCCTCTCATCTGGAACCCGCAATTGTTCAGCGGTGGAAAGCAGGCGCAGCTGGCCGAGGAAGCAAGGTCGCATGGCTTGGTGAGCGGCTCGAGCCTTCCTGTTCATGGCCGCGCAGGCGAAATCGGGATGCTGAGCCTCGCATCCGACCGCACCCCGGGGGCCGCCCGGAAGGACATCCTCGCCCATCTGGGCGACGCCCAGCTCTTCGCATGCTATCTCCACGAAGCGGTTCGGCGCCTTGCCTTGACGGCGGATGGCATACCGCTGGCGAGGCCCGGGCTTACGCCCCGGGAAAAAGAGTGCCTGCTCTGGGCGGCGGAAGGAAAGACCTCTTGGGAAATCGGTCAGATCCTTCAT
>DYFL01000024.1 GCA_020725195.1 Hydrogenophilus sp.
ATTCCCACTCGATCGTGCCCGGCGGCTTGCCGGTGATGTCGTAGGTGACGCGGTTGATGCCGCGGATCTCGTTGATGATGCGGTTGGAGACCTTGGCCAAGAGGCCATAGGGCAGCTCGGCCCAGTGTGCGGTCATGAAGTCCTGGGTCTGCACCGCACGCAGGGCGACCACGTAGTCGTAGGTGCGGCCGTCGCCCATCACCCCCACCGCCTTCACCGGCAGGAAGACGGCGAAGGCCTGGGAGGTCTTCTCGTACCAGCCGGCGGCGCGCAGCTCCTCGATGAAGATGGCGTCCGCCCGGCGCAGCAGCTCGGCGTACTCGCGCCTGACCTCGCCCAGGATGCGCACCCCCAGGCCGGGGCCCGGGAAGGGGTGGCGGTAGACCATGTCGTGGGGCAGGCCCAGGGCCACGCCCAGCTCGCGCACCTCGTCCTTGAAGAGCTCGCGCAGGGGCTCGAGGAGCTTGAGATGCATGTCCTCGGGCAGCCCCCCGACGTTGTGGTGGCTCTTGATGGCGTGGGCCTTCTTGGTCTTGGCGCCGGCCGACTCGATCACGTCCGGGTAGATGGTGCCCTGGGCGAGCCACTTGGCGTTCCTGAGCTTGCCGGCCTCGCGCTGGAAGACCGCGACGAACTCGCCGCCGATGATCTTGCGCTTCTGCTCCGGGTCGGCCACGCCCTGGAGCTTGGCCATGAAGTCCTCGGAGGCGTCGACGTGGACGACCTTGACGCCCAGGTTCCGGGCGAAGGTCTCCATCACCTGCTCGGCCTCGTTCAGGCGCAAGAGGCCCGTGTCGACGAAGACGCAGGTGAGCTGATCGCCGATCGCCCGGTGGATGAGGGCCGCGGCCACGGAGGAGTCCACCCCGCCCGAGAGGCCGAGGATGACCTCGTCGTATCCCACCTCGGAGCGGATGCGGCCGATCGCCTCCTCGACGTAGTCGGGCATGTTCCAGTCGTGCCCGGCGCCGCAGATCTCGTGCACGAAGCGCTCGATCACGGCCTTGCCCTGGAGGGTGTGGGTCACCTCGGGGTGGAACTGCACGCCGTAGAAGCGGCGCGCGTCGTCGAACATCCCGGCGATGGGGGTGGCGGCGTTCTCGCACATCACCTTGAAGCCGGGCGGCAGCGCCTCCACCCGGTCGCCGTGGCTCATCCAGACGTCGAGCCAGCACTTGCCGTCCGGGTCGCAACGGTCCTGGATGTCGGCGAGCAGCTTCGAGTGGCCGTGGGCGCGCACCTCGGCGTAGCCGTATTCGTGGTGGGCGGCGTTGACCACCCTGCCGCCCAGCTGCGCCGCCATGGTCTGCATGCCGTAGCAGATGCCCAGCACCGGCACCCCCAGCTCGAACACCGCCTGCGGCGCCCGAGGCGTCTCTTCCTCGGTCACCGAGGCGGGACCGCCGGAGAGGATGATGCCGATGGGTTTGAATTCCCGGACGAAGTCGTCGGACACGTCGCAGGGGTGCAGCTCGCAGTAGACGTTGGTCTCGCGCACCCGGCGGGCGATCAGCTGGGTGTACTGGGAGCCGAAGTCGAGGATGAGGATCTTCTGGTGCATGGGTCAGGGGTCAGGGGTCAGGGGTCAGGGGTCGGGGGTCGGGGGCCGCTCGCCCCTGCCACTCGATCAAACGTGGTAGTTGGGCGCTTCCTTGACGATCTGCACGTCGTGGACGTGGGACTCCTTGACCCCCGCGGCGGTGATCTCCACGAACTGGGCGTGGGCGCGGAAGTGGTCGATGTCGGCCGAGCCGAGGTAGCCCATGCTGGAGCGCAGGCCGCCCATGAGCTGGTGCAGGACGTTGAGCATGCTGCCCTTGTAGGGCACGCGGCCCTCGATGCCCTCGGGCACCAGCTTCTCGACGTTGGCCTCGTTGTCCTGGAAGTAGCGGTCCTTGGAGCCCTGCTGCATGGCCCCCAGGGAGCCCATGCCGCGGTAGGACTTGAAGGAGCGGCCCTGGTAGAGCTCGATCTCGCCCGGCGCCTCGTCGGTGCCGGCGAAGAGCCCCCCGAGCATGACGCAGTGCGCGCCGGCGGCGATGGCCTTGGCGATGTCGCCGGAGTAGCGGATGCCGCCGTCGGCGATGAGGGGGATGCCCAGGTCCTTGAGCGCCTCGGACACGTTCTGCACGGCGGTGATCTGCGGCACGCCGACGCCGGCCACGATGCGGGTGGTGCAGATGGAGCCGGGGCCGATGCCCACCTTGACCGCGTCGGCGCCGTGGTCGGCGAGCGCCCGGGCCGCGTCGGCGGTGGCGATGTTGCCGCCGATGACCTGCACCTGGGGATAATGCTTCTTGACCCACTGCACCCGGGACAGCACGCCCTGGGAGTGGCCGTGGGCGGTGTCCACCACCAGCACGTCCACGCCGGCCTCGACCAGCGCCGCGACCCGCTCCTCGGTGTCGCCGCCCACGCCCACCGCGGCGCCCACGCGCAGGCGGCCGTGGGCGTCCTTGCAGGCGAGGGGGTGCTCGCTGGACTTCAAGATGTCCTTGACGGTGATGAGGCCCTGCAGCTCGAAGCTGTCGTTGATCACCAGCACCCGCTCCAGCCTGTGGCGGTGCAGCAGCCCCAGGACCTCCTCGCGGCTGGCGCCCTCGCCCACGGTCACCAGCCGCTCGCGCGGGGTCATGATGTTGGCGATGGACTGGTCGAGGTTGGTCTCGAAGCGCAGGTCGCGGTTGGTGACGATGCCCACCACCTTGTCGTCGGCCACCACGGGCAGCCCCGAGATCTTGTGCTGGCGGGTGAGGTTGAGCACGTCGCGCACGGTCATCTGCGGCGTGATGGTGATGGGCTCCTTGACCACGCCGGACTCGAAGCGCTTGACCCGGGCCACCTCGGCGGCCTGCTGCCGGACGCTGAGGTTCTTGTGGACGATGCCGATGCCGCCCTCCTGGGCGATGGCGATGGCCATGC
This sequence comes from Hydrogenophilus sp., assembly GCA_020725195.1. GTDB lineage: Bacteria > Pseudomonadota > Gammaproteobacteria > Burkholderiales > Thiobacillaceae > DYFL01. The sequence goes on from DYFL01000024.1 coordinate 2,923, forward strand.
GGGCCTCCGTCACGGTGTCCATGGCGGCGGACAGGACGGGGAGGTTGATCTGGATGTCGCGGGTCAGCCGGGTGTGCAGCTTGACGTCGCGGGGCAGGATGTTCGAATAGGCGGGAACGAGGAGGACGTCGTCGAAGGTGAGCGCCTTTTGCAGGATACGCATTTTTTGGCCCTGGACACAAAGAACGCATTATACAGATTAACGGACATGGCGATTTGGCCACCCCGCACGATGAAACGCCTTCCCGCCCTGTCCGTTTCCCTCACCCCTAACCCTCTGTGGGCCTTCGGCCCATCCATCGCTGCGCTCCGGACCGCCACTTCGTGGCGTCCTGCGCCCTTCGGGCTGGTCCCGCAAGCGGGCGAGGCCGGGGCGGCGCTTCGTCCTATTTGCAGGTTTCTCCCCGCCCGGACAGCCGCCGGCCCCGGCTCAGGCCGCCGTCGCGCTCTCGCCGGCGTCCGCTTCCCCGGCGCCCTTCTTCATGACCTTGCCCTCGGCCGCGCGCTGGCGCCGAACCTCCTTGGGGTCGGCGACGAGGGGACGGTAGATCTCCACCCGGTCGCGGTCGCGCAGGACCGTGTCGGCCTTGGCGATCTTGCCCCAGACTCCGGTCTTGTTGCGGCCACCCAGCTCGATCTCGGGAAACTCCTCCAGCAGCCCGGACCGGGCCACGGCCGCCTCCAGCGTGGTGCCCTCGGCCACCACCAGGGGCACGACCCGCTGCACGTCCTTCAGGGCGTAGACGATCTCGACGTGGATCTGCGCGCTCATCGCACCCCGTAGACCTTTTCCGCGCGGTGCACGAAGGCGTCCACCAGGCTGTTGGCGATGAAGCCGAAGACCGGGCCCAGGGCCTTTTCCAGCAGATGGGTGGCGAACTCGTAGTGCAGCACCAGCTCCACCTTGCTGCCCTCCTCGCCCAGGGGCCGGAAATGCCAGACCCCCTCCAGATGCCGGAAGGGGCCGTCCTTGAGCCTCAGGTGCATCTCCTCGGGATAGCGCTTGTGGTTCTCGGTGGTGAAGCGCTGTTTGACCTGCATGTAGCGGATGTGGATCGTGGCCTCGGTGACCGCCTCGTCCCGCCGGTGCAGTTCCGTGCCCCCGCACCAGGGCAGGAAATCGGGGTAGGCCTCCACCCGGTCCACCAAGTCGAACATCTCCATCGCCGTGTAGGGCACCAGGACGGACTTGACGACTTCGGACATGGCGGGCGGGCGATGGGCAAAGACTGTTAAAATATCACGAAACACGCACCCTCCCCCAGCCGCCCCATCCCCGAAGCCCGCCATGTCCATCGCCGAGAACAAGAAGGCCTTCCACGATTATTTCATCGAGGAGCGCTACGAGGCCGGCCTGGCGCTGGAGGGCTGGGAGGTCAAGGCGATCCGCGCCGGCCGCGTCCAGCTCAAGGAGGCCTATGTCGTGCTGAAGAAGGGCGAGGTCTGGCTGATCGGCTGCCACATCAGCCCCCTGGCCACCGCCTCCACCCACGTCAAGCCCGACCCCGTGCGCACCCGCAAGCTGCTCCTGCACGCCGCGCAGATCGACAAGCTCATCGGCAAGGTGGAACGCGCGGGCTACACCCTGGTGCCCCTGAACCTGCACTACAGCCGGGGGCGGATCAAGCTGGAGATCGGCCTCGCCAAGGGCAAGAAGCAGCATGACAAGCGTGCGGCGGAGAAGGAAAGGGAGTGGCAGAGGGAAAAACAGCGCCTCGTCCGGGAGCGGGCCTGATGCTCTGCGGCCTGGGCGCGGGCCCGGCGAGGCGGGGCGAGGTGGCGGACGTCGGGCAACTGGACGGCTACGACGAGATCGTCGACGTGCGCTCGCCCACGGAATACGCCGAAGACCACATCCCCGGCGCCATCAACCTGCCGGTCCTGGACGACGCGGAGCGCGCCCGTGTGGGCACCCTCTACAAACAGGTCTCCGCCTTCGAGGCCAAGAAGGTGGGCGCCGCCCTGGTCTCGCGCAACATCGCACGCCACATCGAGGCCCACTTCCAGGGCAAGCCCAGGCGATACCGTCCCCTGGTCTATTGCTGGCGCGGGGGCAGCCGCTCGGGTTCGCTCGCCCACGTGCTACGCTCCATCGGTTGGCCGGCGGCCCAGCTGGAGGGCGGCTACAAGGCCTACCGCAGGCGGGTCATGGCCGAGCTCGACAGCCTGCCGGGGCGGCTGCGCCTCGCGGTGGTCTGCGGCCGCACGGGCAGCGGCAAGAGCCGCTTCCTCCAGGTGCTGCAGCAGGCGGGCGGCCAGGTCCTGGACCTGGAGGACCTGGCCGCGCACAAGGGCTCGGTCCTGGGCGGCCTGCCCGACCGGCCCCAGCCGGGGCAGAAGCTCTTCGAGAGCCTCATCTGGCAGAGGCTGCACGCGCTGGACCCCGCCCGGCCGGTCTTCGTCGAATCGGAGAGCAAGAAGATCGGCCGGCTGCACACCCCGGAGGCGCTGCTCGCCCGCATGCGCGGCGCCGAGTGCCTCACCCTGGAGGCGGACCTCCCCGTGCGCGTCGCCCTGCTCGAGGAGGAGTACGCCCACTTCCTGGCCGACCCCGCAGGGCTCGGCCGCCAGCTCGACTGCCTGGCGGGCCTGCAGGGCCGCGAGCGGGTGGAGCGCTGGAAGGCGCTGGCGAGCTCGGGCCTGTGGCACGAACTGGTGGCCGAACTGCTCGCCGGGCATTACGACCCGGCCTATGAGCGGTCTCTCGGCAGGAACTATCCGCAGGCGGCGCAAGGCCCGCGGCTGAGCTTGGCCAGCCCTGCGCGCGAGGACATGGTTTCCCTTGCGTATCGGGCGCTTGCACACTTCTCTTGACGCCCCGCCCGCCCGGCGCCTAGTCTTTAATTAGGAATCGGATCTTCACCGCGCAGAGAGGTTAGACCATGCCGACTACCTGGATACTTGTCGCGAATGCCAGCCAAGCCAAGCTCTATGCCAACCACGGCCCGAAGAGGGGGCTCGAGCTCGTCAAGGAACTCGACCATCCCGAAAGCCGCGAGAAGGCGTCCAACCTGGTCACCGACCGATCCGGCCACAACCAGGGCCATGGCGGCGGGCATGGCGCCTTCATACAAGCCACCGACCCCAAGGCCGTCGAGGCCGACCGCTTCGCCCTGGAGCTGGCCCGGGAGCTGGAGGACGGCCGCGTCAGCAACGCCTACGACCGCCTGATCCTGGTGTCCTCGCCGGCCTTCCTGGGCCTGATCAACAACAAGATCTCCAGCCAGGTGAAGGGCAAGCTCTCGGAGAGCATCGAGAAGGACTACACCCGCCTGCCCCTCAAGGAGCTCTCGGGTCACCTGGAGAGCGTCGTCTACCTATAGGAGCGGCCAGCGCGCGAGCACGCGATAGCGCGCCCCCGCGTCGTCGATCCCGGACTCCACCAGCACGAAATCCCGCGCCGCCCAGACGATGGGCGGCGCGGGATTTTTCCTTGCCGCCGTGCGCTGCGGATCGGCCGGCGCCCCCCTCCGGCAATCGGCGTTGCGCAGCAGGGTGATGTGCGCCTTGTAGGGCCGCCGGTCGAACCCGATCCCGGCCAGGTCGACCTGCCGCTCCAGATCGGCCACCAGATCGTAGAGTTGCGGCGGCGGCTGGCTGGCGCCCAGGAAGACGATCCGGTTGCGGCGCCAGCATTCGACCTGATCGAAGCCGGCGCGGAAGGCCGGGGCCCTCACCGCCGCCGCCGCGGCCTGCAGCTCGTCCAGCCGCCCGCGCGGCACCGCGCCCACGAAGAGCAGGGTGAGGTGCAGCTTTTCGGGCCGTATGCGGCGTCCGCCGTAGACCTCGTGCAGCCGCCCGGCCGCCTCGTCCAGCCGCAGCCGCAAGGCCGCATCCGGCCACAGGGCGAAGAAGACCCGGGCCTGTCCGCCCAGGGCCGGGCTCAGGCCTTCGTCAGCAGGCATACCGCCTCCGCGGCGATGCCCTCGCCGCGCCCGGTGAAACCCAGCCGCTCCGTGGTCGTGGCCTTCACGTTCACGGCCTCGGGATCGAGCTCCAGGTCCTCCGCGATATGGGCCTGCATGGCCGGGATATGCGCCGCCATCCTGGGCGCCTGGGCGATGATGGTGGCGTCCACGTTGCCCACGCGCCAGCCCCCGGCCTTGAGCAATTCCACGACGTGGCGCAGCAGCTTGCGGCTGTCGATGCCCCGGTAGCGCGGGTCGCTGTCCGGGAAGTGGCGGCCGATATCGCCGAACCCCGCCGCCCCCAGCAGGGCATCGCAGACGGCGTGCAGGAGCACGTCGGCGTCCGAGTGCCCCGCCAGGCCCTTGCCATGCGGGATGTCCACCCCGCCGATGACGAGCCGGCGCCCCTCGGCGAAGGCGTGGACGTCGAAACCGTGACCGATGCGCAGATCCATGCAGTTGCCCCTCAGGTTCAGGCCGGATTGTTCATAGGCGCCGTCCACCGGCCGTTGCGCGCGCCGGCGGCCCCTCCCCTGCCGCCATGCCGAGACCGACCGCCTCGGCCAGGGAGCCGCCGGGCGGGCCCTGAACGACGCATTTGCGGCCCAGGGCGCGGACTCGGCGTAAAATACGGCGGTTCAACGGAGGCGAGTTTGCCATGAAACTCTACGGTATCCCCAACTGCAGCACCGTCAAGAAGGCCCGGGCCTGGCTGGACGAGCGCGACATCCCCTACGAGTTCCACGACTTCAAGAAACAGGGCGTGCCCGCCGAGCTGCTGAAGACCCTCATGGGCATCATGGGCTGGGAGGCCCTGGTCAACCGCAGCGGGCCGACCTGGCGCAAGCTGCCGGACGCGCGCAGGGCCAAGGTGAAGGACGCGAAGTCCGCGCTGGCCGTCATGGAGGAGAACCCCAGCGTGATCAGGCGCCCCATCCTCGACCGCGACGGCCAGTACCAGGTGGGCTTCACCGAGGACAACTACGCCGCCTTCTTCGGCGAGTGACCCCATGTCGAACAAGGCCTATGAATACGCCCGCGAACTCATCGCGCGCCGCTCCGTCACGCCGGACGACGCCGGCTGCCAGGACTGGCTCGCGGCCAGGCTCGCGCCCCTGGGCTTCCACATCGAAAAGATCATCAGCGGCGGGGTGACCAACCTCTGGGCCCGGCGCGGCAGCGCCGCCCCCGTGGTCTGCTTCGCCGGCCACACCGACGTGGTGCCCACGGGGCCGCTGGAGCGCTGGTCCTACGACCCCTTCATGCCCACGCTCAGCGACGACTGCCTCTACGGCCGCGGCGCGGCCGACATGAAGGGCTCCATCGCCGCCTTCCTCGCCGCAGTGGAGGACTTCCTCATGACCGACCCGAATCCCGCCGGGTCGATCGCCTGGCTCATCACCTCGGACGAGGAAGGCCCCGCGGTGGACGGCACGGTGAAGGTGGTGGAGCGCCTCGCCGCCCGCGGCGAGCGCCTCGACTACTGCATCGTGGGCGAACCCACCTGCGCCGAGGAGTTCGGCGACACCATCAAGAACGGCCGGCGCGGCTCGCTGCACGGGCGCCTCAGGGTCAAGGGCGTGCAGGGCCACATCGCCTATCCGCATCTGGCGAAGAACCCCATCCACCTCGCCGCCCCCGCCATCGCGGAGCTCGCGGCGACCGAGTGGGACCAGGGCAACGAGTACTTCCCGCCCACCACCTGGCAGATCTCCAACATCCGGGGCGGCACCGGGGCGACCAACGTGATCCCGGGCGAGGTGGACATCGCCTTCAACTTCCGCTTCGCCACCGCCAGCACGGTCGAGGGGCTGCAGGCCCGGGTGCACGCCATCCTGGAGCGCCACGACCTGGACTACGAGCTCGAATGGGAACTGGGTGCGAAGCCCTTCCTCACCCCGCGCGGCCGGCTGGTGGAGGCCCTGTCCGAGGCGATCCAGGACACCGTCGGCCTCACCCCCACCCTCTCGACCACGGGCGGGACCTCCGACGGGCGCTTCATCGCCGATATCTCGACGGAGGTCGTCGAGTTCGGCCCGGTGAACAAGACCATCCACAAGATCGACGAGTGCGTGGGTGTCGACGAGCTGGTGAACCTCACGGCCATCTACCGCCGCACCCTGGAGGGGCTGCTGCGTGTTTAAGGACGCGACCGAGCACCTCCTCACCCTGCGCGACTGGCTGCGTTACGCCGTCTCCCGCTTCAACGAGGCGAACCTCACCTTCGGCCACGGCAGCCAGAGCGCCTACGACGAGGCGGCCTATCTCTGCCTGCACACCCTGCACCTGCCGCTCGACCGGCTGGGGCCCTTCCTGGATGCCCGGCTCCTGCCGGAGGAGGCCGAGCGCCTGGCGCAGATCCTGGAGCGGCGCGTCGGGGAACGCCTGCCCGCCCCCTACCTCACCCGCGAGGCCTGGCTCCAGGGCTACCGCTTCTACGTGGACGAGCGGGTGATCGTGCCGCGCTCCTTCCTCGCGCCGCTGATCCTGGAGCAGTTCCGGCCCTGGCTGGCGGAGCCCGGGGGCGTCACCCGGGCCCTGGACCTGTGCACCGGCTCGGGCTGCCTGGCGATCCTGATGGCCCTGGCCTTCCCCGGGGCCGAGGTCGACGCCGCGGACCTCTCGCCCGAGGCCCTGGCGGTCGCCCGCCGCAACGTCGCCGACTACGGCCTGGAGGACCGGATCCGCCTGATCGAGTCCGACCTCTTCGGAGGGCTCGGGGGACAGCGCTACGACCTCATCGTCTCCAACCCCCCCTACGTCACTGCCGAGGCCATGGCCGCCCTGCCCGCGGAATACCGCCACGAGCCCGCCCTGGCCCTGGCCTCGGGCGAGGACGGCATGGACGCCGTGCGGGTCATCCTGCGCGAGGCCGCCGGGCACCTCAACCCCGGCGGACTGCTCGCGGTGGAGATCGGACACAACCGGGACATCGTGGAGGCGGCCTTCCCAGGGCTGGAGTTCACCTGGCCCGAGGTGGAGGGCGGCGAGGACACGATCTTCCTGCTCGGCCGGGAACAGCTCCTCGGCTGAATGTCCACCGCCGCGGCCGCGGGGCGGTGCAGGGCGCCGGCCTCGCCAAGCCGCCAAGCCCTGATCCTGGACACGCCCGCCTCCGCCTTGCCAGGCCAGGGCGGCTATAATCGACCGCGAAACGATTCCACGAACTGATTCTTCCCGGAGCCCACCATGGAGCAACTAGACGTCTTTCTGGCCTCGCTGACCTCGTTCTGGACCGAGCTCGCCGGCTTCGTTCCCAAACTCATCGCCGCCATGGTGCTGCTCTTCCTGGGCTGGATGCTGGCCAGGGTCGCCCGCACCGCGATCATGCGCCTGCTGCGCCTGCTCAACTTCGACAAGGCCACGGAGAGGTCGGGCCTGGAGTCCTTCCTCAAGCACGCCGACCTGGAGGTGTCCGTGGCCTCCATCCTGGGCAACCTGGTCTACTGGCTCATCATCCTGGTGATGATCGTCACCGTCGCCAATTCCCTGGGCCTGCACATGGTGGCGGAGCTCTTCAACAAGGTGGTGCTCTACATCCCCAACGTCATCGTGGCGATCCTGGTCCTGGTCTTCGGCACCATCCTCGCGCGCTTCATCAACCGCATCGTCTTCGCCTGGCTCAACAATGTGGGCTTCTCCGGGGCGCTGACGGTGTCCACCTTCTCCGAGTACGCGATGCTGGTCTTCGTCTTCTTCATCGCCATGGAGCAGCTGCAGATCGCCAACGAGCTGCTCACCGCCGCCTTCATCATCGCCTTCGGCGCGGTGGGGCTCGCGTTCGCCATCGCCTTCGGCCTGGGCGCCAAAGACTGGGCTTCCAAGGTCATCGAACAGGCCACCTCGAAGAAGCGACAGGACTGAATCTCCGGCAGCCGGGAAAACGCAGAACCCATCCCTGTCCGTCAATCCGGCATACAACGGAATCCGGTCTTAATCAGGCACCCGGACCCCGGCGCAGGCCGGGGCGGCGGCCCGATCAGCGCCCCGGGACCCAGTGCTTGCGTCCCCAGTTGGTGAGCAGCCTCTGCAAGGCCTTATCCCGTGTTCATCCCGGATAGCCCATGTCCATCCTGACGCCACGGCGCAATGCGGCCTCCGCCCCCCCACCCCGGCCTCCCCCGCTTGTGGGGGAGGGGGAGAGGGACGCAGCCGGCTCGCATACCCCTGCAAGGGCGGCGGAACTGGCCGATGAGCAAACCGGGCTCGTCTGCGTCCTCCGCGGATTTCAGGATTGTTCGCCGGCCCCAGGCCGTGTACCGGCCATCACCCGGCGGGCGAGGAGCAGGTCCTCCCAGGCGCGGGCCTTGTCCGCGAGGTTGCGCAGGAGATAGGCCGGGTGGTAGGTCGCCACCAAGGGCAGGCCGCGGTACTCGTGCACCCGGCCGCGCAGCCGCCCGAGCGGCGCGTCGGTGGCGAGCAGGCACTGGGCGGCGATGCGGCCCAGGGCGACGACGACCTTGGGCCGGATCAGCTCGATCTGGCGTTCCAGGTAGGGCAGGCAGGCCGCCACCTCCTCGGGCCTGGGGTCGCGGTTGCCCGGGGGCCGGGACTTCAGCACGTTGGCGATGTAGACGTTCTCGCCCCGCGCCAGCCCGACGGACGCCAGCATGGCGTCGAGCAGCCTGCCCGCCTGGCCGACGAAGGGCTCGCCCAGCCGGTCCTCCTCCGCCCCCGGGGCCTCGCCCACGAAGAGCCACTCCGCCTGCGGGTCGCCGACGCCGAAGACGCCCTGGGTGCGGCCCTCGTGCAGGGGACAGCGGGTGCAGGCGAGGACGGCCTGCCTCAGGGCCTCCCAGTCCATGCTGGCGATGTCGGTCCCGGCGGCCTGCTCGGCTCCTACGGCGGGCTGGGCGGCCGGCCGCCCGCGCCGGACCCAGACGGGCCACAGGCCCAGCTCCCTGAGCCGCTCCTCGCGCGGCAGGCTCGTCACAGGATCATCCTCATCACCAGGGCGTCCTCCCGGCCCTCGTGCGCCGGGTAGTAATGCCGGCGCAGGCCGACGGCCTCGAAGCCGAGGCGCTCGTAGAGCCTGAGCGCCCTGCGGTTGGACGGGCGCACCTCCAGGAAGAGGCAACCCATGCGGTGATCGTGGGCGCGCTCGACGAGGTCCAGCATGAGCTCGCGCCCGAACCCCTGCCCCTGCCAGTGCGGGCTGACGCAGCAGTTGAGCACGTGGCCCTCGTCCACCCCGGGCATGAGCACGCTGTAGCCGGCGAGGGCGCCGTCGGCCTCGGCCACGCGGCAGATGTAGCCGGACTTGAGGCAGTCCTCGAAGTTGCCCCGGGTCCAGGGGAAGGGATAGGCCTCGAGCTCGATGGCCACGACCGCGTCCAGGTCGGCCTCGGCCATGGGCCGGATGCGCAGGGGCTGGGTCTTGAGCACGGCGCTCATGTGCGCTCGCAGGTCTTCAGGGCCACCTTGTCGCGGACGTAGAGCGGTTCGGCCGTCTCGGCCGGCCCGCCGCCGCCGCGCGCGAGCTCGGCGGCCGCCAGCCGGGCGATGGCCCGGGCGTGGGGATGGACCTCGGGGCGCACCGCCGCGAGCCGCCCGGCGTAACGCCCGGCGAGCACCCCGGCGTAGGCGGCGAAGCCGCTGCCGCAGCCCACGTAGCCCGCCCCCGCGGGCAGGGGGGCGGCCGCCGGGGCGTAGAGCCCGGGCCCGACCTCGGCCGCGAGCCCCTCGGGCGTGCGCCGGTAGACCGCGGCGTAGACCTCCTGCATGCGCGCGTCCAGGCAGGCCACCACGGCCTCGGCGTCGGCCTCCAGGGCCATCGCCTCCAGGGTGACCACCCCGACCACGGGCAGGTCCGCCCCGTAGGCGAGCCCCTGGGCCACGCCGCAGGCGATGCGCAGCCCCGTGAAGGAGCCCGGCCCCTTGCCGAAGGCCAGGGCGTCTAGCTCGGCGAGGGCGAGCCCCGCCTCGGCGAGGAGCTCCATGACCATGGGCAGGAGGAGCTCCGAGTGCTTCTGACCCGCCAGGGTCTCGCGCACGCGCAGCTCGCCGCCCACTTGGAGGGCGGCGCTGCACCATTCGGTGGAGGTGTCGAAGGCCAGTATTTTCAATGGGATGCAGGGCGAAGCCGGGAAAGGGCCGCAGGGCCTATTGTAGCCGCTCCCGGTGCACGCCGTTCATGGCACGACGTAGACCTCGAACAGCACCCGCTTCCAGGGATCGCGCGCCCGCTGCAGCTGCACGATGCGCCCCTCCACCCGCAGCCCGGCGTCCATGAGCCGTGCGAGGTCGACGTTGTCGGCCCGGGGGGCGTAGCCGATCGGCACCCCCCGCCACTCCACCCGCACGGCCCGGGGGTCGTGGGGGTTGTCGGGTTCGCGCAGCAGCTCGAGGCGGTCGCCCGCCTGCATCAGGGGAAAGAGGGCGCGCCCGGCGTGGTACTGGAAGCCGGCCAGGGGCGAGGTCTGGAGGACGGGCTGGACGCCCTCGTCGGCGGGCGCCGCCCCTGCGTGGAGGAGCAGTCCGAGACACAGCCCGGCGAGCCGGTTCATTCCGTCTCCCTTATGTCATTGATGCGCCACCCGCGGACCGCGGCTTCACACGGCCTGGGTGAGCTCAGGCGCCTGCGCGAAGAAGGCCTCGGCCTCCGCCAGGCTGCGGCTGCGCCGCATGGGGGGGAGCGCCTGCCAGATGCGCCGGCCGTAGGGTTTGTCCACCAGGCGGTTGTCGCAGATCATGAGCACGCCGCGGTCGCTCTCCCGGCGGATGAGCCGCCCCGCACCCTGCTTGAGGGCGATCACGGCGTGCGGCAGCTGGTAGTCGAAGAAGGCGTTCCTGCCGGCGCGCTTGAGGGCGTCGACCCGGGCGGCGAGCACCGGGTCGTCCGGCGGCTGGAAGGGCAGGCGGTCGATCACCACCAGCGACAGCGCCTCGCCGGCCACGTCCACCCCCTCCCAGAAGCTCTGGCTGCCCAGCAGCACGGCGTTGCCCAGCGCCCGGAACTCCGCCAGGAGCTCGGTGCGGCTCTTGTCGCCCTGGAGCAGGAGCGGGTAGTGCACGGCCTCGGCCGCCATGCGCTCGCGGATGAGGCCGTGGGCCTCGTTCATGGCCCGCAGCGAGGTGAAGAGCAGGAAGGCCCGGCCCCCGCTCGCCTTCAGCAGCGGCCAGGCGGCCTCGACGCAGGCCCGGGTGTAGTCCGGGGCGTTGGGGTCGGGCATGGCCTGCGGGACGTAGAGCAGCGCCTGGTTCGGGTAATCGAAGGGGCTCTCCCAGTAGCCGGTGTCCGCCCCCTCCAGGCCCAGCTCGGCGAGGAAGTGCCGGAAGTCGCCGCGCACGGAGAGGGTGGCGGAGGTGAAGACCCAGGCGCGCGCCCCCTCCTCCACCTGGCGCGCGAAGCGCTCGCCGACGTTCAGGGGGGTGGCGTGCAGCAGCACGGCGTGGGGGGTGAGTTCCAGCCAGCGGATCAGGCCTTCGTCGGGGGCCGCGTCGCGCGGCGGCAGCGCGTCCCTTTCATGCCCTTCGGGGTGCCCCCCCTCTTGCGGGGAAGGGCCAGGAGTGAGGGCTTTCGGCCCCAGCCAGCGAACCAGCCGCTCCGCGCACTCCCGGCAGCGCTGATGGCAGTTCTTGAGACCCTCGGAGCGCTCCGCCTGCAGCGCGAGCAGGGCCTCCAGGCGGGCGAGCGCCTGTTCCGTCTGCCCCAGCGCCTCGCGCGAGCCCGGCTGCTCCAGGGCGCGCAGGGCGGGCAGGCGCTGCTGGGTGGGCTGGAACAGCGGCCTAAGCGCGCGCGCCGCCGCCTCCAGCTCGGCCGCGGCGCGCGAGAGCTCGAGGAAGTCGCCCGCCGCCTCGGCCGCCTCCTGGCGCACGTCGCGGGCGAGCTCCGCCAGCATGCCGGTGGTGAGGCTCTCGCCGAAGAAGAGGCTCGCCGTCTGCGGCAGCTGGTGCGCCTCGTCGAAGATCACCGCGTTGGCGGCCGGCAGGAGTTCGCCCGCCCCCTCGTCCCTGAGCCAGACGTCGGCGAAGAATAGGTGGTGGTTGATCACCACCAGGTCGGCCTCCAGCGCGCGCTTGCGCGCCTTGAGCACGAAGCAGTCGCGGTGGTTCGGGCAGTCGCCGCCCAGGCAGTTGTCGCGGGTGGACACGGCGTAGGCCCAGGCGGGGGCGTCCTCGGGCACGGTCTTCAGGGCCATGCGGTCGCCGCTGTCGTCGACCTCGGCGAAGCGGGCGATCTGCCTCAGGTGCCCGGCCGTCTCCCGGCTCGCCAGCCGCGCCTCGCTCAGGGCCCGCGCGAGGTGGTAGTGGCAGACGTAGTTGGCGCGCCCCTTCAACAGGGCCACGCTGATGGGCAGCCCCAGCGCCGCGCGCACCGCGGGGATGTCGCGGTGGTAGAGCTGGTCCTGCAGGGCCTTGGTGCCGGTGGAGACGATGGTCTTGCCGCCCGAGCACATGGCCGCCACCAGGTAGGCGAAGGTCTTGCCCGTGCCCGTGCCCGCCTCCAGGGCGATGACCCCGCGCGCCTGCAGCGCCGCCTCGATCCGGCTCGCCATCTCGATCTGCTGGGCGCGCGCCCGGTACTGGGGGACGGCCGCCGCCAGCGGCCCTTCCGGCGAAAAAACGTGCGCGATGTCTATCATGAGGGCAGCAGTGTAACCAAGACGACAAGAACAGGGTTGCGGCGCAGGCCGACACGGCCGGACGGGGGTGCATCCCGGAGCGGGCGGGACCCACGACTCGGAGGGGGACGGGGATGCCGAAATGGATCGTGGCCGTGCTGGGGCTGCTTGCCATCGCCGCCGCCCGCGCCGAGGAGGTGACCCTCGATCTGGGCGAGCGGCTCACCGCCCGGGCCGAATACCGGCCGGGCCGCCCGGAGCTGCCGGCGGTGCTCCTCCTGCACGGCTTCCTCCAGACCCAGGACTCCCCCACGGTCCACCAGCTCACCGACAACCTGGGCACGGAAGGCTATACCGTGCTCGCCCCCACGCTCAGCCTCGATGTGCCGGCCCGCAGGCAGAGCCTGGCCTGCGAGGCCATCCACACCCATACCCTGGAAGACGCCCTGCGGGAGATCGGCGCCTGGGTGGCCTGGCTCAAGGCCAGACACCCCCGGATCGTGCTGCTCGGCCACAGCTTCGGCAGCGTGGAGCTGCTCGCCTATGTGCAGCAGCACCCGGACAAGGCGATCCGGAAGCTGATCGGCGTGAGCATCATCGAGGGCCGCTATCGGGCCGGGGAAGACGCGCGCAGGCGCAAGATCGCCGAGCTGCGCGGCTTGGCCTCCTCCGCCGGCCGGCCCGCAGTCGTCAGGCAGCAGTTCTCCTTCTGCAGGCAGATCCAGGGCACACCGCAATCGCTCCTTTCCTATCTCCAATGGTCGCCGGAGCGCATCCTCGGCGCGGCGCGCTCGGTCCATACCGCCACGACCTTCATCGTGGGCAGCCGGGACGACCTGATGGGGCCCGCATGGATCGGCCGCCTGAGGCAGACGGGTGCCAGGGTCGTCGTGATCGAGGGCGCCAACCACTTCATGAAGGGCGAGCACGAATTCAACCTGCTCGACAGCGTCCTCGATGAGCTGAAGGCGCTGCCGTGAAACCCGTCAAGGTCACCCACCTGAGCTTCGCCTACATCGCCCTGGTCGCCCTGCTGGCCCTCGGCCTCGGCCTCTACACCTGGGTGCAGATCGGGCAAAGGGCCGAGCAGATCCGCGAAGAGGAGCGGACGCAGGCCCGGCGGGAGATCGCCGACGCCTTGCAAGCCATCCAGGCCAAGCTGCGCACGAGCGCCAAGGCCCTGGCGGAATGGGACGAGACGAGGCAGCAGCTGGCCTACGACGAGTACTATCCCCTCTGGCGCGACCAGCGGGTGAAGGCCTCGGGCCTCATCCCCGGCAGCATCGCTGCCGTCGGCCTCTACCACCCCGGCGGCGGGATCCTGAGCCGCGACAACCCCGGCCACATGCCCGAGGCCCTGCCCGCCCGCGCGCCCGCCGCCCTGGTCGTCAAGGAACAGGGCCGCGACTGGCTCTACCACTTCTTCCCCATCTACGCCGACCCCGGCCGGGAGCAGCTCCTGGGCTACGGCGGCCTGAAGTTCGATTTCCTGGCCGAGATGGCCTCGATCCGGCAGTTCCGCTATGCCGACCCGGGCCGCCTGCAGTCGGACCTGCCGGAAAACACCCCGATGCGCTTCGAGGACGCCCTGGCGCACCTGCGCTACGGCACCCAGGCCAACGAGGGCCTCGCCGCGCTGCACGGCCTGCTCCGCGACTTCCAGGTGCGGATGGCGCTGCTCTATGTGGCCGGGCTGGCGGTCGCCGCCTGGCTGCTGAGCCGCTTCGTGGTCGCGCCCCTGCGCCGCCTGTCGGCGGACATCGACGCCCTGCGCGAGACCGGCGCCAAGGCCGCGGACGCCCCCGCGCCCCTGGAGCCGCTGATCGTGTGGGAGCTGGAGAACGCGCGGCGCTCCTTCCGCGACTACCATGCCCGCCTCTCGGACCTGAGGAGCGACCTGGAGCGCAGCAGCCGCGATTTCTTCGACCAGGCCCGCCAGGACGCCCTCACCGGCGTCTACAACCGCCGCGCCTACGACGAGGACCGGCAGGCCCTGGCCCAGGACCGGCGCCACGAGCTGTGCGCCCTCATCCTCTTCGACTGCGACCACTTCAAGGCCATCAACGACACCTACGGCCACGAGGTCGGCGACACGGTGATCCGGGCCATCGCCCACTGCCTGCAGGGCGCGCTGCGCGACCAGGACCGGCTCTACCGCCTGGGCGGCGACGAGTTCGCCACCCTGCTGCCGGACATGGACGAGAAGAGTGCGCTGGCCATCGCCGAGCGCTGCCAGGAGCACGTCATGCGGCACGACTTCCGCCAGTACGGCGTCGGCGAGCCCATCGGCATCAGCATCGGCCTCGCCCAGGCCGGCGCCGAGCTGCCCCTGGCGGAGCTGCAGAAGCAGGCGGACCTCGCCATGTATGCGGCCAAGCGGCCCGGCCAGCGCAAGATCGTGGTCTACGAGGAGCGGCTGGGCGGCGTCTCGGCCCTGCTCGCCAACGACAAGATCACCGCCGTGTACCAGGCAATCCGGGACCCCTTCCTGATCGAGTTCCGCTACCAGCCGGTCAAGCGCCTGCCGGGCCTGGAGACCGCCTATGTCGAGGCCCTGGCCCGGATCAATACCCAGGACACGATCATCCGGCCGCCGGACATCTTCCCCGTGGTCCAGGCCCGGCGGCTCGACGCCGAGTTCGACCAGGCCGTGATCCAGGCCGTGCAGCGCGACCTCGAGTTCAAGCGCATCCCGGAGGGGCTCGGCCTGTCCATCAACCTCTCGGTGCCGGGCCTGCTCAACCCCAAGGTGGTCGACATGATGATCGCCCTCAGTCAGGCCTACCCGGAGAGCAGGATCCTGGTGGAGATCACGGAGACCGCCTTCATCGAGCACATGGACCTGGCCACCCAGCAGATCCAGCGCCTGCGGGCGGCGGGCTGCGCCATCGCCCTGGACGACTTCGGCAGCGGCTATTCCAGCCTGCGCCACCTCGCCTCCATGCCCGTGGACATCGTCAAGTTCGACATCGACCTGGTGCGCCTGCTGCATGCCGGCGACGCGCGCCAGCGGCGCGTCGCCCAGGACATCGCCCGCATGGTCGCGAGCGTGGGCTACGGCATGGTGGCCGAGGGCATCGAGACCCAGGAACTGCTCGACCAAGTCCTCGCCCTGGGCTTCTCCCATGCCCAGGGCTACTACTTCGATCCGCCGGGTTGAGGCAACGTGGCATAGCGACACGAAAGATCCCCTCTCCCGCAGGCGGGAGAGGGTCGGGGTGAGGGCTAAGCCGCCTCCGCCAGCCGCAGCGCCGCCTCCACGTCCACCGCCACCGTGCGCGACACCCCGGGCTCGGGCATGGTCACCCCGACCAGGTGCTGGGCCATCTCCATGGTGATGCGGTTGTGGGTGATGAACATGAACTGGGTCACCGCCGACATCTTGCGCACCAGGTTGCAGAAGCGCTCGGTGTTGGAGTCGTCAAGCGGCGCGTCCACTTCATCCAGGAGGCAGAAGGGCGCCGGGTTCAGGCGGAAGAAGGCGAACACCAGGGACAATGCGGTGAGCGCCTTCTCGCCGCCGGAGAGCAGGTGGATGGAGCTGTTCTTCTTGCCCGGCGGCTGGGCCATGACCACCAGGCCCGCGTCCAGGATCTCCTCTCCGGTGAGCGTGAGGCTCGCCTCGCCGCCGCCGAAGAGCTCGGTGAAGAGGCTGCGGAACTCCCGGCTCACGGTGTCGTAGGTGGCCTTGAGCCGGGTGCGGGTCTCGGCGTCGATGCGGCGGATCGCCTCCTCCAGGGTGTCGGCGGCCGTGGTCAGGTCCTCCGCCTGCTCGTCGAGGTAGCGCTTGCGCGCGCTCGCCGCCTCCAGCTCCTCCAGCGCCGCCATGTTGACGGCGCCCAGGGCGGCGATGTCGGCGGCGAGGCGCTCGATCTCGGCCGCGAGCTCCCCTTCCTTCGCGCCCTCGGGCAGGCGAGCGCTCAAAGCCGCCTCGTCCGCCTCCTGGAGCTGCTCGGCGTACTGGGCCTCCCTGAGGCTCGCCTCCTGGCGCTTGAGCTCCAGGGCCTGGAGCTTCTCCCTGAGGGGCTCCAGGGCGCGCTCGGTGACGAGGCGCTGCTGTTCGGCGTTGCGCAGGCGCTGGTTTTCCCCTTCCAGGGCCTCGCGGGCGGCGACCAGGGCCTGCTCGGCGGCCTGCCGGCGCTCCAGCCCCCTGTCGAGCTCGGCCTGGGCGGCATCGAGGTCCAGGCCCACCAGCTCCTCCTGGGCGGCATCGAGGCTTTCCGCCAGCTCCTCCAGGCGCCGGTCGGCCTGGGCCGTGCGCTCGGCCAGCTCCTGCAGGCGGGCCTCCAGGGCGCGCACCCGGAAGGCGGCCTCCTGGGCCTCGCGGTCCTCCTGCCGCTGGGCGTCGCGCAGCCGGGCGAGGGTCTGCTCGGCCTCGGTGCGCGCCTCGCGCACCTCTTCCAGGCGCTCCCGGGCGAACTCCTGCTGCAGCTTCGCCTCTCTGAGCCTTTCCTCGGCCTCGGCCCGGCCCGTCTCCTCCTCGGCCAGCTGCTCGCCCACTTCCTGTTCTTCCCGCCGCAGCTGGGCCAGACGCTCCTCGGCCCGCTTGGCCGCCTCGCTCTCCCGCACCAGGACCATCTGCAGCTGGTGCACATGGGCCTGGACGCGGTTCAACTCGCCCTGGAGACGGTCGGCCCGCTGCCGGCCTTCGGCCAGCGTCGCCTCCGCCTCCCGGAAGCGGTGCTCGGCCTCGTGCCTGAGGCCCGCCTCCTCTTCCAGCCGGGCCTGGATGCTCTCGATCTCCCGGGCGCGCGCGAGCAGGCCGTGATGGCCCTTGTCCGGGGCGTTGAAGGTGACGGAGGCGCGGGTGACGACATGGCCGTCCGGGGTGGCGACGAGCCCGCCCGCCGGCAGTAGGGAGCGTGCCGACAGGGCCTCGGCGAGGCTGTCGGCGGCATAGGCCTGGCCGAGCCAGTCGTCGAGCAGACGGCCCGCATGCGGGTCCCCGGTCCGGACGTGCCGGCGCAGGGGCGCCAGGGGCAACCCCGGTGCCGGCAGGGCGGCGGCCTGACCGGTCTCCTCGGCGAGGGCGAAGTCGAAACGGGCCTCCGGCGGCGCATCGAACCAATCCGGCCTGGCCTCGGCCACCAGGGCGGCGAGCCGCTCGCCCAGCGCGGCCTCGACCGCGGTCTCCCAGCCGGCGGTGACCTGGATCGCCTGCCAGAGCCGCCGGCTCTGAGCGAGGCCCTGGCGTTCCAGCCAGGCGCGCCCTTCGCTCTCGGCCTTGGCCGCCTGGTCCTGGAGCTTCTGCAGCGCGGCGATCTCCGCCTCGGTCTTGTGCAGGACGCGGTTGGCGGCCTCCAGGGCGTGGCCGGCCTCGCGCCGGGCCTGGTCGAGGCCGGCGAGCCCGGCGCGGGCCGCCTCCAGCTCGTGCCTGTGGGTCTCGAACTGCTCCTGGGCCGCCTCCAGCTCCAGCTGCTGGCGGGCAAGGCGTTCCTGGTCGGGTATTGCCAGCCCGATCTGGTCGCGGGCGATGCGGGCCTGGCGGATCTTGAGCTGCTCGATGGCGCGCTGGGCGTGGGTGAGATGCGACTGCTCCATCTGGGCCGCGTGCTCGTGGGTGGCGAGCTCGCGCTGGGCATCCGCCAGCGTGCGCTGGGCGGAGCGCAGCCGCTCTTCCGCCTCGGGCAGCTGGACGTTGGTCGTGCCGGCCTGCTCCTGCAGGGTCAGCGCCGCCTCGAGGGCCGCCTCCAGCTCCGTGTGCTTCTGCCGGGACTCCTCCTCGGCGCGGCGCTTCTCGCCCTGGGTCTGGGCCAGGCCTTCGTTCAGGCGGCGCAGGTCGGCCTCCAGGCGCTCGCGCAGCTCCCGCAGGGTCTTGAGGGCCTGCTCCAGGCGGGCCACCTCGCCGCTCTCGGCGTAGAAATGGGCCTGGGCGCGGTTGACCGCCTCGGTGCCGGAGAACTGGGCGAGGCGGGCCGCCTCCAGCTCGCTCTCCAGGCGCCGCAGCTCCGCCGTCTTGGCCTCGATGTCGTTGCGGGCCGCCTCCATGTCGCGGGCGATGGCCGCCTGGCGGGCCTGGGCCTGGCGCATCCTCAGGAGCGAGAGCAGCTGCTCCCGGAGCGTCTTCTCTTCGCTGAGGGCGAAGAAGCGCCGCGCCACCTCGGCCTGGCCGGTGAGCTTTTCCAGCTGCCGGCCGAGCTCGGCACGGATGTCGTCCACCCGTTCCAGGTTCTCACGGGTGTCCTTCAGGCGCGACTCGGTCTCCCGGCGCCGCTCCTTGTACTTGGAGATGCCCGCCGCCTCCTCCAGGTAGGCGCGCATCTCTTCCGGCTTGGCCTCGATCAGGCGCGAGATCATGCCCTGCTCGATGATGGCGTAGGCGTCGCCGCCCAGGCCGGTGCCCAGGATGAGGTCGAACACGTCGCGGCGCCGGACGTGGACGTTGTTGATGTGGTAGGAGGAGTCGCCGGCGCGGGTGAGCACCCGTTTCACCGAGATCTCGGCGTACTGGGACCACTGCCCCGGCGCCTTGCCGTCCGGGTTGTCGAAATGCAGTTCGACGGAGGCCCGCGAGGCCGGCTTGCGGTTGGCGGAGCCGTTGAAGATCACGTCCTGCATGCTCTCGCCGCGCAGCTCCCGGGCCTTGGATTCGCCCAGCACCCAGCGCACGGCGTCGATCACGTTGGACTTGCCGCAGCCGTTGGGCCCCACCACGCCGGTGAGCTGGGCCGGGGCCGGGATGGTCACGGGGTCGACGAAGGACTTGAAGCCCGCCAGGTGGATGTGTTTGAGGCGCAAGGGCGTTCGGGTATGAGGGTTATAATCCGCGCTGCATTTTAACGGACATGGCGGCCGTGCCAACCCGGATTGTGAAGGTCGCGGCCGCCGTGTCCGTTCCCTCTCTCCTTGCTCTCTCCCAGAGGGAGAGAGGGATATGGTGCCGCTCTGCGGCGTTTAGTTTAACCGTTCTCCCACCCCCCATGCCCACCCAGCCCTCCAAAGACCTGGAAACCTTTGAAAATCCGCAGCTTGCGCGCGACTTTCACATCCATATCGAGATTCCCGAGTTCACCTGCCTGTGCCCCAAGACGGGCCAGCCGGACTTCGCCACGCTGTTCCTGGACTACATCCCGGACCAGAAGTGCGTGGAGCTCAAGAGCCTCAAGCTCTACATCTGGTCCTTCCGGGACGAGGGCCACTTCCACGAGGCGGTGACCAACCGCATCGTCGACGACCTGGTGCGCGTCCTCGACCCCCGTTTCCTGCGCCTGACGGCCAAGTTCTACGTGCGCGGCGGCATCTTCACCAACGTGGTGGCCGAGCACCGCAAGCCGGGCTGGCAGCCCCAGCCGCGGGTGGAACTCACCGAGTTCTCGCCCCAGTCGAATATCAGATGAAAGTGAAAAGTGAAAAGTGAAAAGGCGCCGCCTTTCTTTTCACTTTTCACTCGGAACTTTTCGCTATGTTCTTAGGAATCGACTTCGGCACCGGCGGGGCCCGGGCCGTCGCCCTGGCCCCCACGGGGGCCATCGAGGACTTCCAGCGCCTGGACTTCGGCAGGCTCTCGGACCACGAGCGGACGGGCATGTGGCAGGAGGCGCTCTGGGAGCTCCTGGCGCGCCTGCCCCGGGGCGTGCGCCGGCGGCTCTCGGCCGTCGCCCTGGACGGCACCTCGGGCACGGTGCTCGCCTGCGACGAGGCGCTGCTGCCGGCCCATCCCCCCCTGCTCTACAACGACGCCCGGGCGACCGCGGAGGCCGAGTCCATCGCCCGGGCGGCCGGGAGCGACCATCCGGCGGCCAGCGCCACCTCGGGGCTGGCCAAGGTCCTCTGGCTCAGGCACCGCCTGGGGCCCGAGCACGCCCACCTCTACCTCAACCAGGCCGACTGGCTCACCGGCCTGCTCTCCGGCCGGGTGGGCGTGTCCGACTACCACAACGCCCTGAAGATGGGCTTCGACGTCGAGGCCGAGGCCTGGCCCGAGTGGGTGAACTATCTCGTCGACCTCGACTACCTGCCCCAAGTGCTGCCCCCCGGCACCGCCGTCGGCCCGATCGAGCGCAACCGCGCCCTGGACCTGGGCATCAACCTGGACTGCCTGGTCCGCACCGGCACCACGGACTCCATCGCCGCCTTCCTGGCCGCGGGGGTCCATGAGCCCGGCGAGGCGGTCACCTCCCTGGGCACCACCCTGGTGCTGAAGCTGCTCTCCGAGGCGCGCGTGGAATCGCAGCAATACGGCGTCTACAGTCATTGGTACGGCGACTGGTGGCTCGCGGGCGGCGCCTCCAACGCCG
Organism: Hydrogenophilus sp.; assembly: GCA_020725195.1. Taxonomy (GTDB): domain Bacteria; phylum Pseudomonadota; class Gammaproteobacteria; order Burkholderiales; family Thiobacillaceae; genus DYFL01. Next base: position 23,632 of record DYFL01000024.1, read on the forward strand.
GCGGCGGCGTGCTGCGCCAGCACTTCACGGACGCCGAGCTCGAAGACCTCTCCGCCGCCATCGACCCCGAGGCCGACAGCGGCCTGGACTACTACCCCCTGCCCGCCCGGGGCGAGCGCTTCCCCGTCTACGACCCGGGCCTCCCGCCCCGCCTCGAGCCCAGGCCCGCGGACCGGACCCGGTTCCTGCACGGCCTGCTGGAGGGGCTTGCCCGCATCGAGGCCCTGGGCTATCAAAGGCTGGAGGAGCTCGGCGCCACGCCGCTGAAGGCCGTCATCAGCGCCGGCGGCGGGGCCCGCAACCCGGCCTACACCCGAATCAGGGCGCGCATCCTGGGCGCCCCCGTCCGCGCCGCCGCACAGCAGGAGGCCGCCTACGGGGCCGCCCGCCTGGCCATGCACGGCGGCGCGATTTTTCCAAGGAGCACACGGTCATGAACGCAGACAGCGCATCCAAGGGCGGCCAGGCCCTGCTCGGCGTGGAGCTCTCCCTGCCCTTCCGCTGGGAGCGGGGGGCCCCCGAAGGCCGCGCCCTCGACGCCTTGCTGCACGGCAGCCGGCTGCTGCTCAACGCGGTGGGCATCATGGAGGCCCAGCCCCCGCGCGAGGCGGAGGCCGAGAAATGGGCCGAGCGCCTGGACGCCAAGATGGACCTGATCCTGCACCTGCTCGCCATGAGCCTCACCCGGGACCGCCCGCCCCCGGCGCCGACCGCGCTGCGGCTCACCGCCGAGGGCGCGAGCTGGCCGGAGGCCGGCACGCCGCCTGCCCCGGGCGAGGCCCTGGTGCTGGCCCTGCACATCGCCGCCCTGCCCCTCCCCCTGCGCCTGCCCGCGAGGGTCACCGGCGTCGAAGGCGGCCGGGTCGAGGTCCGGTTCACGAATCTGGGGGAAGACATCGGCGACGCCTGGCAGCAGTGGCTCTTCCGGCAGCACCGCCGGGCCGTCCACGCCGCCCGGGAGAGGCCCTGAGGCGCCTGCCCTCCGCCCGTCCCGCCGGCCCGCTGGGGTGTGCTACAAAGGGATTACCAAGCACGGCGGGATCCGGCAACCTCGGTTCTGGCGGCCCGGGTCCCTGCCATCGAGGAGGACAGCCATGAAGCCTGCCATCGCCAATTTCATGATCCACGTGGACGAACCCCTCTCCGAGGCCGAGATGGCGTCCCTGGCCGACACGGTCTGCACCAGCCGCTGCGTCACCAGCGCCTGCGTCTCGGCCAACGACCCGCACCTGATGCTGGTGAGCTACGACTCGGACTGCACCACGGCGCGGGACATCGTCGAGCAGGTCCGCTCCCGCGGCGTCCACGCCGAGGCCGTCGGGCTTTGAGCCGGACCCCGCGGATGGCGCAGGTGCGCGTTTTGCGTGCGCAATCTGCGTCCCTCTGCCGATCAGCGATCCCTCCCGGCCCCGCGCCCGCCTTTCAGGCCGCCTCGACCAGCTCCAGGGCATTGCCGTCCGGGTCCCGGACGAAGAGCGCCCTGCGTCCCGAGCGGCTCAGGGTATAGGCGAGCCCGACCGCATCCAGCGCCGTCTTCAACCCCTCCCAGTCCGCCACCGCGAAGGCCGTGTGCCGGTCGCGCCCGCCGTGCGCGGGCCGGCCCGTGACGGGGTCGGGATTGGGCAGGCAGAGCAGGTGGACCTGCGCCCCGCCCACCTCGTACCAGACACCGGGGAAGCCCATCTCCGGCCTCGAAGGGCTGGGCGTGAGGCCCAGCACGCCCTCGTAGAAGGCCCGGGCGCGGCCCAGGTCGGCGACAAGAAGGGATGCGTGAAGCAGCTTGGTCAGCATGCTAGAAAAACCACTTATCCACGGATGAACTTAGAAAAAGCAGTTGATCCGCAGATGACGCAGATTTACGCAGATATTTCAAAGAATTAGGCCCTTCCAGCCTGCCGCCCATGCGGTGAGTCCGAATATTCCGGCAACCCATTGACACCATAAGCCTTTATCTGCGTGCATCGGCGTCATCTGCGGATTCAAGGATGAACGCAGATATACACAGATATTTACCTGCCTCACAGCTCCATCCGCAAATGAGGGCCCGTATCCGGTAACAATCTGATTCTGCGTGGTTTTATCTGTGTTCATCCGCGTCATCTGCGGAATCAGTGTTCTTGCTTGTGGATCTTCCCGGAAAAGAGGCTCGCCGCGACGATGAGCGTGCCGCCCAGCCACTCCCGCGCCCCCATGACCTCGCCGGCGAGCAGGCGGCTCGATATCGCCGCGATCACCAGCTCGCTCAGCAGGATGACGATGGCCTGGTTGGCCGGGGTGTGGGCCAGCCCGTGCTGGACCGAGAAGGTCGCCAGGACCAGGCCCAGGCTGATGCCGACGAGGATCAGCCAGTGCACGGCATCGAGCCCCGCGACGACCTCCACGGCCCGGGCCTCGACGGCCGCGGGCATGGCGGCGATGGCCACGACCCCGAAGAAGACCCAGAGCGAGCGCACCCCGATGTCCACCGTCCGCAGCCGGCGCGTGAGCACGTTGGCCAGGGCGAAGGCCACGCCCGAGGACAGCCCCATCCATTCGGCGAAGCTGCGCGGCAGGGGGAGTCCCCCGTCCGGGGTGAGCATGACATAGGCCCCGGCGAGCGACAGGCCGATGACCGCGTAGCCGAAGCGGCTCACCCGCTCGTGCAGGAGGATCCGGGCGAAGACGACGGTCCACAGCGGCGCCAGGTAGAAGAGCAGCATCACCCGCATGACCTCGCCGTGGATCACCGCCAGGACGTAGGCGAGGTTGGTCCAGCCGGCGGCGAGCGCCACGGCGAGGAGCAGGCCGCGGTCGTCCCGGTGGCGCAGGAAGGCGCGGCCGCAGAGGGCGAGCACGGGGACGGCGGCGAGGGCATAGGTCAGCAGGGAGGACAGGCTGCCCGAGAGGCCGGCCTCCTGCATCAGGCGGTAGGGATACCAGATGACGCCCCAGACGGCGGCGGCGGTGAGCAATCCCAGGGGGGCGAGCCAGTTTTGCCTCGTCATCGGCTTATAATCGGGCGCTTGTCGATCCCGAGAGTGTGCACGTGAATCCCCGCCTCAACCAGCTGCAGCCCTACCCCTTCCAGCGGCTGCGGGAACTGTTCGCCGGCGTGGCCCCCGAGGCCGGGCTTTCGGCCATCAATCTGTCCATCGGCGAGCCCAAGCACCCCACCCCCGCGTTCATCCGGGAGGCCCTGGTGGGCAGCCTCGACGGGCTGGCGAATTATCCCCTGACCCAGGGCACGGACCGCCTGCGCGAGGCCATCGCCGCGTGGTGCCGGCGCCGCTACGGCGCGGAGATCGACCCGGCGACCGAGGTGCTGCCGGTCAACGGCAGCCGCGAGGCCCTGTTCGCCTTTGCCCAGGCCGTCATCGACCCGACCCGCCACGTCAAGCGCATCCTCTCGCCCAATCCCTTCTACCAGATCTACGAGGGGGCGGCGATCCTGGCCGGGGCCAAGCCCTATTTCCTCAACGCCACGCCGGAGAACGGCTACCGCATGGACTTCGACGCCGTGCCGGGGGACGTGTGGGAGACGGTGCAGATGGCCTACGTCTGCTCGCCCGGCAACCCCACCGGCAGGGTCATGGATCTTTCGGACTGGCGCGGCCTCTTCGAGCTGGCCGACGCCCACGACTTCATCATCGCCGCGGACGAGTGCTACTCGGAGATCTACTTCGACGAGGCCGCGCCCCCCCTGGGTGCCCTCACGGCCGCCAAGCGACTGGGCCGCGACTTCAGCCGCCTGGTGGTGTTCAACAGCCTGTCCAAGCGCTCCAACGTGCCCGGCCTGCGCTCGGGCTTCGTCGCCGGGGATGCACAGATCCTGGAGCAGTTCCTGCTCTACCGCACCTATCACGGCTCAGCCATGAGCCCGGTGGTGCAAGCCGCCAGCGCCGTCGCCTGGGCCGACGAGGCCCACGTGGTCGAGAACCGGCGCCAGTACCGGGAGAAGTTCGCCGCCGTCATGCCCATGCTGCAGGACGTGCTGGCCTTCGACGCCCCCGACGCCGCCTTCTACCTCTGGGCCAAGACCCCCGGCGGCGACACCGACTTCGCCCGTGAGCTCTACCGCGACCAGCACGTGACCGTGCTGCCCGGCAGCTATCTCGCCCGCGAGGCCAAGGGGGTGAACCCGGGCGAGGGCTATGTGCGCATCGCCCTCGTGGACCGGCTCGAGGCCTGCGTCGAGGCGGCGGTGCGGATCAGGGATTTTGTCAGGAACAGATCGTAATCCTCTGTTTATCCATCGCTTTTCATCCTCAAGGAAACTGCCATGCAAGAACTGCAAGCCATCGTCGAAGAAGCCTTCGAGCGCCGCGCCGAGATCACCCCGCGCAACGTCGAGCCCCAGGTCAAGGACGCCGTGCTCACCGTCATCGACCTGCTGGACATGGGCCAGCTGCGCGTGGCCGAGAAGATCGACGGCGACTGGGTCACCCACCAGTGGCTCAAGAAGGCCGTCCTGCTGCACTTCCGCATGGAGGACAACAGCTTCATCAAGGGCGGCTTCACCAACTACTACGACAAGGTGCAGAGCAAGTTCGCCGACTTCAACTCCAAGGATTTCCGCGAAGGCGGCTTCCGCGTCGTGCCCCCCGCCGCCGCGCGCAAGGGCAGCTACATCGCCAAGAACGTGGTGCTCATGCCCTCCTACGTGAACATCGGCGCCTACGTCGACGAGGGCACCATGGTCGACACCTGGGCCACCGTCGGCTCCTGCGCCCAGATCGGCAAGAACGTGCACCTCTCCGGCGGCGTGGGCATCGGCGGCGTGCTCGAGCCTGTCCAGGCCAACCCCACCATCATCGGCGACAACTGCTTCATCGGTGCGCGCTCCGAGGTGGTCGAGGGCGTCATCGTCGAGGACAACTGCGTCATCTCCATGGGCGTCTACATCGGACAAAGCACCAAGATCTACGACCGCGAGACCGGCGAGGTCATGTATGGCCGCGTCCCCGCCGGCAGCGTGGTGGTCTCCGGCAACCTGCCCTCCAAGGACGGCAAGTACAGCCTCTACTGCGCCGTCATCGTCAAGAAGGTGGATGACAAGACGCGCAGCAAGGTCGGGATCAACGAGCTGCTGCGCGGCATCTAAGCGCTCGAGTGCTTGCGACGCCAGAATCATCAATCACCTGTCAGAGCATTCTCATGCCCAACCTGAGCCGACAAGAAGCGGAAAAGGTCATCGCCACCCTTGCCATCCCGCCGCGTCCCACGGTGGTGACGGGGATGATGGAAGAGCAGTCCCGCGACGAGCCCGATCTGGGCAGGATCGCCCAGCTGATCGCCTCCGACGTGGGGATCTCCGCGGCGGTGCTGAAGACGGTCAACTCGCCGCTGTACGGCCTCAAGCGCAAGGCCACCTCCATCGACCAGGCCGTCTCCATGCTCGGCCTCAACAACGTGGCCGCCCTGGTGACCAGCCTCACCCTGCGCCACAGCATCCCTGCGGACGGTCTCGACCGCTTCTGGGACGAGGCGGCGCGCACCGCGCTGCTGATGGCCTTTCTCGCCCAATACCTGGGCAACGTGCCCAGGGAGGAGGCCTACATGTTCGGGCTGTTCCACGACTGCGGCATACCGCTCCTGGTGACCCGCTTCCCGAACTACAAGGAGACCCTCAGGCTGGCCAATGCGGCAATGGAGCGGGACTTCACCGCGGTGGAAGACGAGCGGCACCATACCAACCACGCCGTCGTGGGCGGGCTGCTGGCGGCCAACTGGCATCTGCCCCGGCACCTCCGCGACGCCATCCGGCTGCACCACGACCTGCAGGCCTTCCAGTCGGGGGCCTCCGAGGCCACGCTGAACCTGATCGCCCTCATCCAGCTGGCCGAGCACCTCGAAAACCTCTACGCGCGCCGCGCGAACGACAGCGAGTGGAGCAAGATGGGCGAGGCCGCGCAGGCTTACCTCCTGGTGGGCGAGCGGGAGATGGCCGACCTGAGCAAGGACGCCGGCGACCTGCTGCAAGAGCTCGACAGCTAGGCCTCGGGCGGCAGCCCGGCTTGGTGACCCGATGCCCCCCACTGCGTCTCGATCCACGCAATGCCTCCCCTGGTGTATCTGAGTCGGCTCGAAGCCAACATCGTCGCGGCGGGCATCGCCATCCCGCCGCGGCCGAGCGTTGTCGTCGAGCTGATGCGGGAGCGCACCAAGCCGGAACCGGACCTGAAGCGCATCGCGGGCCTGATCGCGCAGGACGTCGGCATCTGTGCGGCCGTCCTCAGGACGGTCAATTCTCCGCTCTACGGGCTGCGGACCCGGGTGGACTCCATCGAGCACGCCGTACGGCTGCTGGGCAGCAAGAACGTCTATGCCCTGGTCACCGGGCTCGCCTTGCGCAACGCCCTTCCTGCCCAGGGCCTGGCGCGCTACTACGACCAGTCCTCCCGCACGGCACTGATCATGGCCTTTCTGTCGGAGCGGACCGGGCGCTCCACCCCGCAGGACGCCCACCTCTTCGGGCTGTTCCACGATTGCGGCATCCCCCTGATGATGCAGCGGTTCCCCGACTACAAGGACACCCTGAGCCTCGCCAACGCGGAGCCCGATCGCGCCTTCCTCGACGTCGAGAACGACCGTCACCTGACGAACCATGTGGCCCTGGGCACCCTGCTGGCCGGCAAGTGGCAACTGCCCGCTCACATCCAGGAGGCCATCCGCCACCACCACGACCTCGGCGTGTTCCGAGCCGGCTTTGCCATCGGCCCGCACGCCCTGGACCTCATCGCGCTCATGCATGTCGCCGCGATCATCGAGAATGCCCACTTCCGGGCCTCGGGATACGGCGAATGGGTCAGGCTCGAACAGGCCTGCCGCGACCACCTCGGGCTGGATGAAGCGGCCTGGGCCGCCCTGCTGGACAGCCTCGAAGAGGCCATGCCGGAGGCCTTGAGCGAGGTCTAGCGGATGCGACCCCAGGCGACACCGGTCTGCCGTGCCGGATCCGCGAACCCCTCGGGCAGGCCCGCCTGAACGGCCGGGCCTGGAAAACATGCCCTGGCAATTCTGGATCGACCGCGGCGGCACCTTCACCGACATCGTCGCCCGCGCCCCGGACGGGCGGCTGATCCAGCGCAAGCTGCTGTCGGAGAACCCGGAACACTATGCCGATGCGGCCATGGCCGGCATCCGGGGCGTCCTGGGCATCCCCGGGGACGCGCCGATCCCGGCGGGCCTCGTCGAGGCCGTGCGCATGGGCACCACCGTGGGCACCAACGCCCTGCTCACCCGCACGGGCGAGCCGACGCTGCTCGTGGTCACCGAGGGCTTCGCGGATCAGCTGACCATCGGCGACCAGGGCCGGGCGGACATCTTCGCGCTCAGGATCGACAAGCCGCTGCCGCTTTATGCCGGCGTGATCGAGGCCGGCGAGCGCCTGGACGCCGAAGGCGCCGTGATCCGTCCGCTCGACGCCGAGGCCCTGAGGCAGGCCCTGGCTTCGGCATACCGCGCCGGGCTGCGGGCCTGCGCCATCGCCTTCCTGCACAGCTGGAAGAACCCGGAGCACGAACGCCGGGCCGCACAGCTCGCCCGCGAGGCCGGCTTCCGCCAGGTCAGCCTTTCGCACCAAGCCAGCCCGCTCATCAAGTTCCTGCCCCGCGCCGAGACCGCCGTGCTGGACGCCACGCTCTCGCCGCCCGTGCGCCGCTACGTCGAGACGGTGAGCGCGGCCCTGCCCCCGGACACCCGGCTGGAATTCATGCAGTCCAACGGCGGCCTCGCGGCGGCCGCCGACTTCCAGGGCAAGGACAGCGTGCTCTCCGGCCCGGCCGGCGGGCTCATCGGCATGATCAAGGCAGGCAGGGCCGCGGGCCTCGAGCGGCTCATCGGCTTCGACATGGGCGGCACCTCCACGGACGTCTCCCTGTACGCCGGCGAACTGGAGCGCAGCCCCGAGAGCCTGGTCGCCGGCAGCCGGATACGCGTGCCCATGCTGGCCGTCCATACCGTCGCGGCGGGCGGCGGCTCCGTCCTCCGCTTCGACGGCAGCCGGCTCACGGCGGGGCCGGACTCCGCAGGCAGCCTGCCCGGCCCCAGGTCCTACCGCCGCGGCGGCCCCCTGGCCGTGACCGACGCGAACCTCTACCTCGGGCGCATCCAGGCGGATTTCTTCCCGGCCGTGTTCGGCGCGCAGGGCGACGAGCCCCTCGACGCCGATGGCGTGGCAGCCGCGTTCGCGGCGCTGGCCGGGGAGGTCAACGCCAAGCTCGGCCTGGACTACGCGCCGGAGCGGCTGGCCGAGGGCTTCCTCGACATCGCCGCGGAGAACATGGCCGATGCCGTCCGCCACATCACCCTGGAACGGGGCGTGAACCCGGCGGAGTTCGCCCTGGTCTGCTTCGGCGGCGCCGGCGGCCAGCACGCCTGCCGGGTCGCGGGCCGGCTCGGCATGACGCGCGTGCTGGTGCCGCCTTTCGCCTCGGTGCTCTCGGCCTGGGGCATCGGCCTGGCGGAGCGGCGCAGCCTCGCCCAGCAGGCCGTCGAGGCCCCCCTCGGCCCGGAGCTCATGCCGCGCCTGAACGAGATCGAGGCCCGGCTTCGGCAGGGGCTGAGCGCGGCCCTGCAGGCCGGGGCGGACATGCGCTTCAGCGCCCGGGTCTGGCTGCGCTACGCCGGGGCCGACAGCCTGCTCGCCGTGCCGCTGGCCGACGCCCTCGCCATGGCCCAGGCCTTCCATGCCCTGCACGCCCGCCGCCACGGCTTCGCCGACCCCGAGCGGGAGATCGTCTGCGCGGCCCTGGAGGTGGAGGCCGAGGCCGGGGGCGGCGAGCCCCGGCCCGTGGCGGATCTGCCCAAGGCCCCGACGAGCCCCATCGGAATGCGGCGGCTCTACCTCGACGGCGACTGGCACGAAGCCCCCCTCTACCGGCGCGGGGCACTCGCCGCCGGCCAGGCGCTCGCAGGGCCCGCCCTCGTCGTCGAGGCCGGCGCCACGACCGTGGTCGAGCCCGGCTGGCGCGCCGAAATGACGGCCCGCGGCGACCTGCTGCTGACCTCCGAGGCCGCGGCGAACCGCGTGCCGGACCTCGCCCGCCCCGACCCCACCTGGCTCACCCTCTTCAACCGGCGCTTCATGAGCATCGCCGAGGACATGGGCCGGGTGCTCGCCAGCACGGCGCGCTCGGTGAACATCCGGGAGCGCATGGACTTCTCCTGCGCCCTCTTCGACCGCACGGGCAACCTCATCGCCAACGCCCCGCACATCCCGGTGCACCTGGGCAGCATGGGCGACAGCGTCAGGGCGATCCTCGATCGTTTCGGCCCCGCCATGCGGCCGGGCGACGCCTGGCTCCTCAACTCCCCCTACCACGGCGGCACCCATCTGCCGGACATCACCGTGGTGCTCCCGGTGTTCGATGCGGGCGGCACCGGGCTGCGCTACTGCACCGCCACCCGGGCGCACCATGCGGACGTCGGCGGCATCAGCCCCGGCTCCATGCCGGCCATGAGCCGGCGCATCGAGGAGGAGGGTTGCCTGTCCGAGGGCCTGCAGATCCTGGCCGAGGGCCGTTTCCTGGAGGCCGAGGTCCGCGCCTGGTTGAACTCCGTCCCCATCCCGGCCCGCAACCCCGAGCAGAACCTCGCCGACCTCAAGGCCCAGCTGGCCGCCTGCGTCATGGGCGAGGTCCTGCTGCGCCGCCTGGAGGGCGAAGTCGGCGCCGACGCGGTGCTGCGCTACATGGACTACGTGCAGGACAACGCCGAGGCGGCGGTGCTGCGCCTGCTGCCCAGGCTCAGGGACGGCCGCTTCGAGCTGCCCCTGGACGGCGGCCACCGGATCTCGGTCACGGTCGCGATCGACGCGGAGCGGGGGCGCGCCGTCATCGACTTCGCCGGCACCAGCGCCCAGCACCCGGGCAACCTCAACGCGCCGAGCGCCATCGTGCATTCGGCGGTGCTCTACGTCTTCCGCACCCTGCTCGACGCGGATATCCCGCTCAACGCCGGGGTGCTGCGCCCCCTGGAGATCCGCCTGCCCGAGGGCTCGCTGCTCAATCCCGATCCCCCGGCCGCTGTGGTGGCGGGCAACGTGGAGACCTCGCAGAACATCGTGGACGCCCTCTACGGGGCGCTGGGAGTGCTCGCCGCCAGCCAGGGCACCATGAACAACCTGAGCTTCGGCGACGACCGGCACCAGTACTACGAGACCGTCTGCGGCGGCACCGGGGCCGGGGCGGGCTTCGACGGCGCCTCGGCGGTGCACAGCCACATGACCAACTCGCGCCTGACCGACCCGGAGGTGCTGGAACTGAACTTCCCCGTGCGGGTGGAGGCCTTCCGCATCCGCACGGGCTCGGGCGGATCGGGCCGGCACCGGGGCGGCGACGGCATCGTGCGGCGCCTGCGCTTTCTCGCGCCCATGCACGCCAACCTCATCGCCCTGCGGCGCGAGGTCGCCCCCTTCGGTCTGGCAGGCGGCGCGGACGGACTGCCGGGGCGGCAGTGGATCGAGCGCGCCGACGGCCGCATCGAGGCGCTGGCCGGCGTGGCGGACTTCAGGCTGGAGGCGGGCGACGTCTTCGTGCTAGAGACCCCGGGCGGCGGCGGCTTCGGCCCGCCGCCCGGGGCTGGTGCAGATCAGCCTGCACCGTAAGGTCAAAGCGTTCTGTGCACTGAACTCTTTGGCCCCATGGCTTCGCCCTTGCCGAGCAGCCTCGCAGCCCGGATGCAGGCCGATAGGCCGTAATCCGGGATGAGGGCTCGACCATGCCCTCCCCGGATTGCGCTTCGCTTCATCCGGGCTACTTTCTGGCTTGTTCCAACTGCAGTTTCAAGCTGTCGGATCGGCAACTTCGCTTCGCGAAGCCAGTCTCCGCCGCAAGGTCAAAGAGTTCTTCACGCAGAGAGCGTGACCTTGTGGCTACGGCC
>DYFL01000025.1 GCA_020725195.1 Hydrogenophilus sp.
TGGTCGACTTCCGCGGCTTCGACACCCTGGGCGAGATCACCGTGCTGGCCCTGGCGGGGCTGGGCATCTACGCCATGCTGGAGCGGCTGCGCCTGCCCGGACCGGAGCGCGACGCCGAAGGCCGGCCCTGGAACTGGGACATGCACCCGGTGATCATGGCCTCGCTCACCCGGCTGCTGCTGCCGCTGGCGCTGCTCACCTCGGTGTTCATCCTGCTGCGCGGCCACAACCTGCCGGGCGGCGGCTTCATCGCGGGGCTGGTCACCGCGGTGGCGCTGATCATGCAGTACCTGGCCAACGGCGTCGCCTGGACCCACGTGCGCCTGCCCGGCAACATGCACCCGGCGATCGCCGCGGGGCTCGCCCTCGCCACCGCGACGGGCCTGGCGAGCCTGGCCTTCGGCCACCCCTTCCTCACCTCCACCTTCGGCCACCTCGACTGGCCCCTGGTGGGCGAATTCGAACTGGCCTCGGCCATGGCCTTCGACCTCGGCGTGTACCTGGTGGTGGTGGGGGCGACCCTGCTCATCCTGATCCACCTGGGCATCGTGCACCGCGCCAGCCATCCGGCCGACCCCCGGGAGACCCCCTGATGGAAGCCCTCATCGCCCTGGCCGTCGGCGTGCTCACCGCCTGCGGCGTCTATCTCGCCCTGCGCGGGCGCACCTTCCCCGTGGTGCTGGGGCTGACCCTGCTGTCCTATGCGGTCAACGTCTTCCTCTTCTCCATGGGCCGGCTCGCCATCGGGCGGCCGCCGGTGATCGCGCCGGGGGCGGCGGGCTACGCCGACCCGCTGCCCCAGGCCCTGGTGCTCACCGCCATCGTGATCAGCTTCGCCATGACCGCCTTCGTCATCATGCTGGCGCTCAAGGCGCAGGCCGAGCTGGGCAACGACCACGTCGACGGCCGGGGGGAACCGTGAACCACCTGCCCATCCTCCCCGTGCTCCTGCCGCTGCTGGCCGGCATCCTGCTGCTCGCGGTGCGGCACGTGCCCCTGGCCCTGCGCCGGGCCCTCTCCGTCGCCGCGGTGGCGGCGCAGCTCGCCCTGGCCGTGCTCCTGCTCGTGCGCGTGGCCGGCGGCGACGTCCTGGTCTACGCCCTGGGCGACTGGGCCGCGCCCTACGGCATCGTGCTCGTGGCCGACCGGCTCGCCGCCTGGATGCTCGTCGCCACGCAGCTCGTCGCGCTCTTCGCCCTGCTCTATGCCGTGCGCGGCATCGACGCGGCGGGGCGGCATTTCCACGTGCTCTTCCAGTGGCAGCTCTTCGGGCTCGCCGGCGCCTTCCTCACCGGCGACCTGTTCAACCTCTTCGTCTTCTTCGAGATCCTGCTGCTCGCCTCCTACGGCCTGATCCTGCACGGCGGCGGGCGGCTGCGCACCCGGGCCGGGCTGCACTACGTGGTCATCAACCTGGCCGGCTCGACCCTGTTCCTGTTCGCGGTGGGCACCCTCTACGGCGTCACCGGCACCCTGAACATGGCCGACCTGGCCGTCAAGGCGGCCGCGCTGCCGCCCGAGCACGCGCCCCTGGTGCGCACGGCGGGGCTGCTGCTGTTCGGCGTCTTCGCGCTCAAGGCGGCGCTGCTGCCGCTCCACCTCTGGCTGCCGGCGGCCTATGCGAACACCTCGGCGCCGGTGGCGGCCCTGTTCGCGATCATGACCAAGGTCGGCGCCTACGCCATCCTGCGCGTCTACACCCTGGTCTTCGGCGCGCAGGCCGGGCCGCTCGCGAACCTCGTCGAGCCCTGGCTACTGCCGCTCGCCCTGGCCACCGCGGCCGTGGGCATGCTGGGCGTGGTGGCCGGCACGGGACTGCGCCAGCAGGCGGCCTACCTGGTGGTGGCCTCGGCCGGCGTCCTGCTCGCCGCCTTCGGCCTGAACAGCGCCGGGGGCATCGCCGCCGGGCTCTACTACCTGCCGCACACCACCTTCGCGGCGGCGGCCTTCTTCCTCCTGGCCGACGCCATCGCCGGGCGCCGCGGCGAGCTGGCCGACCGGCTCGATCCCGGCCCGCGCATCGCCAACGCCCGCCTGCTCGGCAGCCTGTTCTTCGTCGCCGCCGTGGTGGCCGTCGGACTGCCGCCGTTGTCCGGCTTCGTCGGCAAGTTCCTCATCCTGCGCGCCGCGCTCGAGCACCCGGCCGCCGCCTGGGTGCTGGGCGTGGTGCTCGCGACCGGCCTGCTCGGCATCGTCGCCCTGGCGCGCAGCGGCAGCCTGCTGTTCTACCGGCCGGTGCACGGGCTGGAGCCGGGCGCGCCGCCGCCGGCCATCGCGCCGGCCGTCGTCCCCGTCGCCGGCCTCCTGGCCCTGGCGCTCGCCATGACCGCCTGGGCCGGCCCGGTCCTGGACTACGCCCAGGCCACGGCGGACCAGCTGCTGCAACCCCACCAATACATCCACGCCGTGCTCGGAGGCCGCTGATGTTCCGCCGCCTGCTCCCCCATCCCCTGCTCACCCCGGCCCTGGCCGCGGTCTGGCTGCTGCTCGTCAACAGCGCCGCGCCGGGGCACATCGTCCTGGGCCTGTTCCTGGGCTGGGCGATCCCGCTCTTCACCCTGCGCTTCTGGCCCGAGCCGGTGCGCATCCGCCGGCCGCTGACCCTGCTGCGCTTCGTCATGGTGGTGCTCTACGACATCGTCGTCGCCAACCTCGCCGTGGCCCGCCGCATCCTGGGGCGGCCCGAGCGGCTGCGCCCGGCCTTCGTCGAGGTGCCGCTGGCGCTCACGTCCGACCTCGCCATCAGCCTCCTGGCCAACACCATCTGCCTGACCCCGGGCACGGTCTCCGCCCGGCTCGCCCCGGACCGCGCCAGCCTCCTGGTGCACGGCCTCGACGTGGCCGATGCCCAGGCCCTCATCCACAGCATCAAGCAGCGCTACGAGGCGCCCCTGAAGGAGGTCTTCGAATGCTGACGAGCGTCATCCCCATCGCCTTCGCCCTGGTCGGCGCCGCCCTGGCGCTCACCCTCTGGCGCCTGCTCGCCGGGCCCAGCGCGCCCGACCGCATCCTGGCGCTCGACACCCTCTACGTGAACACCGTCGCGCTCCTGGTCCTGCTCGGCATCCACCTCGGCAGCGCCCTCTACTTCGAGGCCGCCCTGCTCATCGCCCTGATGGGCTTCGTCGGCACGGTGGCGCTGTGCAAGTACCTGCTGCGCGGCGACATCATCGAGTGAGGAGGGGCGAGTGAGCGAGATGATGGACTATGTGCTTTCCTTTCTGATCCTGACCGGGGCGGTGTTCACCTTCATCGGCTCGCTGGGGCTCGCGCGGCTGCGCGACTTCTACACCCGGCTGCACGGCCCGACCAAGGCCACCACCCTGGGGGTGGGCAGCCTGCTCGTCGCCTCGGCCGTGTACTTCAGCACCCGCGGCGAGGGCGTGAGCCTGCACGAGGTGCTGGTCACCCTGTTCCTCTTCATCACCGCGCCGGTCTCCGCGCACCTGCTGGCCAAGGCCGCGCTGCACCTGCGCCTGAAGTCCCTGGCGAAGGCGCCGGAGGAGGCGGGGCGGCCCGAGACGTGAGTGCGCACGGCGTGACGGCCCTGATCGACACCCACTCCCACCTCGACGCCGGCGAGTTCGACGCCGACCGCGACGCTGTCTACGAGCGCGCCCGGGCCGCGGGGGTGGCGGTGCAGGTGGTGCCGGCGGTGAGCGCCGCCAACTTCGAGGACGTGGCCGCGACCTGCGGGCGCTATCCCGGCTGCCGGCCCGCCTGGGGCCTGCACCCCATGTACCTCCACGTCCATCACGAGAAGCATTTGGCGGCGCTGCGGCATCAGATCGAGCAGTGGCGCCCGGTGGCGGTGGGGGAGATCGGCCTCGACCTCTTCGTGCCCGACCTGGACTACGCCGCCCAGGAGTTCTTCTACGTCGAGCAGCTCAAGATCGCGCGCGAGTACGACCTGCCCGTGCTGCTGCACTGCCGCCGCGCCAACGACCCCATCCTCAAGCACCTGCGCCGCATCCGGGTGCGCGGCGGCATCGCCCACGCCTTCAGCGGCAGCCGGCACCAGGCCGACGAGTTCCTGAAACTGGGCTTCAGGCTGGGCTTCGGCGGCGCCTTCACCTGGACGCGCGCCACCCGGCTGCGGGCGCTGGCCGCGGAGCTGCCCCTCGAGGCCATCGTGCTCGAGACCGACAGCCCGGACATCCCCCCGGCCTGGGTCGGCCAGGGCCGCAACGAGCCGGCGGAGCTCGCGCGCATCGCCGGCGTGCTGGCCGAGCTGCGCGGGATTTCGGTCGAGGCGGTGGCGAGCCAGACCGCCGAGAACGCCCGGGCGGTGCTGGGGCCGCTGGGCTGAAGCCAGGCCGGAGATGATGACCAGAAATTACACCACCTTGACGGACACTACCGCCAAGGAAACGCAACACGGAGGGATGCGCGTGCATGAATGCGGGCAGAGACAACTTGTCAGGACGCTGTCCGGACAAGTACAATAAGGACATTCAAGACCAGTCCGGAAGGGCACCATGGGCACCCCGAATCTTTCCAAGACCGAACGCATTGACGTTCGTGCAAGCACGCCGGTCAAGCAACTGCTGCAGGAAGCCGCACGCGCCTGCCACAAGAACGTCAGCGAATTCCTGCTCGACGCGGGCGTGACGGCGGCGGCCCAAACGCTGGCGGATCGTCGTCAGTTCGTGCTGGACGAGACGCAGTGGCAGGCGTTCCAGGAAGCGCTGGATCGTCCAGTGCAGAGCAAGCCGCGCCTGGAGAAGTTGCTGCGTGAACCCGGGGTGCTCGGTTGAGCAATGGCTACGCACCCGTTCGCAAGCTCGCCGCAACGGATCAGGTCGATGCTTTCGATTGCGGCCAGGCCGCGCTGAACCAGTTCCTGCAGCGCTACGCGCTCGTCAACCAGAAGGCCAACAGCGCGCAGACCTACGTCTGCCGCCAAGGTGACCTGGTGGTCGGCTTCTACAGCCTCGCCGTCGGCAGCGTCGATCCGGAAGCCGTGCCGTCGAGAGTGATGAAGGGGCTGGCGCGTCACCCGGTACCGGTCATGATCCTGGCCCGGCTCGCAGTGGACAAGGAGCATCAGCGCAAAGGCCTGGGCCGGGCATTGCTCAAGGATGCGCTGCTGCGCACGGCACAGGCCGCCGACATCGCCGGCATCCGCTGCCTGCTTGTGCATGCCAAGGACGATGCCGCGCGGCACTGGTACGAATCGTGGGAATTCGAGCCCAGCCCGACTGATCCGTATCACCTGTTCCTGATGCTCAAGGATCTCAAGAGCTTGTTGAGCTGAGGAGGTGTTTCCACCTCAGAGCCCAACCTGCTCCCGCTGCTCATCCCACAGCGCCGGCGGGCCGACCGCCAGATCGAACAGCGTGACGTGGTTCGGCAGTGTGTCGTCCAGGATGGCGGCCACGATGTCGGGCGCCAGAGGGGTCGGGTTGGCCATACGGCTCACGTAGCTGTTGTCGATGCCCTCCCGCGCGGCGATCTCCTTCAAGGACTTCGCCTGCCCACTCCCAGGCTCCCGCCCTGAAATGTTCCAGGATCATTGACCAGACCCAGCTCAGACAAGTACCGAAGCGCCATGCTGACCCTGCCCAACCTGCTCACCCTCGCGCGCATCGGCCTGGTCCCCTTCGTGGCCTGGCATCTCCTCCTGCGCGATTTCGACATGGCCTTCTGGCTGTTCGTCATCGCGGCGCTGACCGATCTCCTCGACGGCGCCCTGGCGCGCCTGCTCGACCAGCGGAGCGCGTTCGGCGCCTGGCTCGATCCCGTCGCCGACAAGCTGATGCTGCTCACCACGCTCTTCATGCTCGCCTGGGACGGCGTGCTGCCGGCCTGGCTGGCGGTGCTGGTGGGGGTGCGCGACGCGGTCGTGGTCGGCGGCGCGCTCGCCTACCGCCGCCTCACCGGCGGGCTCGAGGTGGCGCCCACCCGGCTGGGCAAGCTGGCCACCATGATCGAGTTCGTGCTGGTCTCGCTGGCCCTGGCGGAGGCCGCGCTGGCGCTCGGCCTGGCCGGCCTGCTGCCGCCGCTGGTGCTGGCCGCCGGCGCCCTGGCGGCGGCCTCCGGGCTGCACTACGTCTGGGTCTGGTCCGACAAGACCTGCGCCTATCTGAAGGGCCGTCCGACCCGGGACTGAGCCGGCTTCAGGCGCCCTGGGCGATCTCCTGCCAGCGCTTCTCCAGGCGCTTGAGCGACACCGGCTCCGGGGTCTTGAGCTCCTGGGCGTAGAGCGAGACGCGCAGCTCCTCCAGGCGCCAGCGGAAGTCCTCCATCTCCGGCGTGCTGCCGCCGCCCGCCTCCAGGCGGCGCTGGCGGGCGCGCCAGGCATCGAGGAGCGGCGCCATGGCGCGCATGTGCTGGGCGTCGCGCTCGGGGTTCCTGGCGAGCTTCTCCAGGCGCCGCTCCATGGCGCGCAGGTAGCGCGGCAGGTGGGCGAGCCGGGCCGGGGGCAGGGCGGCGACGAAGCCGGGGAAGACGAGCTCCCGCAGCTGCGCCTGCAGGTCGGCCGCGGCCTCGCGCGAGGGCCCGGGCCGGGCCAGGGCCTGGTGGAGGCCGTGGGCGTGGGCGAGGCACTCGGCGGCGAGCCGCGCCGTCTCGCGCGCGGCCTCGGCGAGCCTCGGGTGCGCCGTCTGGGCCGCGCTCTCGAAGGCGGTCTGGCTGCGCAGCTCGGCCGCGTCCAAGGGCAGGCAGGCGCGGGCGGCCGAGTAGAGCACGTCGGCGAGCAGGGCCTCGCAGGAGAGGCCCTTCGCGAGCAGGCCGTAGTGCAGGCAGGCGCCCTTCGACCGGGCCGCCAGGTCCTTCCCGGTCTGCTTGAGCAGGTCGGGGAAGGCGAGCCAGACGAGGCGGCAGACCCCGCGCCGGTGCTTTTCGCGCGCGGCCTGGGCGCTGTCGGCGAACCTGAGCTCGACGCGGCCGTCCACTTCCACCAGGGCGGGGAAGGCGGCGAGGCGGCGCGCGCCCTGGGTCACGGCCACCTGCTCGGGCAGGTCGCCGAAGTCCCAGCGGCTCACGCTCTCGCGCTCCAGTTCGGTGGTGGACTGCGCGAGCTCGCGGCTCGCCTCGGCGCCCAGCTCGCGGCGCAGGGCATTGAGGTCGCGGCCCTCGCCCAGCACCCGGTTGCCCTCGCCCAGGACCCGGAAGTTCATCCTGAGGTGCGCGGGCAGGGCGTCCTCGCGCCAGGCGTCGCGGGGCACGGCCACCCCCGTCGCCTTCTGCAGGAAGGCCGCAAGGGCCTCGGCCAGTGAGGGTGAGGCGTGAGGCGTGAGGCGTGAGGAGGAAAGTGCCTCGGCCGCGGCGCGGGCGTACTCCGGCACCGGCACGAAGTTGCGCCGCAGCTGCTGGGGCAGGGCCTTGAGCAGCGCGGCGAGCTTCTCCTCCAGGAGGCCCGGCACCAGCCAGCTGCAGCGCTCCGCCGGCACCTGGTTCAGGGCCGCGAGCGGCACCATCAGGGTGACGCCGTCGTCGGCCTCGCCCGGCTCGAATTTGTAAGACAGGGCGAAGCGCACGCCGGAGAGGTCGAGCTCGCGCGGATAGGCCCGGCTGTCCGCACCGCGCTCCTCGAGCAGGTCCTCGCGGGCGAGGTAGAGCAGGCGCGGCGACTTCGCCTCCGCCTCGCGCCGCCAGCGCTCGAAGTCCGCGCCGTTGTGGATGTCCTCGGGCACGCGCGCGTCGAAGAAGGCGTGGAGCCTGGCCTCGTCGGGCACGAGGCGCGGGTTGCGGGCGCGGTGGGCGAGCTCCTCGATCTCCTTGAGGAGCTTCGCGTTGTGCGCGAAGAAGGGCGCGCGCGTGTCGTATTCGCCCTCGACCAGCGCGGCGCGGATGAAGATCTCGCGCGACAGCGCAGGGTCGAGCGGGCCGTAGTGGACCTTGCGCCCGGCCACCACGGGCAGGCCGTAGAGCGTGGCGCGCATGGCGGCCGCGACATGGGCGGGGCGCTTCTCCCAGTGCGGGTCGGAATGGCTGACCTTGAGCAGGTGGCGCCCGGCCTGCTCGATCCAGGCGGGCTCCACCCGGGCGACGGTGCGGGCGTAGATGCGCCTCGTCTCGACGATCTCCGCGGCCATGAGCCACTTGGGCCGCTTCTTCACCCCCGAGCCGGGGAAGATCAGGAACTTCATGTCGCGCGCGCCGAGGTAGCTGCCCTCCTCGGTGAGCATGCCCAGGTTGCCCAGGAGCCCCGGCAGCAGGGCCTGATGCAGTGCGGTGTAGTCCGCCGGCTGTTCGTTGACACGCCAGCCCATCTCCTTGACCAGCGTGGCGAGCTGGCCGTGCACGTCGCGCCACTCCCGCACCCGCAAGGGCGAGATGAACTCGCTCTTGAGCTGCTCGCGGAACTTGCGGGCGGACTTGCGGTGCGCGTCCAGCGCGTTGACGTGGGCCCAGAGCCTGAGGATGGCGACGAAGTCGGAGTCCTCGTCACTGAAGCGCCTGTGCCGCTCGTCCGCCGCATGGGCCTGCTCCAGCGGCCGCTCGCGCGGGTCCTGGCTGGTGAGCGCGGCGGCGATGACCAGCACCTCGGCCAGACACGCCCGCTCCCGTGCGGCGATGAGCATGCGGCCGATCCTGGGGTCCACCGGCAGTTGCGCGAGCTCGCGGCCGATCTCGGTGAGCCGGCCCGCCTCGTCCAGCGCGTTGAGTTCCTGGAGCTGCTGGTAGCCGTCGCGCACCCGCTTCGCCTCCGGCGCATCGAGGAAGGGGAAGGCCTCGATCTCCGGCAGCCCCAGCGATTTCATGCGCAGGATCACCCCGGCGAGCGAGGAGCGCAGCAGCTCCGGCGTGGTGTAGCGCGGGCGCGCGGCGAAGTCCGCCTCCTCGTACAGCCGGATGCAGACCCCGGCGGCGACCCGGCCGCAGCGGCCCGCGCGCTGGTTGGCCGCGGCCTGGGCCACCCGCTCGATCTTGAGCTGCTCGATCTTGTTGCGCAGGCTGTAGCGCTTCACCCGCGCCAGGCCCGTGTCCACCACGTAGCGGATGCCCGGCACGGTGAGCGAGGTCTCCGCCACGTTGGTGGCGAGCACGATGCGCCGCCCGCCGTGGGCCTGGAAGACGCGCTCCTGCTCGGCCACGGAGAGGCGCGCGTAGAGGGGCAGGATCTCGGTGGCGGGCGGGTGGTGCTTCCTCAGCGCCTCCTGCGCCTCGCGGATCTCGCGCTCGCCGGGCAGGAAGACCAGCACGTCGCCCGGGCCCGCGCGGGCGAGCTCGTCCACCGCGTCCAGGAGGGCCTGGCCGAAGTCGGTGTCGGGCGCCTCTTCGGCCTTGCGGCCGCCACCCCCCTCCCTGCCTCCCCCCCTCGAGGGGGGAGGAGGAGTCGCCCCCTCCCCCTTGACGGGGGAGGGTTGGGGTGGGGGTGAAACCGGGCGGTACCGGACCTCCACCGGATAGGTCCGCCCCGAGACCTCGATCACCGCCGCGCCGCCGAAGTAGTCGGCGAAGCGCTCCGCCTCCAGGGTGGCGGAGGAGAGGACGAGCTTCAGCCCCGGCCGCCGCGGCAGCAGGGTCTTCAGATAACCCAGCAGGAAGTCGATGTTGAGGCTGCGCTCGTGGGCCTCGTCGAGGATGAGGGTGTCGTAGGCGCGAAACTCCGGGTCGGACTGGGTCTCGGCCAGGAGGATGCCGTCGGTCATGACCTTGATGCGGGTCTGCGCGCTCACCTGGTCGTGGAAGCGCACCTGGTAGCCGACGAAGTCGCCGAGCCGGCCCTTCAGCTCCTCGGCGATGCGGCCCGCCACGCTCCTCGCGGCGATGCGCCGCGGCTGGGTCATGCCGATGCGGCCGGCGGCGCCGCGCCCGGCCAGGAGCGCGATCTTGGGCAGTTGTGTGGTCTTGCCCGAGCCCGTCTCGCCGCAGACCACGAGGACCTGGTGCGCCGCCAGCGCCGCGGCGATGGCCTCGCGCCGGGCACAGACGGGCAGCTCTTCGGGGAATTCGATGCGGGGCGGTGCGGGCATGGGGCGGCATTATCCGGCATGCCGCCGGGGTTGGGCAGCCCGCGGTTCAGGCCGGCGCGCTCGCCACCAGCACGTCGCCGCCCGCCTCGGCCAGGACGTGCTTGGTGACGCTGCCGAGCAGCAGCTCCTCCACCATGCCCTGGCCGTGCTTGCCCATGACGATGAGGTCGCAGTCCTCATCCTGCTCCAGCTGCAGGATGGCCGCGGTGGCGTCGCCGTGGTGGGTGCGCAGGCGCACCGTCTCCGGCCCCAGCCCGGCGTCCGCGGCCAGGGCCTCGAGCCGGGCCAGGGCGTCCTCCCGCACCGTGGTCTGGTAGCGCTCGATGGTGCGCTCCTCGACCCCCGCGTAGCGCAGCTTGCCCTCGAAGGGGGCCTCGTAGGCGTGCAGCAGCACCAGCTCCGCCCCGGGTGCCACCGCGCGCGCCAGCCCGAGGGCGGCGGCCGACCAGGCGGAAAAATCCACCGGCACCAGCACCCGCCGGTAGGCCTCGTGCGGGGTCTGCTTCACCACCAGGATGTGCCTGCGGGTGCGGCGCAGCAGGCGCTCGGCGGTGGCGCCCAGGAGCAGGTGGCGCAGGAAGCCCTCGCCGCGGGAGCCGACCACCAGGAGGTCGGCGTCGAGGGCGTCGGCGCGGTCCAGGATCGCGGCGAGGGCCGTGCCGGCGCTCAGCTCCACGCCGGCCGAGACCCCCCGTGCCCGGCCCAGTTCGGCCGCGAGCCGCGCGAGGGCCTCCCGGGCGTCGTCCAGCAGGCGCTGCTCCACCGGCGCGGCCTCGAGGCCCAGCGCCGCGCGCAGGGCGTCCAGGGCCCCCTGGCTGACGACGTGGATCAGGCTCAGTTCGGCGCCGGTCTCGGCCGCCACGCGGAAGGCCCGGTCGACGGCATGGCGGGCCGGGGCGGAGAGGTCGGTGGCGGCGAGGATGCGGGCGAGGCGTTTCATCGGCTGTTCTCCTTGGCGCGGATGAGTCCGGTCAGATGCTCGACGACGAAGTCCACGGCGTCGCGGAAGGGATAGAGGACGGTCGGCGCGCCGATCCGCTTGAGCGCGCTGCCCTGCATCTCGTCGCGCGCCACGATCGCCACCTCGCCGCCGAAATGCCGCGCCGCCAGGGCGTGCAGCAGGGCGCGGTTGGATTCCAGGTCGGGCAGGGCGCTCACCACCCAGGGCACGCCGTCGAGCGGCAGGCCTTCGACGAAGTCGGGATCGAGGCCGTCGCCGAAGCGCACCGGCATGCCCTGGCGGCGCATGTCGCGCGCCACCTCCGGGTCGAAGTCCACGCCGAGCACGGTGACGCCGCCTTCCTGCAGGCGCTGGGCCAGGCGCCCGCCGTAGCGGCCGAGGCCGAAGACCACCACGTCGGGGCGCGCCGCCGCATGCGGCTCGCGTTCCACCGCCAGCTCGCGGTGGGGGCGCTTGCGCTCGAAGGGAGCGAGCCAGGGGGCGAGCCGATCGTACAGCGCCTGGGAGTAGAGGATCATGTAGGTGGACAGGGTGATGGTGACCACGCCCACCAGGGTGGTCAGCCCCAGGGCCTCCACCCCGACGTGCCCCAGGGAGATGCCCATGGCCACGAAGACGATGGAGAACTCGCTGATCTGGGCCACGGTGAGCCCGGCCAGGAAGCCCGTGCGCTTGCGGTAGCCCATGTAGCCCATGATGGCCATGACGATGAGCGGGTTGCCCACCAGCACGAAGGCCGAGAGGATCGCCGCCGGCGCGAGCTCCTCGCCCAGGGTGGAGAAGTCCAGCTTGGCGCCCAGGTCGATGAAGAAGAACAGCAGCAGGAAGTCGCGGATGCCGGTGAGCCGCGCCCCGATGGCCTCGCGATAGGCGGTGGAGGCGAGCGAGAAGCCGGCCAGGAAGGCCCCAGCCTCCTTGGAGAAGCCCGCGCCCTCGCCCAGCGCCGCCAGCCCCGTGCCCCAGGCGATGGCGAAGATCAGCAGCAGCTCCTGGGAGCGGGCCATGGTGCGCACCACGGCGGGCAGCACATGGCGCATGAGCACATACATCACGGCCGCCGCGATGGACACCCGCGCCAGCAGCGAGGCCGCCACCTCCCAGGCGCCGGCGTCGCCGGCGCCGCGCAGGGCGCTCATGGTCATCATGGCCAGCACCACCGCGATGTCCTGCACGATCAGGAAGCCGACGGCGATGCGGCCGTGCAGGGAATCGAGCTCGCGCTTGTCCGACAGCAGCTTGACGATGATGATGGTGCTGGAGAAGGTCAGCGCCACCGCCACGTAGAGGGCCTCCATCATGCCCTTGCCCAGGGCCAGGATGATCAGGAAGCCGAAGGCGATGGTGAAGCCCAGCTGGCCCAGGCCCGTGGCCAGGGCCACCGGGCCGATGTGGCGCACGTGGGTGAGATCGAGCTTGAGGCCCACCAGGAAGAGCAGCACCGCCACGCCGATCTCGGCCAGCAGGCCGATCTGGTCGTGGGCCTGGACCAGGCCGAAGGCGGCCGGCCCGACCAGGATGCCGATGGCGATGTAGGCGATGAGCATCGGCTGGCGCAGCCGCACGGCCAGGGCGCCGGCGATGGCGGCGATGAACAGGAGCAGCGCGAATTCGTCGAACAGGCCGTGCATGCGCGCAGTATGCCCCAATTCCCGGCCGCGCCCTCAGCGCAGGTGCGTGGGGATCCGCAGGCCGACCCGGGTGATCCGGCCGGCCTCCGCCTCGCGCACCACGAACTCGATGTTGCCGAGCCGGTAGCGGTCCCCGGCCACGGGCACGCCGCTGACCCTGGCGGCGAGGAACTCCGCCAGGGTCATCCGCCCCGCGCCCTCCGGCAGGGGCAGGCCGTACGCCTCGGCGACGCTGGCCATGTCGGCGTCGCTGCGCACCGTGAAGTCGCCGTAGAACTGGCGCTTTTCCAGGTAGGCGGGCGCCGCGGCCGAGGCCAGCAGATCGCCCAGGGCGGGGCCTTCGGCCTGCCGCGCGAGGACGTAGAGCAGGTCGCCCGCCGCCAGCCTGCCGGCGGCCTCCGGCGCCAGCGCCGCCCCGTCGCGCAGCACCGCGACCAGCCTCGCGTCGCCGGGCAAGTGCAGGTCGATGGCGGGGCGGTCGATCACCTGCGCCTGCGGCGCCAGCCGGTAGCCGAGGAAGGCGAGGCCGCCTTCCGGCCCGGCGCCGAGGTCGAAGCGCTCGTCCGCCTCGGGCGCGGACGGCACCTCCAGCCGCAGCAGCCGCGCCAGGTAGGGGATGCTCCAGCCCTGCAGGGTGAGCGAGATCAGCACCACGAAGAAGGCCACGTCGAGGATGGTCCCGGCCTCGGGCACGCCGGCCAGCAGCGGGAACAGGGCCAGGATGATGGGCACCGCGCCGCGCAGGCCGACCCAGGCGATGAACAGCTGCTCGCGCCAGGGGAAGCGGAACGGCAGCAGGCACAGCCAGACCGCCAGGGGGCGGGCGGCGAACATGAGCACCAGGGCGATGGCCAGCGCCGCGGGCGCATCGCGGATCAGGCTGCTCGGCGTGGCCAGCAGGCCCAGCATCAGGAACATGCCGATCTGGGCCAGCCAGGACAGGCCGCCGTGCACCTGCAGGATGTTGCGCGCCTCGCGCGGCGTCCGGTTGCCGATCACCACGCCGGCCAGGTAGATGGCGAGGAAGCCGCTGCCGCCGAGCACCGTGGTCAGGCCGTAGAGGGTCAGGCCGCCGGCCAGGATGAGCATGGGGTACATGCCCTGTTCCATGCGCAGGCGATGGGTCAGCCAGACCAGCACCCGGCCGCCGCCGATGCCGGCGACCAGGCCCATGCCCATCTGCAGGGCGAACATGCCCAGCGTCCCCCAGCCCGGCAGGCCCTGGCCGGCCAGGATCAGGTCGAGCAGGACGAGGGTCAGGATGACCGCCATCGGGTCGTTGCTGCCGGATTCGATCTCCAGCGTGGCCGAGACCCGCTGCTTGAGCTCGAGCCCCTTGGCATGGAGCAGGGCGAAGACCGCGGCGGCGTCGGTCGAGCCCACCACGGCGCCGACCAGCATGCCCTGCAGCAGGCCGAAATCCAGGATCCAGGCGGCGAACAGGCCGGTGGCGACGCAGGTGATCAGCACCCCCAGGGTGGCCAGGCCGGCGGCCGGCCGCAGGCCGGCGCGGAAGCTCTCGGCCCGCGTGTGCAGCCCGCCGCCGAGCAGGATGACCGCCAGCGCCACGCTGCCGATGCTGTAGGCGATGCCGGTGTCGTTGAACACGATGCCGCCCGGCCCGTCCTCGCCGGCCAGCATGCCCACCGCCAGGAACACCAGCAGCAGGGGCATGCCGATGCGGTAGGACAGCGCACTGGCCAGGATGGCCAGGAGCAGCAGGGCGGCGCCGGCGAGGACGAACTGGTTGATCAGGTCCATGGGGGGATTCTAGCCCGGGCCGGCGGCCCGCCCGCACCCCCCGGACTCAGCGCCGGCGCGCCAGGCGCCGCACCACCACCTTCTCCGCCTCCACCACCAGGAGCACGGCTAGGCCGAAGAGCAGGATGCGGCCCCAGGCCGCGGCGTCCAGGGCGGCGGTGTGGAACAGCACCTGCATCCACGGCGCGTAGGTGAAGGCGAGCTGCAGGGCGAGGAGCACGGCGATGGCGCCGAGCACGTAGCGGTTGCCGGTGAGGCCCTCCCAGGAGAGGATGGGGAGGGTGAGCCGCCGGCAGTTGAAGAGGTAGAAGACCTCGCCCATGAGCAGCAGGTTGACCGTGGCGGTGCGCGCCACCTCGATGGGGGCCCCGCGCTCGAGCTCCCAGAGGAAGAGCCCCAGGCTGCCCGCCACCAGCAGGGCGGAGACGAAGCCCACGCGCCAGAGCATGAAGGGGGTGAGCACGGGCTCCTTCGGCTCGCGCGGCGGCCGGCGCATGACGTCGGACTCCGCCGGCTCGAAGGCGAGCGCCAGGGCCAGGGTCACCGCGGTGACCATGTTCACCCAGAGGATCTGCACCGGGGTGATGGGCAGCTGGGCGAGGCCCAGCAGGATGGCCGCCACCAGCACCCCGGCCTGGCCTCCGTTGGTGGGCAGGATGAAGACGATGGCCTTGCGGATGTTGTCGTAGATGGTGCGGCCCTCCTCCACCGCGGCGGCGATGGAGGCGAAGTTGTCGTCGGCGAGCACGATCTCGGCGGCCTCCTTGGCCGCCTCGGTGCCCTTCTGCCCCATGGCCACGCCGACGTCGGCGCGCTTCAGGGCCGGGGCGTCGTTGACCCCGTCTCCGGTCATGGCCACCGCCTCGCCCGCGGCCTGCAGGGCCTCGACCAGGCGCAGCTTGTGCTCGGGGCTGGCACGGGCGAAGACCTCGGTCTCCACCGCCGCGCGGCGCAGCCGCGCCTCGTCCATGACCTCGATCTCGGCGCCGGTGAGCGCATGCACCTCCTCGCCGAGCTTCAGCTCGGCGCCGATGGCGCGGGCGGTGGCGGCGTGGTCGCCGGTGATCATCTTCACCCGGATGCCGGCGGCGCGGCAGGCGTCCACGGCGCGGATCGCCTCCTCGCGCGGCGGGTCCGCCAGGCCCAGGACCGCGAGCAGGGTGAAGCCGCCGGCCTCCGCGTCGGCGAAGGCGAGCTCCCGCTGCCCCTCGGCGGCCGGCTTCGAGGCCAGGGCCAGGAGCCGCATGCCGCGGCCGGCCGCCGCCTCCATGGCGGCGTGCCAGGGCGCGGGGTCGATGGCCTGGTCCGCGCCGTCCCGGCGCTGGGCGGCGCACAGGTCCAGCACCCGCTCCGGCGCGCCCTTGAGGTAGATGTAGCCGCGGCCCTCGTGGTCGTGGTGCAGGGTGGCCATGAAGCGGTGCTCGGACTCGAAGGGGATGACGTCGGTGCGCGGCAGGCTGTCGGCCTCGAACTTGGGGTCCAGGCCGGCCTTCATCCCCAGGGTGAGCAGCGCCCCCTCGGTGGGGTCGCCGGCGAGCCGCCACTGGCCGTCCTCCAGGCTGAGGTTGGCGTCGTTGCACAGCACCGCCACGCGCGCGATCTCGGCGAGTTCGGGGTGGGTCTCGGGCGAGGTCTCCTCGGCGTCGATCGAGAAGCCGCCCTCGGGGGCGTAGCCGGTGCCGGAGACCGCGAACGCGCCGCCGGCGGTGGCGACCTCCTGCACCGTCATCTCGTTCTTGGTGAGGGTCCCGGTCTTGTCCGAGCAGATCACGGTGACCGAGCCCAGGGTCTCCACCGCCGGCAGCCGCCGCACGATGGCCCGGCGCCGGGCCATGGCCTGCACGCCGATGGCGAGCGTGATGGTCAGGATGGCGGGCAGGCCCTCGGGGATGGCCGCCACCGCCAGGCCCACCGCGGCGAGGAACATCTCGCCGGCGGTGTAGTCGCGCACCAGGGTGCCGAAGGCGAAGGAGGCGCCGGCGAGCCCCAGGATGGCCCAGGTGAGCCAGTGGCCGAACTGGGCCATCTTCCTCAGGAGCGGCGTCTGCAGCCCCTCCACCTCGGTGAGCAGGCGGCTGATGCGGCCGATCTCGGTGGCCGTCCCGGTGGCTGCCACCACCCCCGTGCCCTGGCCGTAGGTGACCAGGGTGCCGGACCAGGCCATGCAGGCGCGGTCGCCCAGGGGGGCGGCCGCCTCGACCGGCTCGACCCCCTTTTCCACCGCCACCGATTCGCCGGTGAGCGCCGCCTCCTCGATCCTCAGGCTCTTGACCTCCACGAGCCTCAGGTCCGCCGGCACCCGGTCGCCCGAGGCGAGGAAGACGATGTCGCCGGGCACCAGCTCCGCCGCCTCGATCTCCTGGCGGCGGCCGTCGCGCAGCACCTGGGCGCGCGGCGAGAGCAGCTCGCGGATCGCCTCCAGGGCGCGCTCCGCCTTGCCTTCCTGGATGAAGCCGATGGCCGCGTTGATCACCACCACGCCCAGGATCACGAAGCTGTCCACCCAGTGGCCCAGGGCCGCGGTGATGACGGCGGCGGCGAGCAGCACGTAGATGAGCACGTTGTGGAACTGCAGCAGGAAGCGCAGCAGCGGGCCGCGCCTCGATGGCGGCGGCAGCAGGTTGCGGCCGTGGCGCTCGAGGCGGCGCGCGGCCTGTTCCGCGGACAGGCCCTGGCGGCCGGCGTCGAGGCTGGCCAGCACCTCGGCGGCCGGCCGGGCGTGCCAATCGGGGGCAGGGGTCTTCGCATCGGTCATGGGTCCTTCCTCGTCGGTGGGGTCGGGATGTCGCTGCGTGCCGCGCATGGCTCATACCACGACCCTCATGATAGGCGGAGGTTCCTCGCCGCCGTTCAGGCCGGCGGCAGGTCGAGGATCGCCGTGGCGATGGCAAGGTAGATCAGCACGCCCAGGATGTCGGCGATCGAGGTCACCAGCGGCGCGCTCGCCGCCGCCGGGTCGAGCCGCAGGCGGTGCAGCAGGAAGGGCAGCACCATGCCGAACAGGCTGCCCACGACCACCACGCACACCATGGACAGGGCCACCGCGATGCCGATCTCCGTGCCGCCCTGGATCGCGCCCACGCCCCAGATCGCGAGCCCCATGGTCACGCCCAGGGCGGCGGAGACCGCGGTCTCCTTGGCGAGCAGGTGCGCCAGGTCCTGCGGCCGCGCCTCGCCGGTGGCGATGGCCCGCACCATGAGCGTGCTGGCCTGCGCCCCGGCGTTGCCGCCGCTCGCCACGATCAGCGGCATGAAGAACACCAGCGCGATCACCGCCTCGATGGTCGCCTCGTAGTAGGCGATGCCCAGGCCGGTGAGCAGGTTGGCGAACACCAGCAGCACCAGCCAGGACACGCGCGAGCGGTACAGCAGCCAGGGGCTCGCCTCGCGCACCCCGCCCTTGAGCGCGCCGACCGTGCCCATCTTGTGGAAGTCCTCGGTCGCCTCCGCCTCGGCCACGTCCATGACGTCGTCGACGGTGACGATGCCGAGCAGCACGCCCTCGGAGTCGACCACCGGCACCGCGGCGAGGTCGTAGTGCTGGATGGCGCGCACCGCCGCCTCGCGGTCCTCGAAGGCCGACAGCTGCACGGGGCTGCCGCCCACGAGCCGGCGCACCGCGGTATGCGGCGAGGCCAGGATGAAGCGGCGCAGGTCCACCGCGCCGAGCAGCCTGCCTTGCGCGTCCACCACATAGATGACGTTCGCCGGCTCGCCGCGCCGGGCCCCGGCGCGGATCGCCTTGAGCGCCCGGGCGACGGTCCACTGGGGCTGCACGGCGATGTAGTCCGGCGTCATCAGGCGCCCGACGCTCTCGGGCGGATAGCCCAGCAGCTCGCGCGCCTGGCGCAGCGCCGCCGGCGACAGCAGGCCGAGCAGCCGCCGGGTGACCTCGGCGGGCAGCTCCTGCAGCAGCGCCGTGCGGTCGTCCGGCGGCAGGTGGCCGAGGAGCCGCCGGGTCTCCTCGTTGGTCAGGTCCGCGATCAGCTCGTCCTGCTGCTCGGGGCCGAGGTAGGAGAACACCTCGGCCGAGCGCCGCCGCGGCAGCAGCCGGAACAGCGGCACGCGCTGCTCGCGCGTCAGATCGGGCATGAGCGCGGCGACGTCCTGCACCGGCAGCCGCGCCAGGCGCGCGCGCAGCCCCGGCCAGTCGCGCCCCTCGACGAGCTCGGCGAGCTCGGCGAGCTCGGCGAGGCGGGCGTCCCGGGTCTCGGCCGCGGTCATGGGCGGCTCCAGCGGGGCGCGCGGGCTGGACGGGGCGTCTGCCGGCATCACGAGAAGAAGCCGTCAGCCACGGATGCGCACGGATCTACCCGGATGTTGCAAGGACAGGGAACGATCCCTGGGCCCACCCGGATGCCGGGTCGGCGAGGTCCGGCAAAGAGCCGATCGCGCAGGGTCTTGTCTGGGTTCATCTGTGCCATCCGTGGATTGCAGGGATCACCCGCCCGCCCCGGCCGCTCCATTACAGCACCGGTGCGGCCAGGTGGGCGGCGCGCGAGGCGGCGCGGAACCAGAACGGCCTGGCGGGCACCTCGGTGAGCGTCATGCGCCGGGAGCGCGCGAGGTCGGCGACGAACATCGCCTCCACCTGCGCGGCGAAGCCGGCGTCGAGGACGAGCGCGGTGACCTCGAAGTTGAGCCGGAAGGAGCGGTTGTCGAGGTTGACCGTGCCCACCCCCGCGAGCAGGTCGTCCACGAGGAAGGCCTTGGCGTGCAGGAAGCCCGCCTGGTAGCGGTGGATCTGCACGCCGGCCTCGAGCAGCGGCTGGACGAAGGCGTAGGCGGCCAGCCAGGTGAGCAGATTGTCCGGCCGTTCGGGGATTAGCACCCGCACGTCCACCCCGCGCAGCGCCGCGAGCTTGAGCGCGCCGAGGATGCCCTCGTCGGGAACGAAGTACGGGCTCGAGATCCACAGCCTTCGTTCCGCCGAGTGGATGACGTGCTGCATCATGAGGCTCGCGCTCTCGAAGCGGTCCGCCGGGCCCGAGGGCAGGACGAGCACCGGCACCCGGCCGTCCCCGGCCGGCGCCGGTTCCCAGTCGAGGTCGAGGATCTCGCCGGTGGCCCAGTGCCAGTCCTCGACGAAGGGCAGCTGCAGGCAGAGCGCGGCCGGCCCCTCCAGGGCGAGGTGGGTGTCGCGCCAGGCGCCGAAGCGCGGATCGCGCCCGAGGTATTCGTCGCCGACGTTGAGCCCCCCGACCCAGGCGCGGCGCCCGTCGGCCACCACGATCTTGCGGTGATTGCGGAAGTTGATCTGGAAGCGGTTGCCCGGGCCGCGCGTGGAGTGGAAGCGCTGCACCCGCACGCCGGCGGCGGCGAGCTCTTCGACATAGGCGGCCGGCAGCCGGTAGCTGCCGATCTCGTCGTACAGGAAGTGCACCCGCACCCCCGCGCGCGCCTTCGCCTCCAGCCGGCGCTTGAGCTCGCGCCCGAGGTCGTCGTCGCGCACGATGTAGAACTGCACCAGCAGATAGCGCCCTGCCGAGTCGATGCCGGCGAACAGGCTGCGGAAGGTCGCCTCCCCGTCCACCAGCAGCTGCGTGCGGTTGTGCCCCACGAGCGGCATCTTGGCCAGCCGCTCGACCGCCTGCACCTGCCGCCGGCCGGCCGGCAGCGGCTCGCGGTAGCGGTGCACGAGCGCGAGCTTGGACTGCAGCCGGCGGTTGAGCGCGGTGTCGCCCTCGCGGCGGCCGATCACATAGCCCTGGAACTTGGTCCGGCCGAACACCCAGTAGGCGGGCAGGGCGACATAGGGCAGGGTGACCAGGGAGACCATCCAGGCGATGGTCCCCTGGGCGGTGCGCGTCGACATCAGCGCGTCGAGCGCGGTCAGCGCACCCGCCGTGTGCATCAAGACGACGAACAGGATCAGCCGCCGCCAGCGCGGGGACGAGGTCCGCCTCGCCGTGAGGGTCGAGGGATCGGGGAGGGCGGCTGCCATGGGCGGTTCACTCGTCCAGGGGGGCCGCCGCTTGCGCGCCGGCCTCGGCCGTGTCCTCCGCGGCCAGATAGTGGCAGACGCGCCAGGCGTGGTTGGTCGCGCGCTCCAGCCAGCGGATGGCGTCCAGCGCCGCCAGGGACTCGGTGGGGCTGCGGCCGCCGCCGGCGGTCTCGCGCAGGATCTCCAGGCGCTCGCCGCGCTGCATCTCGGCCAGGGCCTGGACCTGGCGTTCCATCTCGGCCAGCCAGCCCGCCGGGGCGCGGCCGGCGAGCCCCCTGCGGGCCAGGGCCAGCACCGCGCGGCAGCGGCCGAGCGCCGGCCGCAGGGGCGGCTGGGCCAGGGCCAGGCGGGCCGCCGCCGGCAGCTCCAGGCGGGCGTGCAGGCGCGCCAGGTGGTCGATGGCGTGCAGCTGGCCGATGCGTAGGCGGGACAGGGGCTCGTCCTCGGCGATGGGGGGGATGCGGGCGAAGAAGCGCTGGGTCCGGTCCAGGGCGGCGGCGACCTCCAGGCGGCGCGCCGGGTCCGGCGCGGCCACGCCGCTGTCCAGCAGCGGGTCGAGCAGGTCCACGAGCTCCAGCGCCGTGTCCATGAGGGTGCGCCGCGTCGCCTCCAGGGCCACAGAAGGGGCCGCGAGCAGGGAGTCGTCCAGGTGGCGGGTGAGCCGCGGCCCGCGTTCGGGCAGCCAGCGCTCGATGCGGCGCGCGAGGGGCCCGGCGTAGGGCAGGAAGAGCGCCACCCCCAGGGCGATGAAGGCGGTGTGGAAGGCGGCCAGGCTCACCGCGCCGGCCTCCAGGCCGGCGTGGCGCTGGGCCAGGTGCAGGCCCCAGAGGAAGAGCGGCAGCAGCGCCAGGGCGACGAGCCCGGTGGCCAGGTTGAACAGCACATGGGTCAGCGCCGTGCGCTTGGCCGGCACGCTGCCGCCGATGGCCGCCAGGGCGCCGGTGACGGTGGTGCCGACGGCGGCGCCGATGACCAGCGCGGCGGCCTGGTCGAAGTTCACCGCCTGGGCGTGCAGGGCGGTGAGCGTGGTGGCCACCGCCGCGCTGGAGGACTGCATGGCCACGGTCATCAGGATGCCGATGGCCATGGCCGCCAGGTGCCCGAGGACGCCCGCGGCCGGCAGGCGGGCCGGGTCGAAGGCCGCGGCCAGCCCCTGCATGCCCGCCTGCAGGGTCTCGATGCCGACGAAGATCAGGCCGAAGCCGGCCAGGGCCAGGCCCAGGGCGCGCCAGCGGCCGTGGGCCAGGAGCTGCATGAGCGCGCCGACGCCCACCAGGGGCAGGGCGTAGTAACCCAGGCTCACCCTCAGCCCCAGCACCGACACCACCCAGCCCGTTCCGGTGGTGCCCAGGCTCGCCCCCATCACCACCCCCACCGCCTGGGGAAAGGTGATGAGCCCGGCGCTGACGAAGCCGATCAGGGCCACGGTGGTGGCGCTGGAGGACTGCACCATGAGGGTCACCAGGGCGCCCGAGGCGAAGGCCTTGGCCGGCGTGCCGGTGAAGCGCACCAGGGCGGCGCGCAGGGAGTCGCCGGCCCAGGCCTTGAGCCCGTCGGTGAGCAGCACCATGCCCAGCAGGAAGAGGCCGATGCCGCCCAGGAGCTGGAAGGTCATGGCGCCTCACTCGACACGGCGGAACACCTCCATCGACCTGGCCTCGACCTTGACCTCGGCGCCGGCTTCCGGGCCCGCTTCGCCCTCGCCGACGAGGCCGTCGGCGGTGTCGAGCGCCTTGACCCAGCGCCGGCCCCAGTCGGCGGCCGGGAGCCGGAAGTCGAGGGCCTCGTGGTGGGCGTTGAAGACGAGGTAGAAGCTGTCGTCGCGGATGCGCTCGCCGCGCGGCCCAGGGGTGGCGAGCGACTCGCCGTTCAGGAACACCGCGAAGGATTTTGCATGGCCCTCGCCCCAGTGCGCCTCCTCCATCTGGGTGCCGTCGGGGGTGAACCAGGCGATGTCCAGGATGCCGGCGCCGTGGATCGGGCGGCCCTGGAACCAGCGGCGGCGGTGGAACACCGGGTGCTGCCGGTAGAACGCGATCAGGCGCTGCGTGAAGGCGAGCAGCTCGCGGTCGGCATGCTCCCAGTCGAACCAGGAGAGCTCGTTGTCCTGGCAGTAGGCGTTGTTGTTGCCCCGCTGCGTGCGGCCGATCTCGTCGCCGCCGAGCAGCATGGGCACGCCCTGGGAGAGGAACAGGGTGGCGAGGAGGTTGCGGCTCTGGCGCGCGCGCAGGGCGTTGACCTGCGGGTCGTCGCTCGGCCCCTCGGCGCCGCAGTTCCAGGAGCGGTTGTCGTCGCTGCCGTCGCCGTTGTCCTCGCCGTTGGCCTCGTTGTGCTTGGCGTCGTAGGAGACCAGGTCGCGCAGGGTGAAGCCGTCGTGGGCGGTGACGAAGTCGATGCCGGCATAGGGGCGCCGGCCGGTGCTCTCGTAGAGGTCGGAGCTGCCGGTGAGGCGGCCGGCGAACTCGGCGAGGGTCTGGTCCCGCCCGCGCCAGTAGTCGCGCACGCAGTCGCGGTACTTGCCGTTCCACTCCGACCACAGCGGCGGGAAGTTGCCCACCTGGTAGCCGCCCTCGCCCACGTCCCAGGGCTCGGCGATGAGCTTGACCTGGCTCACCACCGGGTCCTGCTGGATGAGGTCGAAGAAGGCGGACAGGCGGTCGACCTCGTGCAGCTCGCGCGCGAGGGTGGCGGCGAGGTCGAAGCGGAAGCCGTCGACGTGCATCTCCAGCACCCAGTAGCGCAGCGAGTCCATGATGAGCTGGAGCACGTGCGGATGGCGCATGTTGAGGCTGTTGCCGGTGCCGGTGTAGTCCATGTAGTGGCGCGGGTCGTCGGCCATCAGCCGGTAGTAGGCGGCGTTGTCGATGCCCTTGAAGCCGAGCATGGGCCCCAGGTGGTTGCCCTCCGAGGTGTGGTTGTAGACCACGTCCAGGATCACCTCGATGCCGGCGGCGTGCAGCGCCCGGACCATGCCCTTGAACTCGCGCAGCCGCTCGCACGGCTCGTTCGCCGCGGCGTACTCGTTGTGCGGCGCGAGAAAGCCGATGGTGCTGTAGCCCCAGTAGTTGCGCAGGCCCTTCTCGGCCAGGTGCGCGTAGTGGATGAACTGGTGCACCGGCATGAGCTCGACGGCATTGATGCCGAGTCCCTTGAGGTGTTCGATGGCCGCCGGATGGGCGAGCCCGGCGTAGGTCCCGCGCAGCGCCTCCGGGATGTCGGGATGCCGCCGGCTGAAGCCCTTGACGTGCGTCTCGTAGAGGATGGTCTCGTGCCAGGGGACCCCGGGGCGGCGGTCGTCGCCCCAGTCGAAGGCCGGATCGACCACCACCGAGCGCGGCACGAAGGGCGCGCTGTCGCGCTCGTCGCGGGCGTCGGGCTCGCCGAAGCGGTAGGGATAGACCGCCTCGTCCCACTGCACCTCGCCGACGATGGCCTTGGCGTAGGGGTCGAGCAGGAGCTTGGCCGGATTGCAGCGCTGCCCCCGTTCCGGCGCCCAGGGCCCGTGCACGCGGAAGCCGTAGCGCTGCCCCGGTTGGATGCCGGGCAGGTAGCCGTGCCAGCAGTAGGCGGTGGTCTCCGGCAGGTCGAGCCGGGTCTCCCTGCCCTGGTCGTCGAACAGGCAGAGCTCCACGCGCTCGGCGACCTCGGAGAAGAGCGAGAAGTGGGTGCCTTCGCCGTCGTGGCTGGCGCCCAGCGGATAGGGCCTGCCTGGCCAGGGGTGCGTCGTGTCCATGTCTGCGCCTCCATGTCGTGGCCCGCGCCGAGCGGCGCCCGGCGGCGGGGGTTCCCGGGTCTCCTATAAAGATAGGACAAGCCCCTGCCGCGCCAGCCCAACGCCCCGAGTGCCGGAACCGCCGCCCGCCATGACCGAAACCAGAACCACCGAGCGCAAGCATCCCCACTTCGGGCGCTACATCCTCATCGGCTTCTTCACCGTCGCCCCCCTGTGGGTGACCTGGCTGGTCTTCGACTTCCTGCTCGGCCTGCTGGCCAGGACGGGCTCGCCCCTGCTGCGGACGGCGGCGCGGGCGGTGCAGCCGGTCTCCGAGACGGCGGCCGCCTGGCTGGCGAACCCCGCCTTCCAGTACGCCCTGGCGGCGGTGCTCACCCTGGCCGGGCTCTACGCCATCGGTCTGGCCGCCTCCTTCGTGGTGGGCCGCCGGCTCATCGCCTACTTCGAGGCCCTGGTCCTGCGCCTGCCCCTGGTGCAGACCGTGTACAACGCCACCAAGCGCTTCCTGCAGACCCTGCGCCAGCCGCCCGTGCAGGGGCAGCGGGTGGTGCTGATCAGCTTCCCCTCGCCGGAGATGAAGACGGTGGGCTTCATCACCCGGGTGTTCAGGGACCGGGACACCGGGCGCGAGCTCGCCGCGGTCTACGTGCCCACCTCGCCCAACCCCACCTCCGGCTACATCGAGGTGCTGCCCCTGGACGACGTGGTGATGATCGACTGGAGCGTCGAGGAGGCCATGACCTTCGTCATGACCGGCGGCACCAGCTCGCCGGACAGCGTCCGCTTCGCCAACCCGCCCGGCCCCGGTCGGGCCGAACCCTGAGCGCGGCCCGTGGACCGGCACTCCGCCTCCTCCCGCCTGAGCCGCATCGCCCATTGGGAGCCCGGCCCCGCGCAGCGCCGGGCGGTGGTGCTGGCGGGGCTGGCGGCCGTCGTCCTGGTCGGCCTGCTGCACCTGGCCACGGGGCCGGCCCTGGAGTTCCACGCCTTCTACCTCCTGCCGGTGATCCTGGTGGCCTGGTACGCAGGCCACGCGGCCGGGCTCCTCCTCGTCCTCGCCAGCATCGCGGGCTGGATCGCCACGGACTGGAGCCTCAGGGGCGGCGAGGCCTTCTCCGCCACCGCCCTCTTCAACGAGGCGGTGCGCCTGGCCGTGCTGCTCTGGGCCGCCGCCGTCAGCGCCGAGCTGCGCCGGGTGCTGCGCCGGGAGGCGGAGCTCGCCCGGCTGGACCCGCTCACCCGCCTGGCCAACCGGCGCATGTTCTACGAGGCGGGGCGGCGCGAGCTGGGTCTGGCGCAGCGCCAGGGCCAGCCGGTCACCGTCATGTTCCTCGACCTGGACGATTTCAAGGCCGTCAACGACACCCAGGGCCACCAGGCGGGCGACGCCCTGCTGCGTGCCGTGGCCGACGGCCTGGGGCGCGCCATCCGCGCCTCCGACCTGGCCGGGCGCCTGGGCGGCGACGAGTTCGCCCTGCTGCTGCCGGGCATGGGCGCCGAGGCCGCGGCGGAATTCGCCGCCAGGCTCCGGGCCGATCTCCTGGAGCGCCTCGCGGCCGGCGGCTGGTCCCGGGTCGGCGTCAGCCTCGGGGTGGTCAGCTACGCGGCCCCCCCGGCCGACTTCGACGCCGTGGTCGCCCGGGCCGACGCGCTCATGTACGAGGTCAAGGCCGCCGGCAAGAACGCCGTCCGCCAGCGGATGGTCGGCGCGGGGGAGGGGGCATGAGCCGCGCCGGGCTGCGCGGGCGCGTCATGGCCGGGCGCATCGGCCTCTTCGCCCTGCTCTGGTGGGCCCTGGCCGGGGGCGACGCGCGGGCCTGGGGGGTGGGCGTCCCGGTGGTGGCGGCGGCGGCCCTCGCCAGCCTGAGGCTCTGGCCGCCGAGCGGCCTGCGCCTTGCCCGCCTGCCCGCCTTCCTGGGCTTCTTCCTCTGGCAGTCCCTGGGCGGCGGCCTGGCGGTGGCGCGGCTCGCCCTGCGGCCGCGGCTCGCGCTGCGGCCCGGGCTGCTGAGCCTGCCGCTGCGCCTGCCGCCGGGTCCGGGCCGGGTGCTGCTCGCCGGCCTGCTGAGCCTGCTGCCGGGCACGGTGAGCGCCGGCCTGGAGCGGGACATCCTGCGCCTGCACACGCTCGACCGCGGCCTCACGTCGGAGGCGGGGCTGCGCGCCGCCGAGGCGCAGGTGGCCCGGCTGCTGGGGCTGGAGCTGGGCCATGGCTGAGCTCGCCGGCTGGCTCGCCGCCTTCCTGCTCGCCAACCTGCTCGTGGCCCTGGTCCGGGTGGCGCGCGGGCCCACCCAGGCCGACCGCATGCTCGCGGCCCTGCTCTTCGGCACCACCGGCGTGGCGCTGCTGCTGCTGCTCGCCGAGGCGCAGGCCGAGCCCGCCCTGATCGACGCGGCCCTGGTCTTCGCCCTGCTCGCGGCCATCGCCGGGGCGGCCTTCGCCCAGCGGGCCTGGCGGGAGGAGGGGGGCGATGAGCGCCGTTGACCTTGCCTCCGCCGCCCTGTGGCTCGCCGGCGCCGGCTTCTTCCTGGCCGGCACCGCGGGCCTGCTGCGCTTCCCCGACGTCTACACCCGCCTGCACGCCCTGGCCAAGGTGGACAACCTGGGCCTGGGCCTGGTCGTCCTCGGCCTGCTCGTGCGCGCCGAGGGCCCGGCCGCGGCGCTGAAGCTCGTCCTGGTCTGGCTCCTGGCCCTGTTCGCCAGCGCCACGGTGAGCTACCTCATCGCTCGCCGGGCCCTGCGCCGCGGCATCGAGCCCTGGCGAGGGGAGGGGCCATGAGCGCCTTCGACCTGCTCCTCGCCCTCGCCCTGCTGCTCACCGCCTGGCGGGCGCTGGCCTCCCCGGAGCTGTTCCGCGCCGTGGTGCTGTTCATCGTCTTCGGCCTGCTCATGGCCCTGGCCTGGGCGCGCCTGGCGGCCCCCGACATCGCCCTGGCCGAGGCGGCCATCGGCGCCGGGCTCACCGGCGCCCTGCTGCTCGACGCCGTGGGCCACCTGCGCCGCGGCTTGCGCAGGAAAACCCCGCGGAGGGGGCCATGAGGCCGTTCGCGGCGGCGCTGCTCTTGGCGCTGGCCCTGGCGTCCGGCGCGCAGGCCTGCCCGTGGAAGCATCCTCGAAGACGTGCCGCTGGAGCACGTCGAACTGGGACGCTACCGGGAGGCGCTGGGCGAGGATGAGCGGCCCGTCATCGTCTTTTTCTATGCCAACGTGGACGACGAATCCCAGCGGGTGGCGACGCTGATCCGCTACCTGGCCCCGGACTACGGCGAGCGCATCCGCTTCTACGCGGTGCGGGTGTCCGACCACGGCAAGCCGCCGCCGCGGCTGGCGCAGGAGCTGGCCGAGAGCCACGGCGTCGAGAGCACGCCCGGCGTCCTGTTCTATCGCAACGTGGGCGGCCAGCTCACGCTCGCCCAGGAGGAATACATCGACCCGGACTTCCGGGAGTTCCGCAGCCCCGGGATGCTGCTCTGGCGAACCTATTACCAGACGGTCCAGCGCGAGCTGGACCGTCTGCTCGCGGACTAGCGGACTAGCATGGCCCGCTCTGCGCCCCTCCCGACGGCCCGGTCCAGGATGAAAAAGGCGCTGCAATGGACGGTCGCGGCCCTGTGCGCGCTCCTCGCCGCCGCATTGACGGTGGCCCTCCTGGCCCTGCCCGGGGCGCCGGTGCGGCTCGCCGCCGAGGTGGAGGCGCAGCTGCCGGCGAGCGGTGTGGCGCACCCGGTGACCGCGGTGCTGCTCAACTTCCGCGGCTACGACACCCTGCTGGAGGTGGCGGTGCTGCTGCTCGCGCTGCTGGGCATGCTGGCGGCGGGGGCGGGGCCGCGGGCGCTCGCCGTGCCGCCCGATCCCCTCCTCGCCGTGCCGCCCGATCCCCTCCTCGCCGGCCTGGCCCGGACGCTCGCCCCGCTGATGCTGCTGGTGGCGGGCTACCTGCTCTGGGCCGGGGCGCACCGCCCGGGCGGGGCCTTCCAGGCCGGGGCGGTGCTGGCGGCCGCGGCGGTGCTGCTGCGCCTGGCCGGCCTGCTGCCCGCCTGGGCGCGGCCCGGGCGGCGCCTGCGCCTCGCCTGGGCGGCGGGCTTCGCGCTCTTCCTCCTGGCCGCGGCCGGCGGGCTCGCCGCCGGCGCCCTGCTGCGCTACCCGCCGGACTGGGCGGGGGCGCTGATCCTCGCCATCGAGGCGGGCCTCACCTTCTCGCTCGGGCTGATCCTCGCCGGCCTCTTCCTCGCCGGCCCCGAGGCGCCGCGCGGCGGGGGCGGGGCGTGAGCGCGGGGCTCTTCTACGCCCTGACGGGCGGCCTGCTCTTCGCCCTGGGCCTGGCCGGACTCATCCTGCGCGCGCACGTCCTGAGGAAGCTGCTCGCCTTCAACATCCTGGGCAGCGGCGCCTTCCTGGTCCTGGTCGGCCTGGGCGGGCGCGACGGCACGCCCGACCC
Organism: Hydrogenophilus sp.; assembly: GCA_020725195.1. Taxonomy (GTDB): domain Bacteria; phylum Pseudomonadota; class Gammaproteobacteria; order Burkholderiales; family Thiobacillaceae; genus DYFL01. Next base: position 28,387 of record DYFL01000025.1, read on the forward strand.
GGTGACCCAGGCCATGGTGCTCACCGGCATCGTGGTGGCGGTGGCGGCCACCGCCCTGGGGCTCGCCCTGGCGCGCCGGCTGCTGGAGCTGACCGGGGACATGGCCCTGCCCGGCGAGGCGCCGCATGGCGACGACTGAGCTTGCCGACCCCATCCCCTGGCTCGTCCTGCTGCCGCTCGCCTGGGCCACGGCGGCCTTCGTGCTGGGGCCGGGGCGGGGCGGGCGGCTCGCCGTGGCCGGGCTCGCCGTCCAGGCCGCCCTGGCCCTGGCGCTCGCCGCCGAGGTGCTGGAGGCGGGGCCGCGCCGCTACGCCGTGGGCGGCTGGGCCGCGCCCCTGGGCATCGAGCTGCTGGCCGACGGGCTCGCCGCCTTCATGCTCGCGACGACGGCGGCGGTGGCGCTGCCGGTGGCAGTCTATGCCCGCGGCTATTTCCGCGCCGTGTCGCGCAGCGACGCCCACCCGAAGGGCGCCACCTGGTTCTGGCCCCTGACGGGCTACCTGGTGGCGGCGCTCGACGTGCTGTTCCTCGCCGCCGACCTCTTCAACCTCTACGTCGGCCTGGAGCTCCTGGGCCTGGCGGCGGTGGGCCTGACCGCGCTGACCGGCGAGCGGGCGGCGGTGGCGGCGGCGCTGCGCTATCTGCTCGCCAGCCTGCTGGGCTCGGGGGCCTACCTCATGGGGGTGGCCCTGGTCTACGGCGCCTACGGCACGGTGTCCCTGGCGACCCTCGCGCCCCTGATCGAGCCCCTGCCGGCGGTGGCGCTGGCGGCGGGGCTGATGGCGGCGGGGCTCGCGCTCAAGACCGCGCTCTTCCCCCTGCACTTCTGGCTGCCGCCGGCCCACGGCGGGGCGGCGAGCCCGGTCTCGGCCCTGCTCTCGGCCCTGGTGGTCAAGGCCTCCTTCTACCTGCTGCTGCGCCTGTGGTTCGGGATCTACGCCCCCCTGACCACGGCGGCCGCGGCCCAGCTCCTGGGCGCGCTGGGGGCGGCGGCCGTCGTCTGGGGCTCGGTCCAGGCCCTGCGCCAGGAGCGGCTCAAGATGCTGGTGGCCTATTCCACCGTGGCCCAGCTGGGCTACCTCTTCCTGGTCTTCCCCCTCGCCACCGGCACCGGGCCGGCGGCGGCGGCCGCTGCCTGGGGCGGGGCGCTGCTGCAGGTGCTCGCCCACGGCCTGGCCAAGGCCGCGATGTTCGCGGCGGCCGGGGCCATGGTCCTCGCCGCCGGGCGGGACGCGGTCGCGGGCCTGGGCGGGGTGGGCGCGCGGCTGCCGCTCAGCCTCTTCGCCTTCGCCCTGGCCGGGGTGACGCTCATGGGCCTGCCGCCCTCGGGCGGCTTCACGGCGAAATGGCTGCTGCTCAGGGCGGCCCTGGCCTCCGGCCAGTGGTGGTGGGCCGCGGTGCTGGTCGTCGGCGGCCTGCTCGCCGCCGCCTACGTCTTCCGGGTGCTGCGCCAGGCCTTCCTGCCGGTCGAGGCGGCATCGACGGGCGGTGTGCCGCGCAGCCTGGAGTTCGCCGCCCTCGCCCTGGCGCTGGGCGGCGTGCTCCTGGGCCTCTTCGGCGAGCGGCCGCTCGCGCTCCTGGGGGTGGGCTGATGCCGGACGGCCTCCTGCCCCTGGGGGTGGTGCTGAGCTCCTTCGTGCCGGGGCTGGCGATCTTCTTCCTGGCCGAGGCGCGCCACCGCCTGCGCAGCGCGCTCAACCTCGCCGGGGCGCTCACGAAGCTCGCCCTCATCGGGGTCATGCTCTGGGGCGTGCTGCACGACCGCGACTACGTCTTTAGCCACACGGTGCTGCCCGGCCTCGACCTCGTGCTGCGCGCCGACGCCCTGGCCATGCTCTTCGTCAGCCTGTCGGCGGCGCTGTGGTTCTTCACCACGCTCTACGCCATCGGCTACCTGGAGGGCTCGCCGCAGCGCAGCCGCTTCTTCGGCTTCTTCAGCCTGTGCGTCACCGCCACCATGGGCATCGCCATGGCGGGCAACCTGTTCAGCTTCTTCCTCTTCTACGAGCTGCTCACGCTGGCCACCTATCCCCTGGTGGTGCACCGGGGCACCGAGGCGGCCCTGCGCGCCGGGCGCATCTACCTGGCCTACACCCTGGGCGGGGGCGCGCTGCTGCTCGTCGGCACGGCCTGGCTCTACGCCCTCGCGGGCCAGGTGGACTTCGTGGCCGGCGGCAGCCTGGCGGGGCTGCCGGAGGAGGCCGCGGGCCGGCTGCGCCTCGTCTTCCTGCTGCTCGTCGCCGGCCTGGGGGTGAAGGCCGCCCTGGTGCCGCTGCACGGCTGGCTGCCCGTGGCCATGGTGGCCCCGGCGCCGGTCTCCGCCCTGCTGCACGCGGTGGCGGTGGTCAAGGCCGGGGCCTTCGGCATCGTGCGCGTGGTCTACGAGGTCTACGGGGTGGAGTTCGCCCAGTCCCTGGGGCTGCTCGTCCCCCTGGCGGCGGCCGCCGCGCTCACCATCGTCTGGGGCAGCCTGCGCGCGCTCTACCAGGACGACCTCAAGCGGCGCCTGGCCTATTCCACGGTGAGCCAGGTCGCCTACATCGCCCTGGGGGCCGCCCTCTTCGGCCCGGTGGGCACCATAGGCGGCGTGGTGCACCTGGTGCACCAGGGCGTCATGAAGATCACCCTGTTCTTCTGCGCCGGCAACTACGCCGAGACCCTGGGCGTGCACCGGGTCGACGAGCTCGACGGCGCCGGCCGGCGCATGCCCGCCACCAGCGTCGCCTTCACCGTCGCCGCCTTCGGCATGATCGGCCTGCCGCCCCTGGCGGGCTTCGTCAGCAAGTGGTACCTGGGCCTGGGCGCCCTGGAGGCGCAGATGCCCTGGGTGCTGGCGGTGCTGGCCGCCTCCAGCCTGCTCAACGCCGCCTACTTCCTGCCCGTGGTGCATCGCCTGTGGTTTCGGCCCCGCGCCGGCCCCTGGCCGCAGGAGCACATCCGCGCCCGGGGCGGCTGGGAGACCTCGCGCCTGCTGCTCGTGCCGCCGCTCGCCACCGCCGCCGCCACCCTCGGCTTCGGCCTCTTCGCCGCCGGCAGCGCCAGCCCGCTCGACTGGGCCAAGCTCGTCGCCGCCCGGGAGTACCTGCAGTGGGTGCCCTGAGCGCCGCGCTCCTGCCCCTGCTGGCGGCCGCCCTGGTGCTCGCGCCCGCGAGCCGCGCCCTGGGTCTGCGCCTCGCGCCCTGGCTGCCCCTGCCGGCCCTGGCGCTGGCCCTGGCCGCCCCCGACGGGACCGCCCTGGACCTGCCCTGGCTGCTCCTGGGCAGCCGCCTCGGCCTGGACGCGACCGGGCGCCTCTTCCTCTTCTTCACCGCCCTGGTCTGGCTGATCGCCGGCGTGTACGCCCGCGGCTGGCTGCGCGACGACCCCAGGCGGCATGTCTACTGGGCCTTCCACCTCGCCACCCAGGCGGGCAACCTCTGGGTGTGCCTCGCCCAGGACGCGGCGGGCTTCTATCTCGGCTTCACCCTGATGACCTTCGCCGCCTACGGCCTGGTGGTGCACACGGGCTCGGCCGAGGCCCGGCGCGCCGGGCGGGTCTACCTCGCCATGGCGGTGCTGGGCGAGGCGGCCCTGGTGGCGGGGCTGCTGCTGGCGGTCGGGGCGGCCGGCTCGCCGCTGATCGGCGACCTGGCCGCCGCGCCGCTGCCCGGGTGGGCGGCCGCGCTCCTGATCCTCGGCTTCGGCATCAAGGTGGGGGTGCCGCTGCTGCACCTGTGGCTGCCGCTCGCCCACCCCGTGGCGCCGGTGCCGGCGAGCGCGGTGCTCTCCGGGGTGATGCTCAAGGCGGGGCTGCTCGGCTGGCTGCGCTTCCTGCCCCTGGGGGTCGAGGCGCAGCCCGCGGCCGGCGCGCTCCTGATGGCGGCGGGCCTCGCGGCCCTGTTCTACGGCGTGGCGGTGGGCCTCGCCCAGCGCGACGCCAAGGTGCTGCTCGCCTACTCCAGCGTGAGCCAGATGGGCTTCATGACCCTGGGCGTGGGCGCGGGCCTCGCGGCGCCGGGGCTCTGGCCGCTGCTGCTGCCGGCGGTGGGGCTCTACGCCCTGCACCACGCCCTGGCCAAGAGCGCCCTGTTCCTGGGGGTGGGCGTGGCCCAGGCCCGGGGCGGGCGCCCCGCGGTGCTCGCGGGGCTCGCCCTGCCGGCCCTGGCCCTGGCCGGCGCGCCGCTCACCTCCGGGGCGCTGGCCAAGGTGGAGATGAAGGTCGCCGTCGCGGCCCTGCCCGGGCCTTGGAGCGTGCTGCTGGAGGGGCTGCTGCCCCTGGCGGCCGCGGGCACGGCCCTGCTCATGGCGCGGCTGCTCTGGCTGGCGGCGCGGCAGGCGGGGGGCGCGGCGAGGCCCGGGCTGCTCGCGCCCTGGCTCGCGGGCCTGGCGGCGGTGGCGGTGCTGCCCGGCTGGCTGGCCGCCGAGGGGGCCTGGGCGCGGGCCCTGGGCGGCGGGGCCTGGGTCGCGGCGCTCTGGCCTTTGGCGCTCGCCGCGGCGCTGGCCTGGGCGGCCCTGCGCCGGCGCTGGCGCGCGCCCGCCGTGCCGCCCGGGGACGTGCTGCCGCTCCTGGAACGGGCCTGGGCCGCCCTGCGCAGGGGGTGCGCAGGCCTGGCGCCGCCGCGCCCGGCGCTGCGGCTGCCGCGGCCCGCGCCCGGTACGGACCCGGAGGCCGGCCTGGGGAGATGGCCGGTGGCGGCGGGGCTTTGGCTGCTGCTGGCGCTGCTGCTCGCGGCCCTGCTGGCCTGAGAGCTTGTGAATAAACCTACTGCGCGTCCCGATAGCTGCGTTGGGCGG
>DYFL01000001.1 GCA_020725195.1 Hydrogenophilus sp.
TAGGACATCGTCAGACTCCCCATCAAAACCCCCTGCCAGAAAGGCAGGGGGTTTTGCATTTCCTGGCCTAGCCTTGACAGTTGACGCGGCCCGCTTAGACTAGCGCCAATCGCGACCCGGATCGTATTCCGCTTGGACAATATCCCTATCAGCGCACTGCTCACTGCGCTGGCTATCCTCCTGGTTTTATCCGCGTTCTTTTCCAGCTCCGAGACCAGCTTGATGGCGGTCAACCGCTACAAGCTCAAGAGCATGGCCAGGGCCGGGCATCGCGGCGCCAAGCTCGCGATCCGCCTCCTGAGCCGCACGGACAAGCTCCTCAGCGTGGTGCTGCTCGGCAACAACCTCATCAATGCGGCGGCGGCCTCCCTGGTGACGGTCATCGCCTTCCGCTTCTTCGGGCAGAACGAGTGGGCGATGACCATCGCCACGGTAACGGTCACCTTCCTGATCCTGGTGTTCTCGGAGGTGACCCCCAAGGTGCTCGGGGCAACCTATCCCGAGCGCATGGCCCCTGCGGCAAGCTACGTGCTGGCGCCCTTGCTGAAACTCGCGCAGCCGGCGGTGTGGTTCATCAATCTCTTCGTCAAGGCCCTGCTGCGGTTGATGCGCCTGCAGGTGTCGGAGATCGGCAGCGGCAGCGTCATGGGGCTCGAGGAGCTGCGCACGCTGCTCACCGAGTCGGGGCATATCCTGCCGTCGGCGCACAGGGACATCCTGCTCAACCTGTTCGAGCTGGGCAAGATCAAGGTCGATGACGTGATGCAGCCCAGGAGCCAGATCGAGGCCATCGATATCCTGGCCACCGCCGAGGAGATCGACCAGCGGCTGTCGACCAGCCACCATGCGCGCCTGCCGGTCTATGAGGGCGAAATCGACAACATCGTCGGCGTGGTGAAGGTGCGCCGGGTGCTTACGCATTTGCGCGGTGGCGGGATGGACATGGAGGCCTTCAGGTCGCATCTGAAGGATCCGTATTACATCCCGTCCGGCACGCCCCTGTTGACCCAGCTGCATCACTTCCGTGAAGCGCGCGAGACATTCGGGCTCGTGGTCGACGAATATGGCGATCTCAGAGGGCTGGTCACCGTGGAGGACCTGCTCGAGGAAATCGTCGGCGAGTTTGCCGCCGCTTCGCCCCTGGAGACCCTCGCGCTGCTGCCGCAGGCCGACGGCAGCTGGCTCGTCGACGGAGCGAGCAGCATACGGGACCTGAACCGGAAGCTGCGCCTGAGCCTTCCTGTCGAGACTTCGAGAACGCTCAACGGGCTGATACTCGAACAGCTGGAGGCCATGCCGGAACCCGGGGTCAGCGTCATGATTGCCGGCCATCCCATCGAGATCATTCAGGTCCAGGACAGGATGGTGAAGACGGCGCGCATCTACCCGAGGCTTCACGCGGGTGAAGAGGAGGCGGTACCGGAATAGCGGCCGGCGTGCGGCGGGGCATCAAGCATGCGCTGCATGCCTTTGACTTATGCGGGAATGTTGCATTTAATTGCCGTGGTAGACTTGTTCACTGCCCAAGATAGGTGATGCCTAGGTGGTCGCCGTCAACGTATCCAACACCCTTGCAGGCCTCTGCCGGGCCCTGGTTCAGCATGGCCTGTTGACGCAGGAGGAAGGAGAAAACCTGCAGGCGCGCGCGCTGGCGTCCGGGGAATCCTTCCTGGCCTATGCCTTCAAATCCCAACGCTTCACGCCGGCACAGGTGGCGGCCTTTGCGTCGCATACCTTCGGATTGCCCTGCTTCGACCTGAATGCGGTCGATCCTGCGGATGTCCCCAGGATCGTCCCCGACCCCGCGGTCCTGGCCAAGCACAGGGTGTTGCCCCTGGCGCAGAGGGGGAACCGTCTGTTCGTCGCGACCTCGGATCCGAGCAATCTGCAGGCGCTGGATGAGATCAAGTTCCAGACGGGGCTGACCGTTGAACCCGTGGTGGTCGAGGACGACAAGCTCGGCCGCTACCTCGATCTCTATGCCCAGTCGGCGCCCACGGACATCCTGAAATCCATCGAGAGCGAGGACCTGAACCTCGAGTTCACCGATGACGAGGCCCAGGGCGCGGCCGCGGAGGCGGCCGGCGACGTGGATGATGCGCCCGTCGTGCGCTACCTGCAGAAGATGATGCTGGATGCGATCACCTCGGGCGCGTCCGACATCCATTTCGAGCCTTACGAGAAGTTCTACCGCATTCGATACCGGCTGGACGGGGCACTTTACGAAATCGCCCAGCCGCCCGTGGCCATCAAGGAGAAGCTGGCCTCGAGGATCAAGGTGATTTCCAAGCTCGACATCTCCGAGAAGCGGGTGCCCCAGGACGGCCGGATCAAGCTGGTCGTCTCCAAGAACAAGACCATCGATTTCCGGGTGAGCACCCTGCCCACGCTCTACGGCGAGAAGATCGTCATGCGGATTCTCGATGCCAGCACCGCCATGAAGGGCATCGAGACGCTGGGCTACGAGCCGGAGCAGCTGGAGGCGCTGCGCTACGCCATCGAGCGGCCTTACGGCATGGTGCTGGTGACGGGGCCGACCGGCAGCGGCAAGACCGTCTCCCTCTACTCCTGCCTGAACATCCTCAACAAGCCGGAGACGAATATCTCGACGGTCGAAGACCCCGTCGAGATACAGCTCGCGGGCATCAACCAGGTCAACGTCAACGACAAGGCGGGGCTCAATTTCGCGGCGGCCCTGAAATCCTTCCTGCGCCAGGACCCCGACATCATCATGGTGGGCGAGATCCGCGACCTGGAGACGGCCGACATCGCCATCAAGGCGGCCCAGACGGGGCATCTGGTGCTTTCCACCCTGCATACCAACGATGCCCCCTCGACGCTGACCCGCCTGGTCAACATGGGGGTGCCGACCTACAATGTGGCCGCCTCCGTGCTCCTGATCACGGCCCAGCGCCTGGCGCGCCGGCTCTGCCCGACTTGCCGCAGGCCGGTGGACATCCCGACCGAGGCGCTCCTGAACGCCGGCTTCACCGAGGCCGACCTGGACGGATCCTGGCAGGCCTATACGGCGGTGGGCTGCGATGCCTGCAAGCAGACGGGATACAAGGGACGTGCTGGCCTCTACCAGGTCATGCCGATCTCGGACGAGCTCAACCGACTGATCCTGAAGAACGCCTCCACCATGGACATCGCCGGGCAGGCGCGGCGCGAGGGGGTGCTGGACCTGCGCCAGGCAGGGCTGCGCAAGGTCAAGGCCGGCCTGACCTCGCTGGAAGAAGTGCTGGCCGTCACCAACGTATAGCGGAGGAGAGTAGCGCATGGCTGTCGCAAAGGCTGCTGTCAAACAGCTCACCTTTCTCTGGGAGGGCACCGACAAGAGCGGCAAGAGGCTCAAGGGGCAGATGCTCGCCGGCGGCGAGGCCATGGTGCGCGATGTCCTGCGCCGCCAGGGCATCGCCGTGCAGAAGGTTCGCAAGCAGAGCGTCTTCGCCTCCGCCGGGAAGAAGATCTCGGAAAAGGACATCGCCCTGTTCACGCGGCAGCTGGCCACGATGATGAAGGCGGGGGTGCCGCTGCTCCAGTCCTTCGACATCACGGCCCGCAGCCATGCGAACCCGGCCGTCCAGCGTCTGCTCGGCGAGATCAAGGCGGACATCGAGACGGGTACCGGCCTGAGCCAGGCCTTCCGCAAGCATCCCAGGCATTTCGACGGCCTGTACTGCAACCTGGTGGCCGCCGGCGAGCAGGCGGGCATCATGGACACCGTGCTGGACCGGCTGGCCAACTACAAGGAGAAGATCCTCGCGATCAAGGGCAAGATCAAGTCCGCCCTCATGTACCCGGCCATCGTGGTGGTGATCGCCTTCATCATCACCACGGGCATCATGCTGTTCGTGATCCCCGCCTTCAAGGACCTCTACGAGGGCAGCGGCAGCGAGCTGCCGGCGCTCACGCAGCTGGTCATCGACCTCTCGGACCTTTTCGTCGACTACTGGTGGCTGATCTTCCTGGCGATCGGGGGCGCCGTGACGGGCTTCATGGAAGGGCTGAAGCGCTCGCCCCGCTTCGCCGCAGCGGTCGATGCCTGGATGCTCAAGCTGCCCGTCTTCGGCCCCATCATCCTCAAGGCCACGCTGGCCCGCTGGGCGCGGACCTTCGCATCGCTCTTCGCCGCAGGCGTGCCCATGGTCGAGTCCCTGGATTCCGTGGCGGGGGCGTCGGGCAACGCGGTCTATGCCGATGCCACCCTCAGGATCAAGACCCAGGTCGCGACCGGCACGAGCCTGACCGCTTCCCTGCAGGAGGCGAAGATCTTCCCCAACATGCTCATCCAGATGGTGTCCATCGGCGAGGAGTCGGGCTCCCTGGACAGCATGCTCTCCAAGGTGGCCGACTTCTACGAGCGCGAGGTGGACGACGCCGTGGAGGGGATATCGAGCCTGATGGAGCCGCTCATCATGGTGGTGCTGGGGACCCTGATCGGGGGGATCGTGGTCGCCATGTACCTGCCCATCTTCAAGATGGGGAGCAACTTCTAGCGGCTGCGCGGCGGGCCGTGGGGATCGCCCCGGCGTGAGCGGTAAGACGAGCCGATCGCGCCGCCCCCGGGACCGCGACTTCGTGGCCTCCTGCGCCCTGCCGGCTGGTCCAGCTGCAGGAGAGTGGGAGGAAGGGCGCCCTCGGCGCGATCTCCACGGCAACCCTTTCCAGCATTCTTCCAAGCCTCCTTATGAGCCTGCTCCAGATCGACCCCGCCTATCTCGTCGCCCTCGCCGCCCTGTCCGGGCTGCTCCTGGGCAGCTTCCTCAATGTCGTCATCCACCGGGTGCCCATCATGCTCGAGCGCGAGTGGCGCGTGCACTGCGCCCAGCTCGCGGGGGGCGAGGCCGAGGCGCAGCCGCCGTTCAACCTCGTCGTCCCGCGCTCAGCGTGTCCGGGCTGCGGGCATGCGCTGGCGTGGTACGAGAACGTACCCGTCCTCAGCTACCTGATGCTGAAGGGGCGGTGTTCCGCCTGCGGGGCCCGCATCTCCCCCCGCTATCCCGCGGTGGAACTGGTCACCGCCCTGGTGTTCGGCCTGGCGGCCTGGCATTTCGGGCCGGGCGCCCAGGCTTTGGCGGTCATGCTCCTGCTCGGCTTCCTGATCGCCCTGGCCTTCATCGATCTGGACGCCTACCTGCTTCCGGACGTGCTCACCCTGACCCTGCTCTGGATCGGCCTGTTCCTGAACCTGGACGGCCTGTTCGTCCCCGTCCACGAGGCCGTGCTCGGCGCCATCGCCGGCTACCTGTCGCTGTGGTCGGTCTACTGGCTGTTCAAGCTCGCCACCGGCAAGGAAGGCATGGGCTACGGCGACTTCAAGCTGCTCGCCGCCCTCGGGGCCTGGCTCGGCTGGAAGATGCTGCTGCCGATCGTGCTGCTGTCCAGCCTCGCCGGGGCCCTCATCGGCATCGGTCTGATCCTCGTGGCCGGGCGTGACCGTGCCAAGCCCATCCCCTTCGGCCCCTATCTCGTCCTCGGCGGCGTCATCGCCCTGTTCCTGGGCGATCGCCTGGCTGGCCTATATTTGCCCGGATGAGCGCAGCGGGGCGGGAGGCCGTCTCCGACAGAAGGCCGTACTGCGTCGGCCTGACGGGGGGCGTGGGCTGCGGCAAGAGCACCGTGGCGGGGCTGTTTGCGGCCCTCGGGGTCAGGGTGATCGACACCGACCAGATCTCGCACGAAGTCACGCGGCCCGGCGGCTCCGCACTGCCGGCCCTGCGGGCCGCGTTCGGGCCCGAGATGATCGGTCCCGACGGTGCCCTGGACCGGGCGCGCATGCGCAAGCGGGCCTTCGCCGACCCGGAATCCCGCCGCCGGCTGGAGTCGGTCCTGCACCCGCTGATCCTCGCCGAGGTGCGGCGGCGCCTGAAGGCGGGCGGCGAAAGCCCCTACACGCTCCTGGTGGTGCCCCTGCTGGTGGAGACGGGCGCCTACCGCCATCTGGTCGACCGGGTGCTGGTGGTCGATTGTGACGAGGTGCAGCAGCTGCAGCGCACCGCGGGCCGCCCGGGGCTCGGGGTCGCGGATGCGCGCGCGATCATGGCGGCGCAGGCCCCGCGCGCCGCGCGCCTGGCCTGCGCGGACGACGTCCTGGACAACCGCGGAGACCTGCCCGCCCTGCAGCGCCAGGTGGAGTCGCTGCACCGGCGCTATCTCGCGCTCGCGCGCCGCACCCCTGACGTTGCCTAATCGGCCGGCCTTCCTGCACAATCAGGCCTTTAAGGCAAATCGCCCGGGACGCCCAGTTTGCCCTTCACCTACGAGTTCCCCCTCAGCGAACGCATCCGCACCTGGCTCCGGCTGGAGGAGCTGTTCGACAAGGCGCGCTTCTTCGTCGGCCTTGATAACCCGCGCGCCCATCATGCCGCCCTGCTGTCGATCTTCGAATTGGGCGACGTCACGGCGCGCCCGGAACTCAAGAGCGAACTCATCCAGGAGCTGGACCGGCAGCGCGTGGCCCTGGAGAACCTGCGCAGCAATCCCGCCGTCGATCCCGGGCGGCTCGACAGCGTGCTCGCGGAAATCGCCGCAGTGCTCGCCGGGCTGCACGGCATGAGCGGCAAGGTCGGGCAGCACATACGGGACAACGATTGGCTCATGGGGATCAAGGGGCGCACGGGCCTGCCCGGCGGCGTGTGCGGCTTCGACGTGCCCTGCTACCTCTACTGGCTCAACAGCCCCGTGGCCGAGCGGGTGACGGACCTCAACGCCTGGCTCGCCCCGCTCCAGCCCATCCAGAGGGCAGTGGCGGTGGTCCTGCGGATCCTGCGGGAGAGCGGCCAGCCGCAGCGCCACATGGCCCAGGGCGGCCTCTTCCAGCTTTCCCTGGGCGGGCGCGCCGCCCAGATGGTCCGGCTGGAGGTGGTGGAGGGCATGGCCTGCGCCCCCGAGATCAGCGCCAACAAGTACGCCATCAACATCCGCTTCGTCCAGCCGGACAAGAGCCAGAAGCCCCGCCCGTGCACGCAGGACGTCGGCTTCGCCCTGACGCTCTGCAGCTTTTAGCTGCGCGCCAAGCCCCGAGTATCGCCATGTACGGCGCGCCCGCATCGGCGATGGCGTCCTCGCCCGGCTTCTCTCTGGCTGCGCCGAAGCTTCGTGTTCGCTTCGATTCTTCAAGTCCGACAGGCTGCTAGGCGGGGTAGATCGCCCCGAGCACGCGGGGGCCCTGGGCCCCCGTCACCTCCGGCAGGTTGCCCGGTTCGCCGCGCAGGGTCCTGTGGGCCAGCCAGGCGAAGGCATAGGCCTCGACCCAGTCCGCGGGCACCCCGAGCTCGCCGGTGAGGCCGATGCGCACGGCCGGCAGGCGCTGCGCCAGCAGGCTGCGAAGCGTCCCGTTGTGGGCGCCGCCGCCGCACAGATAGACCTCCGCCGTGCCCGGGCAGTGGGCCCGGACGGCAGCGGCCATGGCTTCCACCGTGAACTCCAGCAGGGTGCGCATGACGTCTTCCGGCCGCTCCCTGCCCGAGAGCAGGCCCTCCAGCCAGGCCAGGTTGAACTCCTCGCGCCCTGCGCTCTTCGGGGGGGCGGCGGCGAGGAAGGGGTGCGCCAGCAACCGCTCGCGCAGGGCCTCGATGCCTGTGCCGGTGCCCGCGATGGCCCCGTCGCGGTCGTAGGCCAGGCCCCAATGGCGCTGCGCCCAGGCATCCATGAGCATGTTGCCGGGGCCGCAGTCGAAGCCGCGTATCGTGCCCGACGGCGGCAGATCGGTGAGGTTGGCGATGCCGCCGACGTTCATGATCACGCGGTGGGCGTCCGGGCTGCGGAACAGGGCGGCGTGGAAGGCCGGCACCAGCGGCGCGCCCTGCCCGCCCGCGGCGATGTCCCGGCTGCGGAAATCCGCCACCACGCGGATGCCGGTGCGTTCCGCGAGCCTCGCCGCATTGCCGAGCTGCAGGGTGTAGCCGAGGGCGGGGCGGTGGCGGACGGTCTGGCCGTGGCAGCCGATGGCACGGATGCGTCTCGGATCGATGCCCTGGGTCGCCAGCAGCCGCGTGACGGTCTCCGCATAGAGGTCGGCGAGCTCGTTGCCGAGCCGGGCCGCCCGGTCGAGTTCGTCGCCTCCCGGCTCGTGCAGGTCGAGGATCCTGCGTGCCAGCGCCTCCGGATAGGGCAGCCAGAGGCTGGCCAGCAGTGCGGGCTCGGGCTGCGTGGTGATCAATGCGGCATCGACCCCGTCCAGGCTGGTCCCGGACATGAGGCCGATGTACAGATCGGGGGGGGCGGTCAATCCAGCCTGGCGGTCCGGTTGTGGCGCAGCAGGTCCAGCCGGGCCGCCAGGGGCTGGGTGGCGGCGGCGAACTGGCCGCGATATTCGGGCGCCAGGGGGTAGGAGGTGGGCAGCTTCAGGGCCAGCGGATCCTTCTGCACGCCGGCGACCCGGAACTCGTAATGCAGATGCGGCCCGGTGGCGAGCCCGGTGCTGCCGACGTAGCCGATGATGTCGCCCTGCCTGACCCGGGCGCCGTGCCTGATGCCCTTGGCGAAGCGCGACAGGTGGCCGTAGGCGCTGCTGTAGGGCTTCTGGTGGTCGAGCACGACCAGGTTGCCGTAGCCGCCCTGACGGCCGGCGAAGCCGACCACGGCATCCGCCACGGCACGGACCGGGGTGCCGGTCGGGGCGGCGTAGTCGATGCCCTTGTGCGCCCGCCATTCCTTGAGCACCGGGTGATAGCGGGCGCCGGAGAAGCCCGAGGAGATCCGGCTGAAGGGCATGGGCGACTTCAGGAAGGCGCGCTTGAGGCTCTGGCCGGAGGGGGTGTAGTAGCCCTCGCGGCCCTTCGGGTCCTGGAAGTAGACCGCCTGGTAGGTCTTGCCGGCGTTGATGAATTCCGCCGCGAGCAGGCGGCCGGTCTTCACCGTGCTGCCGTTGTGGACGAAGGTCTCGTAGACCAGGGAGAAGCGGTCGCCGCGGCGCAGGTCGCGGTGGAAGTCGATGTCGCCGGAGAACACCTCGGCCATCTGCGAGGCGATGCTGTCGGGCACGTCCGCCGCGTCGGTGGCCCCGAAGAGCGAGCTCTGGATCTCGCCCGAGCGCATGACGAAGCGGACCTCGGGCTCGACGGCCTCCTCCTGCGTCTGGAAGCCGTCGCCCAGCCGCTGGATGGTGACCAGGCGCTGGTCCGCGGCCAGGTAGCGGAAGGTGATCAGGCGGCCCGTGGAGGTCACCCGCGCCAGGACCGTCTTGCCGGAGACCAGCCGGGCAAGCGCCCCGCTCTCGCGGCTCGCGGGGATGACGCGGCCGATCTCCTCTTCGGCCACCCCCAGCCGGCGCAGGAGCTGGGCGAAGGTCTCGCCGGAGCCGATGCGCTCCTCGCGCCAGAAATCGAAGCTGCCGCTGTCGGTGAGGGTGGGAGACGGCAGCTCTATGGACTGCGTCACGGTCTCCTGGGCGATCTCCTCGACCACCGTGTCCGGCGCCAGGCCGAAGGCCGCGACGACGCCGAACAGGGGCAGGGAGGCGAGAAAGAGGACCAGGCGTTTCCGTGTGTGCTTGAAATCAGACATGCGTTCGTCCTGAGCGGTGTTATCGGGGGTGGGGCGGCGATGACCGCAGGAGAGCTCGACAGCGAAAGCCCGCCAAACGGTTGGGGATTCTACACGGGCGGTCCCGTCGGATCAAGTTAAGCCCTTGATTGGCTTGGAATCCCGCGCTCCTCAAGGCGTGAGCCGGACCGCGAGGCCGCTCGCCTGGCGGATGCGTCCGGCGAAATCCTCCAGCCACTGCGGCGGCAGCTTGGACAGGCGGCCGGCCTCCGGCTGCAGGGAGGGGCGGGCCAGCCCGTAGAGCATCACCCCTGCCAGGGGCACGGCCTCGGACCTGGCCCGGGCGAGCAGCTCCAGATAGGCCGCGAGCTCGTCCTCGGGGGGCGGGTCGCCGTCGAGGGCGAAGACACAGGTCTGCACCCAGGTGGGGCAGAGCGCTGCGGCGGTCTTCAGGTTCTGGTAGGCCCGCTGCGGCCCGGCCTGCGTGCCGTTGACCAGGCGGAGGCCTTCGCGCGTGGCCCGGTCCAGCTTGAACCAGACCTCGCCGCCGAGGCCGGTCATGCGGCGCAGGCCCTCCTGCACATACGCCTTGTGCACGAGGCTGCCGTTGGTGATGAGCACCAGCCTGATGCGGCCCTTCAGGCCATGGGCCTCGATGGCGCGGCCGATGGCGGCCACGGCCTCGGGAAACTCGGGCGCGCTGGTCGGCTCGCCGTTGCCCGAGAGCGCCACGTCGTTGAGGCGGCGGGCCGCCTCGGGCACGTGCCGCACCATGAAGTCGCCCTCGACGATGTCGCCCAGCATCCGCCCGAGCTCTGCCTCCAGGCGCGCGAGGTCGAGGGGCGGCGGCCCGCCCCGGGTGAGCCCCGGCACCTGGCAGTAGATGCAGCGCCAGTTGCAGGCGTTGTTGGGGTTGAGGTTCACCCCCACCGAGACGCCGCCCGCGCGGCGGGAGACGACGGGATAGACATAGCGCATCCCGGCCGCATCGCGGGCGTGGTCTTGGACGCTGAGGAGGTTCAGTTCGGGCATGCTGGCATGACGCAGGTATCGAGGTCGGGGTTCCCCGCCGCGATGCGGCAGGACAGTCGACACCACGCATGGTAACCGCTCGGGGCCCCGGCGTCCCCCGGGAAGATCCGGGCTAGAATCCGGTCCATCCGATCCGCGCGGAATGTCCCATGCTCCATGCCCTAGTCAAGGTCCTGATCTCGGCGGCGCTCATCGCGCTGATCTCCGAGATCGCCAGGCGCAGCAGCGTCGTCGCCGCGCTGCTCGCCTCGCTGCCGCTGGTCTCGCTGCTGGCCTTCGTCTGGCTGTACCTCGACACCGGCGACGTGGAGACGGTCGCGTCCCTGTCGGCGCAGATCTTCTGGCTGGTCCTGCCCTCGCTGGCGCTGTTTCTCGCCCTGCCCAGGCTGCTGCGCCTGGGGGTGGGCTTCTGGGCCAGCCTCGCGCTGGCCGTCCTGCTCACCCTGGCCTGCTACGGGGCCATGCTCTGGCTCCTGAGACGCTTCGATGTCCGGTTCTGAGGCGCCGGGGTTCGCCGAGCGGGTCGTCGCCTGGCAGCGGGCCCACGGGCGCCAGGACCTGCCCTGGCAGGGCAGCCGCGACCCCTATGCCGTCTGGGTCTCCGAGATCATGCTGCAGCAGACCCGGGTGGAGACGGTGATCCCCTACTACGGCCGCTTTCTCGAACGCTTTCCCGATGTCGCGAGCCTGGCGGCGGCCGGCGAGGATGCGGTGCTCGCCCTCTGGAGCGGGCTCGGCTACTACAGCCGGGCGCGCAACCTGCACCGGGCCGCGACATCCGTGATGGAGGCCTGCGGCGGGGCGTTCCCCGGGCGCTTCGAGGACATCGTTCGACTTCCCGGCGTCGGCCGCTCCACGGCCGGGGCCGTCGCGGTCTTCGCCCATGGCGAGAGGAAGGCGATCCTGGACGGCAATGTGAAGCGGGTGCTCTCCCGCTGCTTCGGCGTCCCGGGCTGGCCGGGGGAGCGGGAGGTGGAGAACCGGCTCTGGGCCCTGGCCGAGGCCCTCCTGCCGCACGAGGGCCTCGTTGCCTACACCCAGGGCCTCATGGACCTCGGCGCCACCGTCTGCCGCCGGGGCAAGCCGCGCTGCGAGGCCTGCCCGCTCGGCGAGGCATGCGTGGCCAACCGGGAAGGCAGCCAGGCGAAGCTGCCGGCGGCCCGGCCGCGCAAGGCGCTGCCGGAAAGGCGCACGCACATGCTCGTCCTGCTCCACGCCGGCGAGGTCCTGCTGGAGAAGCGGCCGGCGAGCGGCATCTGGGGCGGGCTCTGGAGCCTGCCCGAGTGCGCCCCGGAGGACGACGCCGCGGGCCGGGCCCGGGCGCTGGGCTATGAGGCCGAGCCGCTGGCGCCGCTGCCGGAGCTGCTGCACGGCTTCACCCATTTCCGGCTGCGCATCCGGCCCCAGCCCCTGAGCGTTGCGCGGCGGCCGGCGGCCGCGGCCGAGCCCGGCCGCCTCTGGCTCGCCCTCGCAGAGGCGCGGGCGGCGGCCTTGCCGGCGCCGGTGCGCAGGATACTCGAACGGCTGGAGGCGCCATGACCGCACGCCGGCACCGCAGCGAAGACGCCGCCCAGCACCTCACCGCGGCGGTGGCCCGGGCGCATCCCGAGGCGAGCGTCGAGGCGGTGCGCGCAGGCATCGGCGGGCGCGAGCTGGAGGACACCGAGCTCGTCTGCGTGGTGGACGACAACGACAGGCTGCTGGGCGTGCTCACCTTCGCCGAGCTCTATCGGCTGCCGGCCGGCACCGCCGTGGGCGAGGCCATGCAGGCGAGCCCGGCGGTGCTGGCGGGCGAGGACCAGGAGAAGGTGGCCTCCATCGCCCTGCACCACAGGCTCAACAGCGTGCCGGTCGTCGACGCCGGACACCGGCTCCTGGGCGTGGTGCCGGCGCAGGCCCTGCTGCGCATCCTGCGCCACGAGCACGTCGAGGACATCCATCGCCTGGCCGGCATCCACCGGGAGACCAGCGTCGCGCGCCGGGCGCTCGACGCGCCGCCGCTGCGCCGCGCCCGGGACCGGCTGCCCTGGCTCGTCATGGGTCTGGTCGGCAGCATGTTCGCCACCCTCATCATGAGCCGCTTCGAGGCGGCGCTGCACGAGAAGCTCGCGCTCGCCTTCTTCGTGCCCGGCCTGGTCTATCTCGCCGACGCCATCGGCACCCAGACCGAGGCGGTGGTGGTGCGCGGGCTGTCGCTCTCGCACGTCGGCATCGGCCGCCTGCTCGTCGGCGAGCTGCGCACCGGGCTCATCATCGGCATGGTCCTGGGCGGGCTGACCTTCCCCGTCGTCTGGCTCGCCTTCGGCGAGGCGCGCCTGGCCTTCGCCGTTTCCGGTGCCCTGTTCGCCGCCGGCGGCGTGGCCACCACCGTGGGGCTGCTCCTGCCCTGGCTGCTCGTCCGCATGAAGCGCGACCCGGCCTTCGGCAGCGGC
Source organism: Hydrogenophilus sp. (assembly GCA_020725195.1). GTDB lineage: Bacteria > Pseudomonadota > Gammaproteobacteria > Burkholderiales > Thiobacillaceae > DYFL01. The sequence continues at coordinate 12,954 of DYFL01000001.1, forward strand.
CCGCTGGCCACGGTGATACAGGATGTGCTGACCCTGCTGGTCTATTTCGCCTTCGTGAGCCTGCTCTATGGCTGATCCGCCGGGCCGGGGGCGGCGTCGTCGCCGCCGGCCGGCGCGCTGGCGCGCGGCGGGATGATGCCGAGCCGGGCCTTCAGGCTGGTCGGGGTGCCGAAGCGGTGGCTGTAGTGGACCGCGTTGGCGAGCACCTTCTTCACGTATTCGCGGGTCTCCAGGTAGGGGATGCTCTCCACGTAGACCGCCCCTTCCAGGGGCGAGTCCGCCTGCCAGCGGCGGGCCCGGCCGGGGCCGGCGTTGTAGCCGGCGGTGGCCATCACCGCGGAGCGCCCCAGGGAGTCGTGGATGTGCTTCAGGTAATAGGTGCCGAAGCGGATGTTGGTCTCCGGCTCCTTCACCGCGGCATGGGCGCGCTTTCTGTCCAGGCCGAGCTGGCCTGCGATCCATTGGGCCGTGGCGGGCATGATCTGCATCAGGCCCAGGGCCCCGGCCCCGGAGCGGGCGTAATCCACGAAGCGCGACTCCTGGCGCATGAGGCCGTAGACCCAGGCCGGATCGAGGCCCTGCCGGCCGGCGTAGGTCTCGGCCAGGTCCCGGTAGGGGGTCATGTAGCGCAGGCCGAAGTCGTGCAGCTCGCGGGTCTTCTCGGCGGTGACGATGGCGCGGTCGTACCATTTTTCCCGGCTGGCGATCTCGGCCGCCGCCAGCAGCTGCTGGTCGCCCATCCCGCGCAGGGCCCATTCCCATTCCTCGGCCGCATTGGTGCCGAGGTTCAGCCGGCGCAGCAGCAGGGCCCGCTGCAGGCCCGGGTTGGCCTCGGCGGCGGCCAGCTCCGCCGGCGTGAGCCTGTGGTCGGCCGGGCGGGGTTCCAGCCTCGCCGGCAGTTCCTCCTCGGCGAGCAGGCCGTAGTAGTGATGCTCGGTGGACAGGCGCGCGAACAGGGCGTTGGCGGCGAAGCCCGAGCCCAGGGCCTTGAGCGCCCGGGCCTTCCAGTAGCGCCAGACGGCCTCCTCCTGCATGGCCTCGGGCATGGCGTTGATGCTGTAGAACACCTCCAGCCAGCGCCCTGCGCGCAGCGCCGCCCGGGTCTTCCAGAGCCGCTGGAACTCGGTGAGCTGCTCGCCGGCGCGGGCGAACCAGTCCAGGGCGTTCGGGTCGTGGCGGCGGGCGGCCGCCAGGGCGATCTGGCCCCAGCCGTGGCGGCGTTCATCCTCCGCGTAGGAGGCCAGATGGCTCTCCCAGAGCCGGGCCGCCGCAGCCGGGTCCGTCCTGGCCACCTGGCCCAGGGCGTAGAGGGCGGCCTCGCGCTGGGCCCGGCGGGGCGAGGCCTCGGCCACCAGGCCAGCGGGCGACTGCTGGGCGCGGGTGAGGGCATCCGGCCGCATGCGTTCGTCCTCCGGGAGCCTGGCGTCGAGCTCGCGGGCGAGCCTCAGGTTGCCCGTCTCCAGGGCGAGCCGCAGCCGGGTGTAGCGCTCCTCCTGGGTGAGGGCGCCGCGGGCGAACAGCTCCGCGAACAGGGGCTCGCAGGCGCTGGGCAGGTCGCGCGGGGTGAGATAGGACTCGGCGGCGGGGCGCTCCGCCGCCGCATCGCCCAGGGCGAGCCGGGCCCTGTAGCCGTGGCACCGGGTTTCCGCGTCCGTCTTCGCCAGCCTGCCGGCCTGGTCCAGCACGCCCTGCCAATCCCCGGACTGGGCGAGCCTGCGCACGAGGTCCTGGCGCAGGCGGTCGGACAGCGGCGTGTCGGGATGCTGCTCGATGAAGGCGAGCATCTCCGCCGGGCCGGGGTTGTTGCTCTTGAGCTGCCAGTAGCGGATGTAGGGCGACAGGAGGTGGTCCGCGGGAAACCGGGCCGCCTGCTTCAGGAACTGGGACATGCGGCCCTTGGCGTAGGCCTCCCGTGCGGCGAGGAAGTCCTTTTCCACGGAGGCGGCGGCCGGCAGGGCCAGGCCGGCGAGCCACAGGCCCCCCAGGCACAACCAGATCCGCACGCCCCGCACCGCTACCGATTCCATAGGGCGCACTGTAACAGCCACGGCCCGGCCCCTCCAAGGGCCGGGCCTCCCCCCCAGGGATTGCCGGCCTTGGCCGCCCGGGTTCAGTAGCGCTCGTCAACCTCGACGCGCGTCCTCACCCGCAGGGTGGCGCCCGGTTCGTAGGGCAGCACGGTCGTGTATTCCCGGCCCTGGTAGCGGTAGGTCACGTCGTAGCCCGTGATCCTTCTCGACCAGTTGTCCACCGTGCGGCAGCGCTCTTCGTACTGGGGGCTGCGGCGCACGGTGCGGCTGTCGCCGCTGTTGTCGATGTTGTCGCCGACGATGGCGCCGGTGGCCGCCCCCGCCGCGGTGGCGACCGCCTTGCCGGTGCCCTTGCCGACCTGGTGGCCGAGGATGCCGCCGGCGATGCCGCCGATGACGGCGCCGGCGTAGGAGCGGTCGCGGACGCTTTCCGTGCGGTAGCCCACCTGCTCGGTCCAGCATTCCTGGCGCGGGCTGTTGTACTCCTCGTAGATCGGGGTGCTGGCGACCACCCGGGCGGTGTCCCTGATCCAGCCCGGGTCATGCCGGGGACCGGCCTGGGCGGCGCCCGCCGCAAGGATGAGGGCCGCCGCGGCGGCCAGGCTGGCCGTCTTGCCGGTGCCGAGGGTCATTTCGTTCGTGCGCATGGTGTACTCCTGGTGTCGAATGGATGCAGAAAAAAAATCAGTCGGGTGGGTTGGGGTGCGGGCTCAGCGCCGGCCGCCTCCGCGGGAGGGGCCGTGACCGCCTCCGGAGCGGCCGCCGGGGCCCTGCATGCCGCCCGGGGGCTCGCGCTCCCACTGGCGCTGCTCGAACCCCTGGCCGTAGCCGTGGCCTTCGTCGCGCCGGCGCTCGCGCTCGCCGAATTCCCGGCGCAGACGCTCGCGCTCCTCGACCGGGGTCTCGCGCCAGCGCTCCCGCAGCCGGGCCCGTTCTTCGGGCGACAGCTGCGCCGCCTGCATGGCCGGCATGGCGAAAAACCCCCCGCCGCCCGGCTCGGCGTATCGTCCTTGCTCCCCGGCCGCCGCCCCCAGGGGCAGGGCGGCGGCGAGGGCGAGCGTCAGGGTGAGTGTTCTGTGGTTCATGTCGGTCTCCGTTCACTACGGTTCCCATGCTAGGCGCGAGCCGTTTCCCGTGGGTTTCCGCATCCTGTAAATTTGTAACAGTCTGTTTCTCTGGAGCCCGATTGTGCAGGACAAGCCGCTCATACTGGTGGTGGACGACGACGCCGGCATACGCGACCTGCTCGCCGACTACCTGCAGCTGCAGGGCTACGCCGTGGCCACCGCGGCCGACGGACGGGAGATGGACGCGCGCCTCGGGGAGGCGGCGCCCGCCCTGGTCGTCATGGACCTGATGCTGCCCGGCGAGGACGGCCTCGCGCTCACCCGCCGCGTGAAGGCCGCCGCCGGCTGCCCGGTGATCATGCTCTCGGCCCGGGGCGAGGACGTCGACCGCATCGTCGGCCTCGAGGTGGGCGCGGACGATTATCTCGCCAAGCCCTTCAACCCCCGCGAGCTCCTGGCGCGCATCCGCGCGGTGCTGCGCCGCCCGGCGGCGCAGGCCGGGCAGGCCGGGGAGGCCGGCGAGGTCTTCCGCTTCGGCCCCTACGCCCTCGACCTCGCCGCCCAGCAGCTCAGCCGCGAGGGCGAGGAGATCGCGCTCACCCAGGCCGAGTTCGCCCTGCTCAAGGTCTTCGTCGAGCACCCCAACCGGGCGCTCTCGCGCGACCAGATCATGGACTGGCTCAAGGGCTTCGAGCGCGACCCCTTCGACCGCTCCGTCGACGTGCGCGTGACGCGCCTGCGGCGCAAGATCGAGGACGATCCCGCCCACCCCGCGTACATCCGCACCGTCTGGGGCCAGGGCTACCTCTTCGCGCCCAAGGGCAAGGGGGGATGAGGCAGACCGAAGCCAGAGCCCAGAGAAATCCACAGATGACACAGATGAACACAGACATGCCCCCTGCAGAATCGGGTTATTGCCGGACTCTCGCGGCTTACCATAACGGTTGGCGGCTGATGGGGCCGAGCCTTTGAAGCATCTGTGTAAATCTGTGTAAATCTGTGTTCATCTGTGGATTGCACCCTTTGGATTCAACCTGTGGCCATGTGGGGAGGGTCTTGTCTTGACCCTGCTGCCCCGCACCCTGTTCGGCCGCACCGCGGCCTCGCTGCTCGCGGCCTTCGCCGCGCTGCAGGCCATGGCCCTCGCCGTGGTCTGGGTGACCGTGATCGAGCCCCTGGCCGCGCGCTCGGCCGACGAGCTGGCGGCGCGCATGGTGCTCGCCGCGCAGACCTGGGTCGAGCTGCCGCCTGCCACGCGCACCGACTACGAGCTGGAGCTGTCCTTCCGGCATCAGCTGGAGCTGGGCGAGGTCCGGGCGCGGCTGCCCGAGGCCGAGGCGCCGAGCCTCTTCGGCGACCGGCTGGAAGAGGCCCTGGCCCGCCGCGCACGCCAGCCCGTGGAACTCAGGCAGGGCCCCGATCCCGCCTGGACCTGGGTGGAGCTGGACGTGGCCGGCACGCTGCTGCGCATCGGCTTCCTCAAGGAACGCTACCGGCTGGAGGCGCCGCTCGCCGCCGCCGCCATCCTCTTCGCCGGCGCCCTGCTCACCACCGCCGTCGCCCTGCTCATGGCCCGCCGCACCAGCCGGCGCCTCAGGCGCCTGGCCGACTCCGCCCGCGAGGTCGGCCAGGGCCGGCTGCCCGAGCCCCTGCCGGAGACCGGCGCCGAGGAGCTGATGGAGCTCACCCGCGCCTTCAACCGCATGGCGGCGGAGGTGCAGGCCCTGCTGGAGAACCGCACCACCCTCCTGGCCGGCATCTCCCACGACCTGCGCACCCCGCTCACCCGCATGCGCCTGGCGCTGTCCCTGCTGCAGGGCGCGGACGAGCGGCTCGTGCGGCGTCTGGAGGGCGACCTGGAGGAGATCAACCGGCTCATCGACGCCATGCTCGCCTTCGCCCGCTCGCTGCGGGTCGAGGAGGCGCAGCCGGTGGACCTCGCGGCGCTGCTCGGCGAGATCGCCGGGGCCGCGAGCCGCCGGGAGGCGGTGCGCTGGCAGCCGGGACCGCCCTGCGAGGCGACCGTGGGCGTGCTCGCCCTGCGCCGCATCGTCGGCAACCTCCTGGAGAACGCCCTGCGCTACGGCGCGGGCCGGCCGGTCGAGCTGGAGCTTCACTGCGCCGAGCGCGAGGCCGTGATCCGGGTCCTCGACCGCGGCCCCGGCATCCCCCCGGAGGAGCGCGAGGCGGTGTTCCGGCCCTTCTACCGCCTGGAGCAGTCGCGCTCGAAGGAGGGCGGCGGCAGCGGCCTCGGGCTCGCCATCGCCCGCCAGCTCGCCGACGCCTGGGGCTGGCGCATCGAGCTCAACCCCCGCGAGGGCGGCGGGCTCGCGGCGAGCCTGATCGTGCCGCGCTGAGGGGCCGGCATCGCCCGCAAAGACCGCGGGGAAATCCGGTAAAATCCACGCCTTTGGCCCAACCCGATCCCCGCGACCATGCCCAGTTTCCAGGACACCATCCTCACCCTGCAGCGCTTCTGGGGCGGGCAGGGCTGCGCGATCCTCCAGCCCTACGACCTCGAGGTCGGCGCCGGCACCAGCCACACCGCCACCTTCCTGCGTTCGCTGGGCCCCGAGCCCTGGCGCGCCGCCTACGTGCAGCCCAGCCGCCGGCCCAAGGACGGCCGCTACGGCGACAACCCCAACCGCCTGCAGCACTACTACCAGTTCCAGGTGGTGCTGAAGCCCGCGCCGGAGGACATCCTGGAGCTCTATCTGGGGTCGCTGGAGGCCCTGGGTTTCGACCTCAAGGCCAACGACATCCGCTTCGTCGAGGACGACTGGGAGAACCCGACCCTCGGCGCCTGGGGTCTGGGCTGGGAGGTGTGGTTGAACGGCATGGAGGTGACCCAGTTCACCTACTTCCAGCAGGTCGGCGGGCTGGACTGCAAGCCCATCACCGGCGAGATCACCTACGGCCTGGAGCGCCTGGCCATGTACCTGCAGGGCGTGGAGGACGTCTTCGACCTGGAGTACGCGCCGGGGGTGAAGTACCGCGACGTCTTCCACCAGAACGAGGTCGAGCAGTCGGCCTACAATTTCGAGCACAGCGACGTGGAGTTCCTGCTCACCGCCTTCAACGCCCACGAGCGTCAGGCCAGGTACCTGATGGAAGAGCGGCTCGCCCTGCCCGCCTATGAACAGGTGCTCAAGGCCGCGCACACCTTCAACCTGCTCGACGCCCGCGGCGCGATCTCCGTGACCGAGCGCGCCGCCTACATCGGCCGCATCCGCAATCTCGCCCGCAGCGTGGCCCAGAGCTACCTGGACTCCCGCGCCCGGCTGGGCTTCCCCATGGCGCCCAGGGCCTGGGCCGAGGAGGTGCTGGCGAAGATGGAAGAGAAGGCTGCGAGGGCGTGAGCATGGCCGCGATCTATGTCGTCATTCCCGCGAAAGCGGGAATCCAGGCGGCGTCAGAAAATACATGGATTCCCGCTTTCGCGGGAATGACGGGGTTTGGCTATGTCGAGTAAGAATCTGCTGGTCGAGTTGTTCGTCGAGGAGCTGCCGCCCAAGGCGCTGAAGGCCCTTGGGGAGGCTTTTGCCGATGGAATTGTCGATGGGCTCGTCAAGCGCGATCTCAAGCGGCGTGGGCCCGGCGTCCGGGCATTTGCCAGCCCGCGCAGGCTGGGGGTCCTGATCCCGGATGTCCTGGCAGCGGCCCCGGAGAGGACCGATACGATCAAGCTCATGCCGGCGAGCGTGGGGCTTTCCGCCGACGGCCAGCCCACCCCGGCGCTGCTGAAGAAACTCGCCGCCCTGGGGCTTTCAGCCGCCGTCGTGCCGCAGCTCAAGCGCGCTGTCGACGGCAAGGCGGAGGCCCTGTTCTGCGACCGGGTCGTGCCGGGTGCCACCCTGGCCGAGGGGCTGCAGCAGGCCCTGGAGGAGGCGCTCGCCCGGCTGCCCATCCCCAAGGTGATGAGCTACCAGCTTCGTGACGGCTGGAGCACGGTCAATTTCGTGCGCCCCGCCCACGGGCTCGTCGTCCTGCACGGCGCGGAGGTGGTGCCCGTCGCAGTGCTGGGCCTCACGGCCGGCCGCGAAACCCGGGGCCACCGCTTCGAGGCCGCGGCGAATCCGATCGCCATCCGCGAGGCCGACGGCTACGCGGCGCAGATGGCGGAGGAGGGTGCCGTCATCGCCGGCTTTGCAGAGCGCCGCGCCGAGATCGCCCGCCTGCTCGAGGCCGCCGCCGCGGCGGTGGGCGGCGGCGTCAGGCCCATTGAGGACGCGGCCCTGCTCGACGAGGTCACCGCCCTGGTGGAGCGGCCCAATGTCCTCGCCTGCCGCTTCGAGCCGGAGTTCCTCGCGGTGCCGCAGGAGTGCCTGATCCTCACCATGAAGGCGAACCAGAAGTACTTCCCGCTGCTGGACGCCGCGGGCAAGCTGACCAACCGCTTCCTCGTCGTCTCCAACATCCGCCCGGCCGACCCCTCGAACGTGATCGGCGGCAACGAGCGCGTGGTGCGCCCGCGCCTCGCCGACGCCAAGTTCTTCTTCGACCAGGACCGCAGGCGGCCGCTGGCCTCCCGGGTCGAGAAGCTCGCGGGCGTGGTCTACCACAACCGGCTCGGCACCCAGGGCCAGCGCATCGGGCGCCTCTCGAAGCTGGCCGCGGCCATCGCCCGCGAGCTTGGCGCCGACGAGTCCCTGGCGGCGCGCGCCGCGCTCCTGGCCAAGGCCGACCTCGTCACCGACATGGTCGGCGAGTTCCCCGAGCTGCAGGGCATCATGGGCCGCTACTACGCCCTCCACGACGGCGAGGATGCCCGGGTGGCCGAGGCCATCGAGGCGCACTACAGGCCGAGATTCGCGGGCGACGCCCTGCCCGAGGGCAACGTCGCCCTGGCCGTGGCGCTGGCCGACAGGCTCGACGCCCTGGTCGGCATCTTCGGCATCGGGCTTGCGCCCACCGGCGACAAGGACCCGTTCGCCCTGCGCCGCGCCGCGCTGGGCGTGCTGCGCATGCTGCTCGAGCGGCAGCTGCCGCTCGACCTCGTGCGCCTCCTGGAGACGGCCCATGCCCAGTTCGACCGGGAGCAGGTCGCCGACAGCGTGGCCGTGGACGTCTTCCAGTTCATGCTCGAGCGCCTGCGCGTCTGGCTCAAGGACCAGGGCCGGGCCGCCGACGAGGTCGAGGCCGTGGTGGTGCAGAACCCGACCCGCATCGACCGCGTCGCCGCGCGGCTCTCGGCGGTGGCCGAGTTCCGCCGGCTGCCCGAGGCCGAGGCCCTGGCCGCGGCCAACAAGCGCATCCAGAACATCCTGAAGAAGGCGGGCGGGGCGGGCGGCGCGGTGAACGCCACGCTGATCGAGCCCGGCGCCGAGCACGCCCTCTACGAGGCCCTGCTCGCGGTGCGGCCCACCGTGGAGGCGGCGCTGGAGAACATCGACTACACCTACGCGCTCAGGGCCCTGGCCGGCCTGCGCGAGGCGGTGGACCGCTACTTCGACGAGGTCATGGTCATGGTCGAAGAGCCGCTGCTGCGCGCCAACCGGCTGGCCCTGCTCGCCGAGCTCGCGCGGACCATGAACTGCGTGGCCGACATTGCGCAGCTGACGGGCCGGCAGGGATCTGCTTGAGCCCGGCGGGCGACAGGACCACAATAGGATTCTCGTATGCCCGGTGGCAGCAGCATGAAACTCGTGATCCTGGACCGCAACGGGGTCATCAACTTCGACTCCGAACAGTTCATCAAGAGCCCCGAGGAATGGCGGCCCATCCCCGGCAGCCTGGAGGCGATCGCCGCCCTGCACCAGGCCGGCTTCCGGGTGGTGGTGGCCTCCAACGAGTCCGGCGTGGGCCGCGGCCTCTTCGACATGGCCACCCTCAACTCCATCCACGCCAAGATGCACAAGCTCGTGGCCCAGGCGGGCGGGCGCATCGACGCGGTGTTCTTCTGCCCGCATGCGGCCGATTCCAAATGCGCCTGCCGCAAGCCCAAGGCCGGCCTGCTCGAGGACATCTCCGCGCGCTACCACATGGACCTCAAGGGCGTGCCGGCCATCGGCGACTCCCTGCGCGACCTGGAGGCCGCCGCGGCGGCCGGGGCCCGCCCCATCCTGGTGCGCACCGGCAAGGGCGGCAAGACCCTGGCCGCGAACGAGCTGCCCGAGGGGCTGCGCATCTTCGACGACCTGGCCGAGGCCGCCCGCACCCTCATCGCCGAAACCGCCGCATGATCCTGCTGCGCAGCGTCCTGTTCGCCGCGATCCAGGCGGCGATGACGGTGGTGTTCAGCTGCCTGGTCCTGCTAGCCTTCCCCCTGGCGCCCATCCCGCGCTACCGCCTGATCGCCCAGTGGGCGCGATTCATCACCTGGCTCTCGGGCTGGCTCCTCGGCATCCGCTACCGGGTGGAGGGCCTGGAGCATCTGCCCGAGCGGCCCGCGGTCGTCCTGGCCAAGCACCAGTCGGCCTGGGAGACCATCGCCTTCCAGCTGATCTTCCCGCCGCTCTCCTTCGTGCTCAAAAGGGAGCTGCTGCGCATCCCCTTCTTCGGCTGGGGGCTGGCGCTGACCAGCCCCATCGCCATCGACCGCAACGCCGGACGGGACGCGCTGAGGCAGATCGAGGAACAGGGGCGCCAGCGCATGGCCCAGGGCTTCTGGGTGCTGGTCTTCCCAGAAGGCACCCGGGTGCGGCCAGGGGAGCGGGGCCGCTACCAGATCGGCGGCGCCTGGCTCGCCGCCAGGACGGGGGCGCCGGTGGTGCCCGTGGCCCACAACGCCGGCGAGCTCTGGCCGAAGAACGCCTTCCTCAAGCGGCCCGGCACGGTCACCGTGCGCATCGGCCCCACGATACACACCGAGGGGCGCAAGCCCGGCGAGGTGCTGGCCGAGGCCGAGGCCTGGATCGAGGCCGAGATGCAGCGCCTGCCCGATGCCCGCCAGGCGTAGGCCCGTCGAGCGCCGGGAGGAGTGCGGCGAGCTGGCCCTGCACGACCGGCGCGTGCCCTACACCCTCAAGCGCAGCTCGGCCCGCCGCACCCTGGCACTCTCGGTGAGCGAGGCGGGGGCGGTGACGGTCAACGCCCCCCTGCGCATGGCCTGGCACCACATCGAGGCCTTCCTCTTCAAGCATGCCGCCTGGCTCGTCTCCCGACTGGAGCGGGTGCAGACGCCCGGCTTCGCCTGGCGGGACGGGGCGGAGCTGCCCTATCTCGGCGGCCTGCGTCGCCTGGCCCTGCAGCCGGAGGCCCTGCCCTTCGTCATGCCGCTGGGGGAGCGCCTGCTGGTGGGCGGTGCCCCTGCGGGCGTGCCTGCCCTGGTGGTGGACTGGTACCGGCAGGAGGCCCGGGGCCTGTTGCAGGAACGGCTCGCCCAGCATGCGGACCGTTTGGGTGGGCCACTGCCGCGTTTCCGCCTGAGCGGCGCCGCCACCCGCTGGGGCAGCCTCTCGCCGCGCGGGGTCGTCAGCCTCAACTGGCGGCTCGTGAAGGCCTCCTGGGCCGAGATCGACTATGTCATCTGCCACGAGCTCGCCCACCTGCGCGTGCCCAACCACTCGGCCGCCTTCTGGCGCGAGGTGGCCGCCCTGCTGCCCGGCTACGAGGCGGCGAAGGCCAGGCTGCGGGAACACGGCAGGCTGTATTTCCAGTTCTAGGGGCCTGTCGGACTTAAAGAATCGAACCATTCCCGGTCTTGCACGGAAGTTGCTCCTTGAACCCGAGTCTCTTCCACAACCAGAGATTGACGCAGAACCCGGTCAATCCTGCGAAGCCGGCGAAAACAACGGGCACGTAAAGCAGCCAGTGCACACGGTCGAAGCCTGTAAGCCAGATAGCGGCCAACATCACGGCGGCGAAAGACAGGTAGAGCATGCGGTTGGCGGTCATGGCGGCTCCTTATGTGCAGCGGGTGTCGAGTCGAATGGGATAGGGAATGTCTATTTCCAGGCTGCAGCGACAGTCCGAAAGCGCGAACTCGCCGTGCGCCTCGTGCCAGTCTTCGCTTAAGGCCCGTGCGTCGGCGCGTGCCAGGAGGGCTTGCAAAGCCGATCCCAGCGGTCCGCGCCGGGCGGGGTCCAAACCGCTGCGGCGGTATTGCGCCATGGCCGCGTCGGCCATGGCGTGGCCGATATCGCGCAAACGCCGGAGCAGGGACAGGCGCAGCGCGTCTCGCCCCATGTGGTCGGCAAGGTAGTCGATGACGGGACGATCTTCGCTCAGGTCTGGTGGCAGAAGGGCACGCAGTCCATCGGGCAGGAAGGTCCTCATCGACTCCCCCACGATGACGCCATGGATCAAATCCTCGTCCACCATCTGCATCAGATCAGGCTGCGGGTCGGCTCCGGTACGCAGGCCGAGCTGATGCAGGGCGATGGCCTCGTTACGGTGGCCGCCCAGGGCCAGGCCGCACAGGTGATGGTCGAGGATGTCGTGAACGAGTACCGAGGTGGGCAGCCTTCGGCCCGTCTCGGCCGTGGCGGCGATCACCTCGGGGTCGTCGATCGCCACGTCCAGCTTCCAGCCGCGCGCGCCGTAGCCGTCTTGCCATTCAGCCTTATAGGTGACCGGTATGCGCACGCGCGTTTCAGGCACCATGGCTCACCTGGTCCCAGACTACATGCATGACGGAGCAGGCCAGCAGCTTGTCGGCTACCGGACAAGCGGCGCAGTTCTCGCGCGTGGGTCGAATCGGGCAGCCATGGCATCCCGCGAGCCTGTCTTGCGCACTTCGCAGGTCGGTCAAGGCGGTCCGAAGAATTTCGATGCGGGCCGTCAATCCGGCCTGCATCTCCTTCAGCACGGCCTCGACCTGGTGGCCGGCGGAATCGCCTGTGGGATTGCCCAGCCGGATGCTGGCCAGTTGCGCCAGGGTTTCGATGGGCACCCCGGCATGGATCAGGCCGACGATGGCCTGGAAGCGCGCCAATTCCTCCTCACCATAATGCCGCGTGCCCCGAGGTGAACGCCCGGCAAGGATCAGGCCGCGCTCCTCATACATGCGCAGCGTGGATATCGATACGCCGACTCGCTGCGCTACTTCGCCGATCTTCATCGCTCAGATCTCCACGATGCGCGCCTCGATACCGAGGCTTTTGGCAATGCCTGGCACCGAACGGATGTCAAAACGCTTGGGATCGTGACTAGACGAACAGCAGATTCGGCTTCGGTGCGGCGATCCGGGCATCGAGTACGCCGGGGCGTTCGGCCGGCTTGGCCGACAACCGGTTTTTGCATCGGGATGGTCGAGGGGAATCAGCATATCGATGGCCGTGGGTGGGTTCACGGCGTGCCTCCATATAAGTCGTCAGGACGCTATAAACCTACACCACGATATAGATATTGCAAGCAGTTCGAATACTTCGGCGCGGACCAGGCTCATCGCCAGGCCGTCGGTACGACCAACCCGCCTCGGTTCGCGTCCTGCTCCATGATGTAAGTGATTAGTCAGTCTCTAAAAGGCGCGCGGCGTGGCGGACGTGACGCCTTTCCCCAATATCTGCTTATCTAATAATGAGCTGCAGGTAGCCAAAATCTGTTGTTGACAAATTGTCCGCCGGCACTAAGATAGTAATCAGTGACTCACTATTAGGTGCCCGGAGGCAGGCATGAAACTCCCCCGCTTGATGTTTGCATGGTCCTTCCTCGTGACGCTGCCGGCCGCCGCCTGGTCGGCGGACGCCCTCTCGCTCTGGGGGGCCATGGAGCGGGCCGCGCAGTCCAATCCGGAGATCAGGGCGCGCGAGGTCGAGGTGAGGAAGCAGGAGCTCGAACAGGAGATCGCCCGCGGTCAGCATCTGCCCAAGATCGACCTGAATGCCAGCTACACCCGTTACGCCTACCCGAGCCTGGTGACCCCGATCCGCCAGGCCGGGGTCTTCCCGCCGCTGGACCGCGACATCGCCGGCATCGGCCTGGCCCTGAACCTGCCGCTCTATGCCGGCGGCAAGCTGGTGGCCGGGGAGCTGCTCGCCGCGCAGGGGCGCGATGCGGCCTTCCAGGCCTTGCGCGCCACGGGCCAGGAGTTGCTGTTCAACGTCGCCGCCACCTTTACCAAGGCGCTGCAGTTCCGGCATCTGGCGGGCGCGCTCGACTCCCGCATCCGCACTCTGGAGCAGGAAGAGCGCAACACGGTTCAAAGAATCGAGCAGGGCCGGGCCGCCCGGCTGGAGTTGCTGCGGCTGCAGACCCAGCTCACGCAGGCACGGCACGACCGGCTGACGGTGGCGCAGGGCGAGAAGGATGCCCTGGCCCTGCTCGCCTCCCTGCTGGGGACGTCTGGGAAGCTGCCGCCCCTGGAGGAAATCGATGCGGCCCACCCGGTCGTGCCCGTCACGCTGGCCGAGGCGCTCGGAAGGGCCACGGCGAACCGCCCCGATCTGCTTGAGCTGCGGGCCCAGGGCAAGGCCGCCGAGGCCAAGACCGCCATTGCCCGCGGCGACCGGCGCCCCCAGGTCAATTTGCTGGGCAAGATCCAGGAGACGAGCGGCGGCGACTTGGACGGCTATGGCGACTGGCAGTTAGGGGTGGAGCTTTCCATGCCGCTCTACGACGGCGCCATCCGGGACAAGCGGCTGGACCAGGCCCGGATGGAGCAGCGCCAGAGCGAGATGCGGCTCGAAGATGCACAAAACCGCCTGGCCTCTGAGGTCGAGCAGGCGCTGGGCAGGCTGACCGAGGCCCGATCCAGGCTGGCGGTGGCCAATCAAGGCCAGGTGGAGGCTGAGGAGGCCCTACGGATCGAGAGCTTGCGCTACGAGTCGGGCGAGTCCACCGCCACGGACCTGCTCGCCGCGGAGACCGCGTTCTGGGATGCCACCGTCAACCGCATCCAGGCGAACTACGATGTCACGGTGGGCGAGGCGCGCCTGTTGCGGGCCATGGGGGAGTTGTCTGCGCACAGCTTCAAGCCGGGCGCGGCCGGCAAGGCGGCCGGCGCCGGCCTGGTGTCGCCCGAGCCGGCCCCTTTGGGTCTTTACCTGTCTTGGCACGACAGCGCACTCGCCTGCGCCCAAGAAGGAGAGCGCATGCCGCTGCGCACCGCTACGCCCGGTGTCCGTGGCCGGCTTGAACCGGTCCGTTCCCTCAGTCAAGGAGTCGAGCAATGAAGAAACCGATTGCGATCGCAGGGCTGGCGCTGGCCGCCGTCGCCGCTGTGGTGCTCTGGCAAGTCAGGCCGTGGTCGCCCGAGGCGGACACCGACAGGGTCGTCGCCTCCGGCACGGTGGATGCCACCGAGGTCGCGATCGCCTTTCGCGTATCCGGCACGCTCAAGAGCCGGCCCGTCGGGGAGGGCAGCCCGGTCGGCCCCGGCGACCCGATAGCCGCCCTGGACGAGCGCGAGGCGGCGGCCAGGGTGCGCCAGGCGGAGGCGGCCCGGTCGACCGCCGAGGCGCGCCTGAAGGACCTGCTGCAGGGCTACCGCCCCCAGGAGATTGCCGAGGCCCGGGCGCAGGCCGCACAGGCGCGCGCCAACCTGGAGAACCTGATGGAGGAGGCCCGCCGTTCGGAGGCCTTGTTCCAGGGCGGCGCCGTCAGCCGCCAGCGCCGCGACAAGGACCTGACCGCGGCGTCGGTGGCGGCGGAGCAGCGTCAGGCCGCCGAGGCCAGGCTGCGCCTGCTGGAAAGCGGCTATCGCCCTGGGAGCATCGAAGCCGCGCGGGCCCAGTTGAAGGAGGCGCAGGCCGCCCTCGAGGCCGCGCAGGTCGCCCTGGAGGACCTCGAGGCGAAGAGCACGCTGGCCGGCGTGGTGACCCGCACCCACGCGGAGGTGGGCGAGACCGTGGGCGCTGGGCGGCCGGTGGCGACCGTCACCGACATCTCCCGGCCCTGGGTGAGGGTCTACATCCCGGAAAACCAGATCGGCAAGGTGCGCATCGGGGCCCCCGCCGTGGTCAAGGTGGACACCTACCCCGAGCGTGAATTCGCCGGCCGGGTGAGCTATGTCTCCTCCGAGGCGGAGTTCACGCCCAAGAACGTGCAGACTCAGGAGGAGCGGGTCAAGCTGGTGTTCGCGGTGAACGTGACCCTGGACAACCGCGACGGCACGCTCAAGCCGGGCATGCCGGCCGACGTCTGGATCGCGGCCGGGGACGGGGGCGGCCGGTGATCCCTGCGGCCGACCTCTTCGAGACGGACAGGCAGACGCTGCGGCTGCTGGTGCGGCGCGACCGCGCGGCGCTGCTGCTCCATGCCGGCGCCGTCGTGGCGGTGGTCGTGGTGGGCGAGGCGCTCGCCTTTCATCTGGGCATGGCCGACCGCCTGGGATTCGTGCCGCTGATGCTGCGCGGCCTGGTCTACCTGCTGCTGAGCACGGCGATGTGGGCCGCCCTGCTGCGCGCCAACCGCCGCAGGGTGGTCGGCCTCATGCAGGAAAGGCACCGGAGCTACGAGGCCGTGCTGTTCGCCTACGACAGCGCCATCGCGCTCAAGGACAGCTACACCGGCGGCCACGGGCGCCGGGTGGCGCGCTATGCCCATCTGATCGCCACGGCCATGGGGCTATCCGGGGCGGAGGCGGAGGCGGTGAGAGAGGCGGCCCTGCTGCACGACCTGGGCAAGATCGGCATGCCCGACCGCATCCTCAGCAACCCCTCGCGGCTCGATGCCGCGGATTTCGCCAGTGTGCAGAGACACCCCGGCGCCGGCGCCGACATCCTCGAGGCCCTCCCGCCGCTGCGCCGCCATGCCCCGGCGGTGCGCCATCACCACGAGCATTACGACGGCAGCGGCTACCCGGACGCGCTGATCGGCCTGCAGATCCCCTTCGAGGCACGCATCATCGCGGTGGCCGACGCCTTCGACGCCATGAGCAGCCACCGCAGCTACCGTCGGGCCATCCTGCCCGGCGACGCCCTGGAGGAGATCGCCCGGGCCGCCGGCAGCCAGTTCGACCCCAAGGTCGTCGCCGCGGCCACGCAATCGCCCTGCCGCGACCGCCTGTGCGCGGCGTGGGAGGACATGACATGAGCGGCGTCGCCATCCGCACCCAGGGCCTCGGCCGCGCCTTCGGCGCGCTGTGGGCGGTGCGCGGGCTGGATCTGGAGGTGAGGCGCGGCGAGATCTTCGGCCTGGTCGGCCCGGACGGCGCCGGCAAGACCACCACCATGCGCCTGCTGACCGGCATCCTGGCGGCCAGCGAAGGCGAGGCCGAGGTGGCGGGCTTCCCCATCCAGGGTGGCGAGGAGGCGATCAAGGCCCGCATCAGCTACATGTCGCAGCGCTTCGGCCTCTATGGCGACCTCAGCGTGGAGGAGAACCTGCGCTTCTATGCCGACCTCTACGAGGTGCCGCGTCGCGAGCGCGAGCCCCTGGAAGAGCGCCTGCTCGGCTTCTCCAACCTGACGCCCTTCCGCAAACGCCTGGCGCGCAACCTCTCGGGCGGCATGAAGCAGAAGCTGGGGCTGGCCTGCGCCCTGATCCACAAGCCGGAGATCCTGTTCCTCGACGAGCCCACCAACGGCGTCGATCCGGTGTCGCGGCGCGACTTCTGGCGCATCCTCTACGCCATGCTCAAGGAAGGGGTGACGATCTTCGTCTCCACCGCCTACCTCGACGAGGCCGAGCGCTGCTCGCGCGTCGGCCTGATGCACCGCGGCCGCCTGATCCGGTGCGACACGCCGCAGAGGCTCAAGCAGGGCATCCCCGGCCTGCTGCTGGAGCTGGAGACCGACCGGCCGCGTGCCGCCCGGGAGATGCTCGCCCGCCACCTGGGCTGGAACCGCGTGAGCCTGTTCGGCGGCCTGCTGCACCTCTACGCCGGCGACGAGGCGGAAGCGGGGCAGGCCAGGCGCGTCCTGCACGAGGCCGGCATCGCCGTGCTGGCGCAAAAGGCGATCACCCCGACGCTGGAGGACGTGTTCATCCATCAGGTCACGCGGGACGAGGAGCCATGAAGCTGAATTCCGCTGTCGGAACGAGTGCCTCGCACTCGTTCACCCTCACCCGCCGCTACGCGTCGGCCTCTCCCGAAGGGAGAGGCGAAAAACTCCCCTCTCCCTTCGGGAGAGGGCAGGGTGAGGGTGCCAGGCGAAGCCTGGCCTGGGTTTCCACCATTTTGTGGCGTTTCAACTGAGGTTTTCAGGATGAATCAAGAATACGCCGTGGAAGTGCGCGAGCTGACCCGGGTGTTCGGCGATTTCGTCGCCGTCGACCGCATCTCGCTCACCGTGGAAAAAGGCCAGGTGTTCGGCTTTCTCGGCCCCAACGGCGCGGGCAAGTCCACCACCATCCGCATGCTCTGCGGCCTGCTCCTGCCCAGTTCCGGCGAGGGCCGGGTAGCGGGCTTCGACGTCATGACCGAGTCCGAGACCATCAAGCGGCACATCGGCTACATGTCGCAGAAGTTCTCCCTCTACGACGACCTCACCGTGGAGGAGAACATCGACTTCTACGCCGGCATCTACAACGTGCCCAGGATGAAGCGCGGCGAGCGCAAGGACTGGGTGCTGGAGATGGCGGGGCTCACCGACAAGCGCAAGGACCTCACCGGCTCCCTGGCCGGCGGCTGGAAGCAGCGCCTGGCGCTGGGCTGCGCGGTGCTGCACGAGCCGACGATCCTGTTCCTCGACGAGCCCACCTCGGGGGTGGACCCGCTGTCACGGCGCCAGTTCTGGGACCTGATCGCGCAGATGTCGCACCGCGGCACCACCGTCTTCGTCACCACCCACTACATGGAGGAGGCGGAATACTGCGACGAGCTGGCGCTGATCTACCGCGGCCGCATGATCGCCAAGGGCCGGCCTGCCGAGCTCAAGACCCTGATCCCGGAAGACATCCTCGAACTGCGTGTCGAGCGGCCGTTCGAGGCGCTGGAGCAGCTCGAATCCTCGGGGCTGGTGAAGGATGTCGCCCTGTTCGGCGACAACCTGCATGCGGTGGTCGACGACGCCGAGGCGGCCGCCGCCGCGGTGGGCGGGTTCCTCGCCGAACGCGGGCTGGCGGTAGAGGGCATTGCCCGCGTTCTCCCCTCGATGGAGGACGTGTTCGTCTCCCTGATCGAGCTCGAGGACCGCCGGCGCGAACAGGAGGCGCAGCCATGAAGCCGCGCGCCTTCTCCTGGATCCGCCTCAAGGCGCTGGTGAAGAAGGAGTTCATCCACATCCTGCGCGACCCGCGCTCGCTGGCGATGGCCTTCCTGATGCCGCTGATCCTGCTGATCCTGTTCGGCTACGCCATCACCATGGACATCAAGACGCTCAACCTGGCCGTCTACGACCAGGACAAGAGCGCGGCCAGCCGCAACTATGTGGAGGGCTTCCCGGCCTCCAGCTACTTCACGGTCGTGGCCTCGGTGGACAGCTACGCCGCGGCGCGCGAGCTGATCGACCGCGGTGCGGCCCAGCTCGCCCTGGTGATCCCCCGGCATTTCGCCCGCGACCTGGAGCAGGGCCGCACGGCCCAGGTGCAGTTGCTCGCCGACGGCTCGGACGCCAACACCGCGACCATCGCCCTGGGCTATGCCGAGGCCATCACCCACCGCTACAGCGCGGGGCGGCAGGACACGAAGGTCGAACTCGCCGTGGATAACCGCCTGCGGGTCTGGTACAACGCCGAGCTGAAGAGCCGCTGGTTCATCATCCCCGGTCTGATCGCCGTCATCATGACCGTGATCACCGCGCTGCTCACCTCGCTCACCGTGTCGCGCGAGTGGGAGAGCGGCACCATGGAACAGCTCATCGCCACGCCGGTGCAGCCGATCGAGCTCTTCCTCGGCAAGATGGCGCCCTATTTCGTGATCGGCGTGGCCGACGTGCTGTTCTCGGTGGCCATGGGCGTATGGGTGTTCGACGTGCCGCTCAGGGGCAGCTTCGCCTTCCTGCTCGGCGTCACCGCCATGTTCCTGGTGGGGGGGCTGAGCCTCGGCATCATGGTCTCCACCATCGCCAAGTCCCAGCTGGTGGCGAGCCAGTTGGCGATGGTGGCGACCTTCCTGCCCGCCTTCCTGCTCTCCGGCTTCCTCTACTCCATCGACAACATGCCGCGCGCGCTCCAGGTGGTCACCCATGTGGTGCAGGCGCGCTATTTCGTCGAGGTGCTGAAGAACATCTTCCTCAAGGCGAGCCCGCCCGCCTTCGTGGCGGACGATCTGATCTTCCTTGCCCTGTTCGCGGTGGTGGTGTTCGCCGTCGCGCTGGGCAAGTTCCGCAAGAAACTGAGCTGACGGGGCGCACCATGTGGGAACGCATCTATCGCATGCTGGTGAAGGAGTTCATCCAGGTCTTGCGCGACCCGCGCATGAAGGCGCTGATCTTCGTCATGCCGGTGGTTCAGCTGATCATGTTCGGCTATGCCGTGACCACCGACGTGGACCACATCAAGACGGCGGTGTGCGACCTCGACAAGAGCCCGCAGAGCCGGGCGCTGATCGAGCGCTTCACGGCCTCCGGCTATTTCACCGTGGTGGAGAACACCGACCGGCCCGAACGCCTGGGCGAGCTGCTCGACCGGGGCCGGGCGATCATGGGCATCCAGATCAACCGCGGCTTCGCCGAGGATCTGCGCTCGGGCCGGCCGGCTTCGATCCAGACGATCGTCGACGGCACCGACTCCAACACCGGCACGGTGGCGATGGACTATGCCCAGCGCATCACCCAGGCGTACTCCCGCGAGTGGTCGCCCCCGTCGGGGCTCGACGAGGCGGCCGCGGCGCAGACGGCCCCCGTCGAGCTGCGCACGCGGGCCTGGTTCAACCCCGACCTGAAGAGCCGCTACTACAACGTGCCCGGCGTCATCGCCGTGGTGGTGCTCCTGATCTCGCTGCTGCTCACCGCCATGGCGATCGTGCGCGAGCGCGAGATCGGCACCATGGAACAGTTGATGGTGACGCCGATCCGGCCCCTGGAGCTCATCCTCGGCAAGACCCTACCCTTCGTGCTGATCAGCTTCGTCGACGTGCTGGTGGTGACCGCGATCGGGGTGAGCTGGTTCGAGGTCCCCATCCACGGCAGCCTCGGGCTGCTGCTGCTGGGTTCGGGGCTCTATCTGATGTCCACCATCGGGGTGGGGCTCTTCATCTCCACCATCTCCCACACCCAGCAGCAGGCGCTGATGTCCTCGTTCTTCTTCTACCTGCCGGCGGTGCTGCTCTCCGGCTTCATGTTCCCGATCTCGAACATGCCGGAGCCGGCGCAGTGGCTCACCTATCTCAACCCGCTGCGCTACTTCCTGGAGATCATCCGCGACATCTTCCTCAAGGGCAGCGGACTGGAAATCCTCTGGCCCCAGTTCGCCGCCCTGGCGGTCCTCGGTGCCGCGCTCCTCACCATCAGCTCGCTTCGCTTCCAGAAAAGGATGGCCTGACATGAAACCCGACCGCACTCGATTTCCAAGCCTCGTCGCCTCGGTCTTCCTGATGCTCGCCGCGGGCGGTGCACAGGCCGCCGAGCCGCTCGCCCTGCAGAAGATCATGAAGGACCTGGGCAGGCACATGCAGACCGTCGCCGATGGCATCTCTCGCGAGGACTGGGAGCTGGTCGCGAAGACCGCCCCCCTCATCGCCGAGCACCCCCAGCCGCCCTTCGGCGAGAAGGCGCGCATCCTGGGCTTCGTCGGCGCCAACATGGGCAAGTACAAGGCCCACGACGGCCGGACCCACGACGCCGCCCTGGCCCTGGGCAGGGCCGCCAGGCTCAAGGACGGCCCGGGCGTGATTGCGGCCTTCGCGGAACTCCAGACCCGTTGCCACGACTGCCACCGCGAGTTCCGCAGGCCGTTCGTGGAGCACTTCTACGGGGCGCGCTGAACTCGCACTTTGCATCGGAGACGATCATGCACACAGACGACACGCAGGGATTCAGGCCGGAGCATCTGCAGGCGTGGTGGGAGGCCACGCGCTACTACCTCTTCGCGGATCCGGAAGCCCTGCCGGCCGCCGCCGCCCGGGCCGAAGACGACTGGGCGCCGCCCGGGACGCACAGCCAGGGCGGGCGTAAGCGATACCTCGCCCGCGCGCGGGGCCGGCTCATGCGCGCGGCCCGGTGCGGGGCGCCGGCCGATCCGCTGCGGGAGCTGGAATGCGCCTTCCAGCGGCTGATCGCCTTCATCGCCAGGCATCCCGACGTGCCCAGGCGCCTGTTGGCGTGGCTGGCGCAGGATGAGGATGCCCGCCTGCAGCGGCGCGTCCGGCGGGTCGTCGGCCACTACGCCGCCCGCCTGGCCCGGATCATCGACCGGGCCAAGCAGCAGGGCCTGGTCAGGGCCGACGTCGAACCGCAGTCCTCGGCGATGCGCCTGGTCGGCCTGATCCAGGGGCTGGCGCTCAATCTCGGCCCCCGGCCCCGGGAGACGCTGTTCGGGGAGGCCGTCAGCGCGTTCGCCTTCTACCGGGCCGGACTGCTCCGGTCTCCGGAGTGAACGAGGGCGGATGCAATGGAGCAGACGATGCAAAGGAGTGCGGGATGGAAACCCCCATGCAGGGCCTGAGGGCCGGGACGCGCCTCGGCGCTGGGATCGGGATCGGCCTCGCCTTGGCCGGCTGCGCCAGCCCGCCTGCGGCGCCGCCGAGCGGGAATGCGCCCGTGCCCGCGACCCCGGTGGCCCGGGAGACGCAGTCCAGGCCGGACTTCTCCGGCCGCTGGGCCCTCAATGCCAAGGCCAGCGATGACCCGCAGGAGAAGGTCAAGGCGGCCATGCAATCGATGCAGCCGGCCATGGGCGGCGGGCAGGGGATGCGCGGCGGCATGGGCGGCGGGATGCGCGGCGGCATGGGCGGCGGACGCCAGGGGCGCGGCATGGGGGAAGGCATGGCTGCGCGCAGCCCGCTGTCGCCGGAGGACAGGGCGGCGCTGACCGCCACGCCGGCCAGACTCGACATCACCCACGAGGACCCGATGCTGCTGATCGCCGACGAGAGCGAGCGGCGTCAGCGCCTGTACACCGACTTTCGCGGTGCCAGCGTTTCCGCCAAGGGCGGTCTGGATCAGAAGGTGACCCTTGCGGGCTGGGAAGGCCCCGTGCTGGTGGTCGAGACCACGATGCGCGGCGGCACCAGGCTGATCCAGAGTTACCGGATCGACGCCGGCACGGGCCAGCTCACGATCTCCAGCGTCGCCCAGGTTTCGGAGGCGAAGCCGATTGCATTCCGCCTCGTCTACGACCGGCTGAAGCCCGGCATGGAGGTCGGGAGCCGTTATTGATGGGAAACGAGTCAACTTTACACCCCCTCTCCCTCCGGGAGAGGGTGGGGGTGAGGGGGTGACGCCCGTCATGGCGCCTTTCGGCGCCCAAGCCCTCACCCGGCTTCGCCACCCTCTCCCGGGGGGAGAGGGTCAAGTGCAGTCGTTTCGGATCGATAAACGGTGGCACGACAGAACGCCGCGCCGGGACGGGAGGGCCGCATGAACTACCTCAATCTGCTGATTCTGGCCGCCGTCCTGGCGTTCACGGGCTGCGCCCACTATCCGCCGAACCCGCCCCTGGCCCGGCACGACCCGGACTCCGGCTACCGATTCAAGAATCTCGCCAGCCCCGATAACTCCGACAGCCTGCTGGTCGTCGTCACCTTCTCGGGCGGGGGCACGCGCGCCGCCGCCCTGGCCTACGGGGTGCTGGAGCAGCTCGCGCAAACGGAGATCGTCTGGGAAGGAAAGAAAAAGCGCCTGCTCGACGAGGTCGACATCATCTCCTCGGTGTCCGGCGGCAGCTTCACCGCCGCCTACTACGCCCTCTACGGCGAGCGCATCTTCAGCGACTTCGAGGCGCGTTTCCTGAAGCGCGACGTCCAGGGCGAGCTCACCCGCAAGATCCTCGCGCCGGCCAATCTGGTGCGGGGCGCCTCGCCCAAGTTCGGCCGGATCGATCTGGTGGCCGAGTATCTCGACGCCGAGATCTTCCACCACGGCACCTACGGCGACCTGGTCGAGTCGGGGCGCCGTCCCTACGTCATGGTCAATGCCAGCGACATGAGCCTGGGCACGCGCTTCGAGTTCACCCAGGAGCAGTTCGACCTGCTCTGCTCCGACCTTGCGTCGTTTCCGCTGGCGCGGGCGGTCGCGGCCTCCAGCGCCGTGCCCATCGTGTTCAGCCCGCTCACCCTGCGGAACTACGCCGGGCGCTGCGGCTACCAGGCGGCGGCGCCGGCCGAGGCGCCCGGCGGCCCGTCGTCGCGCCGGATCTACAAGGCCGCCGAGGTGGGGTCCTACCTCGATGCCGAGGCCAGGCCCTATATCCACCTCCTCGACGGCGGCATCACCGACAACCTGGGCCTGCGCGGGATGCTCGATCGAGTGGCGAGCCGCGACGGCCCCATGGGCCTGGCCCGCGCCCTGAGCCTCGGCCGGCTGCGCAAGGCGGTGCTGATCGTCGTCAATGCCGAGACGGCCCCCGACCTGTCCTTGGACCGCAGGGAGGAGGTGCCTACGGTCGCCCAGGTGTTCAGGGCCATCAAGGACATCCCCATCAACCGCTATTCGTTCGAGACGACGGAACTGCTGAAGGCGAACTTCGAGGAGTGGGCCAGGCAGGCGCGTGCGCAAGGGGCCGATCTCCCACCCGGGGATTCGGCGGAGGCGGGTTTCGATTTCCATCTGGTCGAAGTGACCCTGGATGCGATCCAGGACCCCGCCGAGCGCGATGACTTCCGCGCCATCCCGACCTCGTTGAGCCTGCCTCCGGATACGGTCGACCAACTGCGCGCGCTCGGCCCCCGATTGATGCGCGAGTCGGCATCCTATCGGGGCCTGCTGCATGGGCTGTCGCGCGATTGAGGGGCCGGCCGCGCTGCAGATCGAGCAGGCCGCAGGGGGCTGTTCGCCCGCCTGGCCCAGGGACGCGCGTGCGATGATACGAGGCGAGGCCGAGAACTTGCCCGAGTGGGGGCGCGGCGGCCATGCCGGCGTGCCGTCGGCGCGTGAGGATTTTCGGAAGGTAGGGGCAATGAGCATGGAAAGTGAGCGATGAGCGGGCCTAGGCAGCGACTGTCGGCGGAAGAGCGCCAGGAGGAGATCATCAAGGCCGCGGTGGACCTCGCCGGCGAACACGGCGTGGACGCGGTGACGACGCAGGACATGGCCAAGGCCGTGGGCGTGACCCAGGGGGCGATCTTCAGGCATTTCCCGAGCAAGGACCTGATCTGGCTCGGGGTGATCCATTGGGTGCGGGGGCGGCTGATGGCGGTCGTGGACATGGCGGCCAGCCAGGGCAGCGACCCGATCGATGCGCTGGAGCGCGTCTTCTTTGCGCACATCGGCTTCGTGGAGAGGCACCCCGCCATCCCGCGGCTGCTGTTTTCGGACCAGTTGCTCCGGAAGAATCCCAGGATCCGGCTCCTGATACGGGAGATCCTGGCGGGTTATGAGGCGAAGATCCGGACGCTGCTCGCCGAGGCCAAGGCGCGGCAACAGGTCTCGGCCGACCTCGACGAGGCGCAGGCCACCATGCTGTACGTCTCGCTGATCCAGGGCCTGGTGATGCGCGTGTCCATCCTGGAGCAGAAGGGCTCGCTGCTCGACGAGGCGCGCAGGCTCTTCCCCTTCTATCTGCGCGCCATCGGCGCGGCCTGAATCGGCGCACGCCGCCGGCCGGCGCTACTTCGCCTTCTGGCGCAGCTCGAGCTCGCCGCGCTTGAAGGCATGGAAGGCCTCCTGGTAGTAGGCCACGGCCTCCTTGAGCAGTTGCGGGTCCACCGGGGCGGCGGCGGCCTCGCCGGTCTTGGGGTCGACGCGGTAGGCCGCCGCCCGCTTCTTGAGCCCCAGCACGGTCAGGGTGTCGGCCTTGTAGTAGCCGAGCTCCTGGTAGTTGCTGAGGAAGGCGCGCGGGGCGTCGCCCGCCTGCTCGAACACGGACTTGCCGAAGAAGTGGTCGTCGCCGGGAAGGCCCAGGAGGTCGAGGACGGTGGGGGCGATGTCGATCTGGGGGCCGCATTATCCTGCAGGGGGCTTAAGCCTTGCTTAAGCGGCCAGCCTGAGGGCGGTGAGCGTGCCGCTTTGGAAACAGGGTCCGGTGGGGAACAATGACGTTTTTCGCTGAAAGGAGCAGGGCATGCGCATGCTGCACACCATGATCCGGGTGGGCGATCTGGATCGCTCCATCGACTTCTACACCCAGGTGCTGGGGATGCGGCTCCTGCGCCGCAAGGACTATCCGGACGGCAAGTTCACCCTGGCCTTCGTGGGCTACGGCGACGAGGCCGCGCACACCGTGCTGGAGCTCACCTACAACTGGGGCGTGGAGCGGTACGACCCGGGCACGGGCTTCGGCCACATCGCCGTCGAGGTGGACGACGCCTACCGGGCCTGCGAGGAGGTCACGGCCAAGGGCGGCAAGGTCGTGCGGCCGGCCGGCCCCATGAAGCACGGGTCGACCGTCATCGCCTTCGTCGAGGACCCCGACGGCTACAGGATCGAGTTCATCCAGAAGGGCAGCCGCGGGGAGTGACGGTCGACGGCAACCCCTCCGCTGGCCGATCCCCCTTCGGGGGCCCCTCGGCCGACGGCTCCGGGGCGCCACCGTCATCGCCTTCGTGGAAGACCCGGACGGCTACAAGATTGAGTTCATTCAGAAGGGCACCCGCGGGGGCTGAGCCTCTGCCTACCCCGGGAAATGCCTAATCCAGGGTTTCGCTGATGCGGGCGAAGTCCGCCACGCTGAGGGTCTCGCCCCGGCGGGTCGGGTCGATGCCCAGACTCTCTAGTGTCTCTGCGCTGACCAGGCCCTTGAGCGCGTTGCGCAGGGTCTTGCGGCGCTGCGCGAAGGCGCGGGCGACCACTTCGGCGAAGGCCTTGGCATTCGTATAGGGCACCGCCTCCGGCGGCAGGGGGGCGAGCCGGACCACGGCGGAATCCACCTTGGGCGGCGGATTGAAGGCCCCGGGCAGGACGTTGAAGAGCTTCGTCACCCGGAAGCGGGCCTGGAGCATGACCGACAGCCGGCCATAGTCGGGGGTGTCCGGCCGGGCGGCCATGCGGTCCACCACCTCCTTTTGCAGCATGAAGTGCATGTCGCGGATGCCCCCGGCTGCCTCGGCCAGGTGGAAGAGCAGGGGCGTGGAGATGTTGTAGGGCAGGTTGCCCACGACCCGCAGCGGTGCACCCAGGCTGCCGAAATCGAACCTCAGGGCGTCGCACTCATGCACGCTGAGCCGCTCTGCCGGGTAGTCCCGGCGCAGCCGGGCGACGAGGTCGCGGTCCAGTTCCACCACGTGCAGGTGGCCCAGCTGCTCCAGCAGGGGCCGGGTGAGGGCGCCGAGGCCGGGGCCGATCTCCACCATGAGGTCGTCCGGCTTCGGCGCGATGGCGGCGACGATCTTGGCGAGGATGCCGGGGTCGTGCAGAAAATGCTGCCCCAGCGACTTGCGAGGGCGGTGCCCCTCACTCCTCACTCCTCACTCCTCGCTCCGCGCTCTTTGTTGAGCCATCCGCCAGGCGAGCTCGATGGCGACGCGCAGGCTGCCCTGGTGGATGCGGCCCGTGCCGGCGAGGTCCAGGGCGGTGCCGTGGTCGACCGAGGTGCGCACGACGGGCAGGCCCAGGGTGATGTTGACGCCGCCGCCGAAGCTGGCGTACTTGAGCACCGGCAGGCCCTGGTCGTGGTACATGGCGAGGACCGCGTCGGCCGCCTCGAGGTATTTCGGCTGGAACAGGGTGTCGGCCGGCAGCGGCCCGACGAGCTGCATGCCCTCGGCACGTAAGCCTTCCAGCACCGGCTCGATGACCTCGATCTCCTCCCGGCCCAAGTGGCCGCCCTCGCCGGCGTGGGGGTTGAGGCCGGCGACGAGGATGCGCGGCTCGGCGAGGCCGAAGTCGGCCTTCAGCGCGCGGTGCAGGATGCGCAGGGTCGCGGCCAGGGACTCGGGGGTGAGGGCGGCGGGGACTTCCTTCAAGGGCAGGTGGGTGGTGGCGAGCGCGACCCGGAGGCCTGCGCCCGCGAGCATCATCACCACCCGGGGCGTGCCGGTGAGCTCGGCGAGGTACTCGGTGTGGCCGGTGAAGGGCAGTCCCGCCTCGTTGATCACGCCCTTGTGCACGGGGCCGGTGACGAGGCCGGCGAATTCGCCGCGCATGCAGCCCTCCGCCGCCCGGCGCAGGCAGGCGAGCACGTAGGCGGCGTTGGCCGGATCGAGGCGGCCGGGCTCGGCCGGCGCGGCCAGGGGCAGGGAGAGGAGGCTCAAGGGGGCGGCGCGGCCGGGGGCGTAGTCGGGCAGCGCGAGCGGCAGCCCCAGCTGCCGGGCGCGGGCCTCGATCAGCCCGCGGTCGGCGAGGATGACCAGGGGGATGTCTGCAGGCGGGTCCTGCACCAGGAGCGCGCAGAGGTCCGGCCCGACCCCGGCCGGCTCGCCGGCGGTCAATACCAGGGGAGCGGGGACTGAGGGCCGAGGGCCGAGGGGGGCTCGGGTCATGGCTCGGCCCTCGGTCGCCGCGACTCAGTCCTCGGTCCTGTATTCCACATAGGCGCCGTCGCGCACCTGGCGCACCCAGCTCTCGAAGGCCTCGTCGCCCTTGCGTTCGCGGATGGCGCGGCGGGCCTCCAGGCGCCGGCGTTCCTGGGTCACGTCCTGGTCGCGCCGCTCGAGCGCCTGGATGAGGTGCCAGCCGAAGGGCGAGCGCACGGGCTCGGAGACCTGTCCGGGCTGCAGGGCGTCCATGGCGCGCTCGAAGTCGGGCACGGTGTCGCCCGGGTTGAGCCAGCCCAGGTCGCCGCCCTTGGAGGCGGAGAGGTCGTCGGAGTGCAGCCGCGCCAGCTCGGCGAAGTCCTGGCCGTTGTCGATGCGCTCCTTGAGCTGCAGCAGGCGGTTCCTGGCGTCCTGGTCGCTGACGATCTCGCTAGTCTTGATCAGGATGTGCCGGGCCCGGGTCTGCTTGATGATCAGGGTCTTGCCCGTGCCGCGCTGGTCCAGGAGCTTGAGGATGTGGAAGCCGTTGGGGCTGCGCAGCACCTCGGAGACCTGGCCTGGGCGCAGGCCCTTGAGGGCGCCGGCAAAGAGGTCCGGCAGCTGCGCGGCGTTGCGCCAGCCGAGCTCGCCGCCCTCGAGGGCGTTCTGGGCGTCGGAGTAGCCGGCGGAGACCTGGGCGAAATCGGCGCCGGCCTTGAGCTCGGCCAGCGCCTTCTCGGCCTTGGCCTTGAGGGCCTGGAGCCGGTCCGGGGAGGCGCCCTCCGGGGTGGTCACGAGGATGTGGGCGAGCCGGTACTCGTCCTGCTGCGCGGCCGCCAGGGCGGGGCTGGCGAGGTAGTTGTCGATCTCGGCGTCGGTGACGCTGATCTTGTTGTCGACCTCGCGCTCGCGCAGGCGGGTCACCATGATCTCGGCGCGGATCTGCTCCCGGAAGGCGGCGTAATCCACGCCCTCCCTCTCCAGGGCGGCGCGGAAGGCGGGCAGGTCCAGGTTATTCTGCTGGGCGATGCGGGTGATGGCGCGGTCGAGCTGGGCGCCGTCGACGCGGATGTTGGTCTCCTCCGCGAGCTGCAGCAGGGCCTTCTCCGTGATCATGCGCTCCAGCATCTGCCTTTCCAGCACGCGCCGGGGCGGCAGGGGGGTGTTCTGCCGGGAGAGCTGGCGCAGCGTCTGGGTCACGCGCGCCTGCAGCTCGTGTTCGGTGATGACGGCGCTGTTCACCACGGCCACGATGCGGTCGAGCGGCTCGGGCTCGCGGGGGGCCGCCAGCGACGCCGGCGGCTGCGCGAGGCCGGCGGCCGCGATCAGGGTCAATAGGCTACGGCAGATCAAGTTCGTCACTCTTTGCATATCCTGGGATGCTCCGTTTCAAGACCTCCAGCGGGTTGGGGCCGAGCTGCGTCAGGTCGTGCAGCTCCAGCTGGAGGAAGAAGGCGTTGGTGGCCTCCGTCTGGGTGATGGCCAGGCGCTGGGCCACCCCGCGCAGGGACCAGCATCCGGCGTTGTACTCGAAACCGAGCAAACCTTCCACAATGCGCTGGTCGTAGAAGGAGTAATTGAGCCGGCCGAGCCCGTGCCAGCGGGCCGCCAGCGGCCACTGCCAGGACAGGTCGACCTGGTCGATGTTGCCCGGGTCGTCGTAGCGGTAGTCCAGGTTGACCACCCGCCCCGGGCTGTGCCGGTACTGGGCCCCGAAACCCGTTTTGACCACATTTCCCGTATCGGTTCCCATCTGCAGGCCGGCGCGCAGGCGCAGCCGGTCGGTGATCTGGCCGGAGAGCTGGGCCAGGACGTCGCTGGCGTCGCTGTCGCGCGCCTTGCCGCCGGGCAGGACGACGCGCTGGCCGGCGAAGTAGTAGCGCTGGCCGAGGGTCAGCTGCAGGCGCTCCAGGCCGTTTTCCGGTTCCAGGAAACGGGTGGTGACGGCGAGCGTCAGCTGGTTGGCGTCGTTGATCCGGTCGACGCCGATGAACTGGTTCTCGCTGAACAGGGCGTCGAGGCTCACGTCCCGCAGGCCGGTGTCGAAGACCGGCAGGCCGCTCTGGTCCCGGTAGGGGATGTAGACGTAGTAGAGGCGGGGCTCCAGGGTCTGGAGGTAGCCGCGCCCGGCGAAGTGCCAGTCGCGCTCGAACTGCAGGCCCGAGTCCAGGCTGAGGATGGGCAGGCTGCGCGTCTCCTGCAGGAGCTGGGGGTTCTGGTCGTTGCGGTCGAGGTCGTAGCGGGTCAGGTGCCAGCCCAGCTTCGGCGTCAGATAGGCGTAGTGGGTGGCGAGCGGGAAGGTCACGCTCGGATAGGCGTATGTCCTGCGGCCCTGCGGCTGGGCGCCGGCCGGGTGCTCGAAGCTGACGAACTCGGCCGCGAGGCCGGCGTCCAGCGGGTAGCCGCCCGGCTCCATGCGGGCGGCGCTGAAGGTGAGCTGCGGCAGGCGCCGGAAGGGCTCCAGGATCGGCGCCGCCGGATCCTGCAGGGTCTGGAAGGACTGCACCCGCCCAGCGGCGGTCCACCAGCCGCCGCTGTAGCTGAGGAAGCCGTCGCGGGGCAGGTGTACCTGGGAGGTCTGGTTCACCAGGCTGGACAGGTCGCGGAAGTAGGCGTCGTCGGAGGCGCGCTCCACGGTCAGGCCGCCGGAGAGCCGCGGCGTGAATCGCTGGCTGTGGCGGATGAGGCCGTGATAGCGGTCTCGGTCGGCCTGGGCGTCGCCGGGCAGGTATTCGAGGTTGAGGTCGCCGGCGTAGTCGGGCTCCAGGTAGCGGAACTGCGCCCCCAGCTGCAGGCCGCGCTTGGACATGTAGCGGGGGGTGAGGGTGGCGTCCCGGTTCGGCGCGATGTTCCAGTACCAGGGCGCGGTCAGCTCGATCCCGCGCTTGTCCGAGGCGCCGTAGGAGGGCGTCAGGAAGCCCGTCTTGCGGCTGCCGTCCAGGGCGAAGTCCAGCCAGGGGGCGTAGACGATGGGCACGCCCAGGTACTCGATCTTGACGTCGCGGGCGACGCCCAGGTTGCGGATGTTGTCGAGTTCGAGCTCGCCCGCCCTGACCTGCCAGTCGTCGTTGCCCACCGGGCAGGTGGTGTAGGTGGCGGCGGCGAGCCGGTACTGGCCCTCGCCCTCGAAATGGAGCATGTCGGCCTCGCCGCGGCCGTATTCGCCCCGCGCGCCGCGCGCCTCGTAGCGGACGGCGCGCATCTCGCCGATATGGGTGGTGAGCTGCAGCGCGAGCTCCTCGCCCTCGATGCGGCGCCCATCCTGGACGACCACGACGTTGCCGCGGGCGCGCAGCCTGTCCTCCGGCTGGTCGTAGCGCATCCAGTCGGCCTGCAGGCTCTCGCCGCGGCGGCGCACGACCACCTCGCCCTCGGCCTCTATGTATCGGTCCTGGACGCCGTAGAGCCGGTCCGCATCCATGAAGACCGGCAGGGTCTCCCTGTCGACCGCGGCCGGGGCGGCCAGCCTAGGGGTGAACCGGAGCGGGAAGCCGTCGTCGTCCGCCACGGCCCCGCCGCCGATCAGCGCCAGCAGGAGGGGGAGGGGCAGGAGGCGCGTGGGCGGCATCGGGAGGTGGCGCGGGTGCTAGAATGTTCGAGTTTGTTTGCAGGGGATTATAACTTGGAACGCACGGATCCATCCGAACGCCTCGGCCGCCTGCGGCGATGGGCCGAAGAGGCCGCCCCCGCCCCGCTCCTGGCCCTCGAGGCGGCCTCGGCCGACGCCAGTTTCCGGCGCTACTTCCGGGTACGGACCGCGCGCGGCAGCTTCGTCGTCATGGACGCGCCGCCCGAGCACGAGGACTGCCGCCCCTATCTGCACGTCGCCCGCCTGTTCCGCTCGGCCGGGGCCAACACCCCCGAGATCCTGGCCGAGAACCTGGACGAGGGCTTCCTGCTGCTCTCCGATTTCGGCAACACCACCTACCTCGCGGCGCTGACTGGCCGGAGTGGGGACACTCCGGCCAGTCCCCTCACCCCAACCCTCGCCCAGGGGGAGAGGGGGCAAACGCTGGACCCAAACCGAGTCGACGAGCAGACGGCCGACGGCCTCTACCGCGACGCCAACGACGCCCTGCTGAGGATCCAGCTCGCCAGCCGCGCCGGCGAGCTGCCGGACTACGACGGGGCGCTGCTCCTGCGCGAGATGCGCCTCTTCCCGGACTGGTACTTGGCGCGGCACCTCAAGGTCGAACTCACGTCCGCGCAGCAGGAGGTCATGGAGGCCGCCTTCCGGGCCGTGCTCGCCAACACCCTGGCCCAGCCCAGGGTCTACGTCCACCGCGACTGGCACTCCCGCAACCTCATGGTGACCGAGCCCAACCCCGGGGTGCTGGACTTCCAGGACGCGGTCTACGGCCCCATCACCTACGACCTCGCCTCCCTCTACAAGGACGCCTACATCCGGTGGGAAGAGGAGCGGGTGCTCGACTGGGTGATCCGCTACTGGGAGGCCGCGCGCCGCGCCCGGCTGCCGGTGGCCTCGGACTTCGCCGATTTCTACCGCGACTTCGAATGGATGGGCGTGCAGCGCCACATCAAGGTGCTGGGCATCTTCGCCCGGCTCTGCCACCGCGACGGCAAGGACGGCTACCTCAAGGACATGCCCCTGGTGATGCGCTACCTGCGCCGGGCCTGCGAGCGCTACGCCGGCCTGCACCCCTTCCTCAATCTCCTGGATGCATTGGAGGGGAAGGCTCAGGCAGTGGGATACACCTTTTAGGCGAGTGAAACGGGAAACGGGAAACGGGAAACGGGAAAAGTGAAAAGTGGAAAAGTGGAAAGTGAAAAGTTGAAAGTGGAAATTATCAGAAAAATCCCGGCGATCAGCCTTTCCAGCCGTGCATGCCTGTTTGCCGTGTTCGACTTTTCCCGTTTCCCGTTTCCCGTTTCCCGTTTCCCGTTTCCCGTTTCACCGAATTCATGAAAGCGATGATCCTGGCCGCGGGCCTGGGCGAGCGCATGCGGCCGCTCACCGACCACACGCCCAAGCCGCTGCTCATGGCGGGGGGCAAGCCGCTGATCATTTGGCAGATCGAGCGGCTCCGGCGCGCGGGCTTCACCGAGCTGGTCATCAACCATGCCCATCTGGGCCTGCAGATCGAGGACTTCCTGGGCGACGGCCGGACCTTTGGGGTGAGCATCCGCTATTCCGACGAGGGCGAGCCCCTGGAGACCGCGGGCGGCATCGCCACGGCGATGCCCCTGCTGGGCGAGGCGCCCTTTCTGGTGACCAACGGCGACGTCTACACGGAATACGACTATGCCCGGCTCGCCCCCGTTCTAAAGGCGATGGCCGCCGACCCCGGACGCCTCGCCCACCTCGTGCTGGTGGACAACCCGCCCCACCATCCCGGTGGAGATTTCATGCTGCAGGAAGGGCGTGTCAAGCCTCCCTCGGCACTCGGCACTCGGTGCCCGGTACTCACCTTCTCCGGCATCGGCTGTTACCGGCCCGAACTCTTCGCCGGCATCCGGGCAGGCGAGAAGGCCAGGCTCGCGCCCCTGCTCACCGCGGCCATGGCCGAGGGTCGGGTGACCGGGGAGCACTACGCGGGCCGCTGGGAGGACGTGGGCACACCCGAACGTCTGCAGGCCCTGGACGCGGAGCTCACGGCCATGGCGATTGGCTCCGTCCCGGATCATGATCGTCGCCTATCGCCATGTCCGTCCCCTCACCCCGACCCTCTCCCGCCAGCGGGCGAGGGGGTCGATCGAGTCGCTTCGCGACGTTCGCGATGACCCGGCGCCATGCAGCCTGATATAAACACCCACCGCGCCCGGCGCGAACGCGTCATCGAGCGCCTGGGCGTAGGCGTCATGGTCATCGCCACCGCCCCCGAGGCCGTGCGCAACCGCGACGCCCACTACCCCTACCGCTACGACAGCTACTTCTACTACCTCGCCGGCTTTCCCGAGCCGGAGGCGGTGGTGGTGCTGGTGGCCGGGGGAGAGCCGCGGCAGATCCTCTTCTGCCGGGAAAGACACGAGGAGCGGGAGATCTGGGACGGTTTTCGCTACGGCCCGGAGGCCGCCCGCGAGGCCTTCGCCTTCGACGAGGCGCGCCCCATCGCGGAGCTCGACGAGGCCATGGCCCAGATCCTGGAGGACCAGCCGCAGCTCGCCTACGCCATCGGCGCCGACCCCGCATGGGATGCCCGCGTGCTGGGCTGGCTCAACGCCGTGCGGGCCAAGGGCCGCAGCGGGGTGGCCGCGCCCGAGCGGCTGACCGATGCCCGGCGGGTGCTCGACGAGATGCGGCTCGTCAAGGACGCCCACGAGCTCGCCCTCATGCGCCGGGCCGCCGAGATCTCCGCCGCGGCCCACGTGCGCGCCATGCGCACGACCCGGCCGGGTCGGCACGAGTACGAGATCGAGGCGGAGCTCCTGCACGCATTCCGCAGCCAGGGGGCCCTGGCCCCGGCCTACACCTCCATCGTCGCGGGCGGGGCCAACGCCTGCGTGCTGCACTACGTGACCAACAGCCAGCCCCTCAACGCGGGCGAGCTGCTCCTCGTCGACGCGGGCGCCGAGTACGGCGGCTATGCCGCCGACATCACCCGGACCTTCCCGGTGAGCGGCCGCTTCAGCCCCGCCCAGCGCGACGCCTACGAGGTCGTGCTGGCGGCCCAGGCGGCGGCCATCGCTCGGCTGGCGCCCGGCGAGTCCTGGCACGCCCCGCACGAGGCGGCCCTCAAGGTGCTGACCCAGGGCATGGTGGACCTCGGGCTGCTCCAGGGCGAGGTGGACGGGCTCATCGAGGCCGAGGCCTACAAGCGCTTCTACATGCACCGCACCGGCCACTGGCTGGGCCTGGACGTGCACGACGCCGGTGAATACAAGGTCGGCGGGGAGTGGCGGCCGCTCGAGCCGGGCATGACCCTCACCGTGGAGCCCGGGCTCTACATCCGGCCGGCACAAGACGTGCCCGAGGCCTTCTGGAACCTCGGCATCCGCATCGAGGACGACGCCCTGGTCACCGCGGAAGGCTGCGAGATATTGACCGGGGGCGTGCCCAAGGCGGTGGCGGAGATCGAGGAGCTGATGCGGCATGACTGAGCACGTGAATCTCGCCATCGTCGGCGGCGGCCCCGTCGGGGCCGCGCTGGCCACCGCCCTGGAGGGCAGCGGTCTCGGCGTGGCGGTGCTGGAAGCCAGAGAGCGCTTGGAGGCGCGCGATCCGCGCGCCATCGCGCTGTCCCAGGGGGCGCGCCTGATCCTGGAGCGGCTCGGGGCCTGGGCCCATCTGGAGGCCCGGGCCACGCCCATCGAGACCATCCACGTCTCCCAGCGCGGCGGCTTCGGCCGCGCCGAGTTCGCCGCCCGCGACATGGATGTGCCCGCCCTGGGCTACGTGGTCGAGTACGGCGACCTCTGCGCGGCGCTGGCGGCGCGGCTCGCGGCCACCGGGGCGCAGCTGCTCACCGGGGCCCGGGTCGAGGCCGTGCGCGCCACCGGGGGCTACGGCGTGGTCGAATACCGGCAAGGGGGCGAGGCGCATCTGCTCACCGCGGACCTCGTCGTCCTCGCCGAGGGGGGCCGGGGCCTGCCCGCCCACCGCCAGGAGGTGAAGGACTACGGCCAGACCGCGGTGGTCTGCACGGTGGCGACCGAGCTGCCGCATGCCCGTCGCGCCTACGAGCGCTTCACGCCCGAGGGGCCCATGGCGCTGCTGCCCCTGGATGCGGGCTACGCCCTGGTCTGGACGCTGCCGCAGGCGAAGGCCGAGCGCATCCTGGGCCTCGACGACGCGGCCTTCCTCGCCGGGCTGCAGGCCCGCTTCGGCGAGCGCCAGGGCCGCTTCCTCGCCGCCTCGGCGCGGGCCGCCTTCCCGCTGCGGCGGGTGACCGCCAGCCCGGAGCCGCGGCCGCGCTGCCTGCGCATCGGCAACGCCGCCCAGACCCTGCACCCGGTGGCCGGCCAGGGCTTCAACCTGGGCCTCAGAGACGCCTGGAAGCTGGCGCAGCTCGCCTGGGAGACGCCCAGGGATGAGCTGGGCGGCGCGCGCCTCGCCGCCGCCTACCGGGCCGGCCGCCGCACCGACGTGCGGGCCGGGTTGGCCATGACCGACCTGCTGGTGGAGCTCTTCTCCAACGACCACGCCCTGCTGCGCCTCGGGCGCGGCGCGGGGCTCGCGCTGCTGGACCTGGCACCGCCGCTGAAGACGGTCTTCGCCCGCAAGATGATGTTCGGGGGGCAGGCATGGTAGAGCATCCGGACAGGGCCGGGCGCTACGACATCGTCATCGTCGGCGGCGGCCTGACCGGCGCGGCGCTCGCCCTCGCCCTGCGCGGCGGCGCCTGGCGGGTCGCCGTGGTCGAGCCCAGGCCGCCCCGGCCACCCGAAGAGGCATGGGATGCGCGGATATTCGCCTTCAGTCCGGGCAATGTGGCCTGGCTGCGGCAGATCGGGGGGTGGACGGAGGCCGTGCGCGCCCAGCCGGTCCATGCCATGAAGATCGCGGGCGATGCCGGCGGGCGGCTCGCCTTCGATGCCCTGGAGGCGGGGCTGCCCGAGTTGGCCTTCATCGCCGAGAACGGCCGCCTGCAGCACGCCCTGTGGCGGGCGCTCGCCGATGCGGCCAATGTCGACCTGATCCGGGGCGAGGCCGA
Source organism: Hydrogenophilus sp. (assembly GCA_020725195.1). Taxonomy (GTDB): domain Bacteria; phylum Pseudomonadota; class Gammaproteobacteria; order Burkholderiales; family Thiobacillaceae; genus DYFL01. The sequence goes on from DYFL01000001.1 coordinate 48,916, forward strand.
GGCGGTCGCCTGGGGGGAGACCCGGCACCGGCTCCTGCTCGCGGACGGCCGCCGGCTTGAGGCCGAACTGCTGGTGGCGGCGGACGGGGCGCACTCCTGGCTGCGCGGCCAGGCCGGCATCGGGCTCGCCGTGGAGGACTACCGCCATGTCGGCGTCGTGGCCAATTTCGAGACGGCGCGCCCGCACCGGGGCACGGCCTGGCAGTGGTTCCGCCCCGACGGGGTGCTGGCCTGGCTGCCCCTGCCCGGGAACCGGATCTCCATCGTCTGGTCCACTCCCCCTGAGCATGCCGAGGCGCTGAAGGCCCTGCCCGCGGATGGATTCGGCGAGCGGGTGACGGAGGCGGGCGGCGGCGTGCTGGGCGCCCTGCGGCAGCTCACGCCGCCCCAGGGCTTCCCCCTCAAGCGCCGCCGGGCCGAGGCCTGGGTCAGGCCGGGGCTCGTGCTCGTCGGGGATGCGGCCCACACGGTGCACCCCCTGGCCGGGCAGGGGGTCAACCTGGGCTTCCGGGATGTCCGCCTGCTGGCGGAGGTCCTGCAGGACGCCGGCCGCTCACCGGGCGAGTTCGGCCGGCTGCAGGCCTATGCCCTGCGCCGCACCGAAGACGTGGCCTCGATGCAGTGGGTCACGGGCGGCTTGAAGAAGTTGTTCGGCAATGCCGACCCCGGCCTGCGCCGGGTTCGGAACACGGGGCTCGCCCTCGCCGACCGGCAGGGCTGGCTGAAACAGGCGCTCCTGCGCCATGCGGTTCAATGAGCCTGATATCCGCAGATGAACACAGATATATTGCCTGCGCAATCAAGGTTTTTACCTGGCATCTCCGGCTTGCCCTCAGGGTTGAGCAGTGGAGGGTTCAAGTCTTTGCCTCATCTGTGTAAATCTGCGTGCATCTGTGGATGACTGTTTTTTTTTAGGATGAAAGAGGAAGAAACATGCGTTTGATGATGGTATTGCTGACGGCGGCATTCATGACGGCTGCCTGTGCCGGCGACAAGGACAGCACGGGACAGCCCAAGGCGGGCGCCGGGAAGCAGGGGGTCGGCCAGGCCTTCGAGGCGCGCTTCCCGGGCGCCAAGGTCGACAGCGTGAGCAAGACGCCGATGGCGGGCGTCTACGAGCTGGTGGTCGACGGCAACCAGGTGGTCTACACGGACGAGAAGGCCGAATACCTGCTGCTCGGCGAGATGGTGGACGCCCAGTCACGCAAGAACCTCACCCGCGAGCGGGTCGAGGCGCTCATGGCGATCCGCTTCGACACCCTGCCGCTGCAGAACGCCATCAAGGTGGTGAAGGGCGACGGCAGCCGCAAGCTCGCCGTGTTCTCCGACCCCGACTGCCCCTTCTGCCGCAAGCTGGAGCCGGAGCTCGCCAAGCTCGACAACGTGACCATCTACACCTTCCCCTACCCCCTGCCCATGCATCCGGACGCCGGGCGCAAGTCCAAGCTGGTCTGGTGCAGCCAGGACCGGGCGAAGGCCTGGGAAGACCTGATGCTGCGGGGCAAGCTGCCCGAGAAGGGCAAGACCGACTGCGCCAACCCCGTGGACGACAACGTCGCCCTGGGCCAGAAGCTGCGCATCGACGGCACCCCCGCCATGGTCTTCGTCAACGGCAAGCGGGCACCCGGCTACATGCCGGCCGCCCAGATCGAGGAGCTGCTCGCCGCCGCCGGCAAGTAAGCCGGCGGCGCCTGCTCGACGGCGTGCCCGCGAGAGCGGGACGCCTCAGCGGCAGCTGCCGTCCCGGCCGAGCCGCATCCAGCGGCCGAGCCACTCCTGCACCCGCTGCCGGGCGTGGCGCGTGGCGATCTTCTCCTCGGGCGACTGGTCGCTGCGGAAGTCGAAGGCGCGCCGGGCCATGGGGTAGACCTGGTACTCCACCGGCACGCCCCGCTCCCACAGGGCATAGAAGGCGCGGCCGCCGTTCATGCGCCTGAGCTCGTAGTCCGCCTCCCCGATCAGGAAGAGCATGGGCGTGGTGATCTGCATCACCTCCGGCGCCACCCGGAAGAGCTGGTCCGGCTCGGGGGCGTTGGGGTTCTGCATGTGGCCGTAGTAGCTCGCGATGGCGGCGATGTCCCGGCCGCGCTTGGCCGCCAGGCGGATGGCGTAGTAGGGGCCGCGCGACTGGCCCACGATGCCCACCGGGATCCTGCAGGCCAGGGGGTGCCGCATCAGGTGGTCGAGCCCCGCCTCCACGTCCAGCTCGGTGGCCGGGTCGTGCTCCGAGGGCCAGCGCTCGATCATGCGGCCGCTCTGCCAGTCGGGGGCGACCACCAGGAAGCCCTGCCCGGCGAGTTCCGCGATGTGCCTGCTCTCGGGCTCCTCGTAGCCGCGCTTGGCGTGGATGAAGAGCACCGGCGGGAAGGGCCCCTTGCCCGCCGGCACGGCCACCTCGGCGGGCACCTCCGTGTCGCCCGACTTCAGCGTGACCTTCTGGATCTGCACCCCCGATGCCCAGGCCGGGGCGGCGAGGGCGAGGACGGACAGGGCGTATGCGCGCATGCTCATGGGCTTCTTCCTCCGGTTGGGGCGACCATTATGTGCAGGAACCGGCCGGCCGGCCTGAGCCATTTATACTGCGCCCATGGCCACCCCCGCCCATCCCGGCCCGCCCCGGGGCCTCCTGAGGACGCCGCTCGCGCGCGGCCTTTACCTGTCCCTGAGCCTGCATCTCGCGCTGCTGGCGTTCGTGCAGGTGCAGCCGCAGCCGCTCCGGGAAGGGATGCCCGCCGCGGTGCTCGATGTCCGCCTCATGGCCGCGGCCGCTTCGCAGCGGCCGGTGCCGGAGGCGCCCAGGCCGGCCGGGCCGCCATCCGGGGCGGCGCAGGCCGGCTTCGGCAGGCCCGGCGACCCGGCGCCGCCCCTGCCCGGGGCGATGCCCGCATCGGCGCCCTCGGACGGCCCGCAGCCGACCGTGTCCGGTGGGGCGGCGCCTGCGAGCGAGCCGTCGCCGGAAGAGGGGGCGCACATGCCGGAGCTCGCGGATACCCGCTGGTATGGCGCCAGGGAGGTGGACCTGCACCCCAAGGCCCTCCAGAGGTTCAAGCCGCCGTATCCGGAGGAGGCCCGCAGGCGGGGCCAGGAGGGCTCGGTGAGGCTGCGCATCCGGATCGACGAATCCGGGCGGGTCCGGGAAGCGGAGGTGGTGCAGGGCCATCCGCCCGGCGTGTTCGACGCAGTGGCGCTGGAGGCCATCAGGAAGGTCGGCTTCGAGCCGGCGAGAAAGGCCGGGAAGCCCGTGCGCTATGACGGGGAGTTCTGCTGCTACAGGTTCGAGCTGGACTGAGCGCTTGTGAGTAAACCTGCTGCGCGTCCCGGTAGTTGCGTTGGGCGGCGTTGGCTGCGGCCGCTTCGCTTAACTTCGGCAAGGCCGAAGTTAGCCTGCGCCGAAGCTCGCCGAGCTCGTTTTCTCGTCGCTGCGTTCCGTCCGCCTTGCTCTCGGGCCGCTCGCTACGGTTTCTTCACGAGCCCTGAGCCCGGCTCAGGCGTAGGTGTCGACGGCCTGGCCCAGGTGGGGCGGGTTGGAGGAGGCGCCGTCGGAAGGCTCGGCGGGCTGCACCTGCCGGGTCTGCTGCGCGGCCAGATCGGCCGCCTGCTTCTCCGACTCCACGGTGTTCTGGATGGCGATCACGCTCGCCTGGGCGGCGTACCTGGCCTGGCTCTCGGCGAGTGAGGAGACGGCTTCCATGGCAGCACCTGTGCGGATGACGACGCCTCCACTATAGGCCTTTTTCTCGGTTGCCGCCATTCAGGGGATAGTCCCTGGGCAACAGCACCCACATGCGTCCCTTCTGTTTCATCGCCCCGGCCAGATGCCCGGCGGCCTCGCCGAAGCCCCAGAAGAAGTCGGCCCGCACGTTGCCGCGGATGGCGCCGCCGGTGTCCTGGGCCAGCATGAGCCGGTTCAGGGGCTCGGGGGAGTTGGGGCGGGTGGTGGCGAGCCAAACGGGCGCGCCCAGCGGGATGGCGCGGGGGTCGACGGCGATGCTGCGCTCGGCGCTCAGGGGCACGCCCAGGGCGCCCAGGGGGCCGCCCTGCTGGTTGGGCAGCTCGCGGAAGAAGACATAGCTCGGGTTGGCGTTGAGCAGCTCCGCCAGCTTCTCGGGGTTCCTCAGGGCCCAGTCCTTGATGCCCTGCATGGAGGCGCGGTCCAGGGTGAGCTCCCCCCTGTCCACCAGCCAGCGGCCGATGGAGCGGTAGGGGTGCCCGTTCTGGTCGGCGTAGCCGATGCGCAGGACCTCACCGTTCTCCAGCTGCACCCGGCCCGAGCCCTGGACCTGGAGGAAGAAGAGCTCCACGGCGTCGTCCACCCAGACGAGCTCCTTGCCCTGCATGGGGGCGCTGCCGTCCTCGATCTCGGCGCGGGTGAAGTAGGGCACCACCCGCTTGCCCTGCAGCCGGCCGCGCAGGCGCAGGCTCTTCAGCTCCGGGTAGAGGCTCGCCAGATCCACGACGATGAGGTCGTCCGGGGGGGCGTACAGCGGGTAGCGGTATTTCCCGTCCTGGCTGCGGCTGCCGCGCAGCAGCGGCTCGTAGTAGCCGGTGACCAGGCCCTCGGTGCCGCCCTCGGCCTGGAAGACCTGGTAGGGCTGGAAGTGCTGCTCGAAATAGCTGCGGGCCGCGGCGGCGCTGGGCGGCTTCTGCTGCGCGGCCGCCTGGCACACCCGGGACCAGGCCGCCTGGCTCTTCAGGCCGCGGCAGGATTCCAGCAGGGCGGCCCAGGCCTGGGCGGGGTCGTCGTCCTTCCAGCCCGGCAGGTCCCGGAAGCTCGCGGCCTTCAGCCAGGGCATGGGGAAGGGGGCCCCCTTGGCCGGGGCGGCCTGCGCAGGGGGGGGTTCCGCCGCGGCCGTCGCCGCGCCGGCGGACGCGCCCGGTTCGGCAGGGGCCGGGTCAGGCTGCGGTGCCGGGGGGGCGGCGGGCCTCGCCTGGGCGCCTGCCGAAGGGGGCGTGGCCACCTGGGCGCCGACGGTCTGGGCGGGTTGCGTGGCGCAGCCCACGAGCAGGGCTGCCAGGAAGGGGAGGGAGAAAAGGCTGCGGATCACGGTGCTGGGAAGGATTGCGTGCAGGTCGTGAGGGCCGGGCGGGCGCCGTCGGGTTCCGTTCCGGTCAATGCAGGGTGCGCGGCACGCTCAGCAGGAACTCCGGGATCTCCGCGTCGAACTGGTGGCCGTCCTCCGCCACCATGCGGTAGCTGCCCTTCATGGTGCCCATGGGGGTGGCAAGCGAGGTGCCGCTGGTGTACTCGAAGCTCTCGCCCGGCTGCAGCAGGGGCTGCTCGCCGACGACGCCCAGGCCGCGCACGTCCTGGACCTCCTGGTTCGCGTCGGTGACCTGCCAGTGGCGCGAGATCAGCTGCGCGGCCACCTGCCCGGTGTTGGTGATGGTGATGGTGTAGGCGAAGATGTAGCGGTCCGCCGCCTCGTCCGACTGCTCGGGGATGTAGCTGGCGACCGGCGTGACGGTGATGTGGTATTTCCTGCTGTCGGCCATGGGTATCGGGCGCTTCCGGGCCCGCCATTGCACACGATTTGCCCCGGCCTGTCCAGATGGCGGCCCGTGCGGATAGAATGCGCCTTTTGACCGAGGGAAGCCGTCATGCCGCAATTCCGTATCGCCCCCAGCATCCTCTCCGCCGACTTCGCCAGGCTGGGCGAGGAGGTGGACCGGGTTCTCGCCGCCGGCGCGGACATCGTGCACTTCGACGTGATGGACAACCATTACGTGCCCAACCTGACCATCGGCCCCCTGGTCTGCGAGGCCTTGCGCAAGCATGGCGTCACCGCCCCCATCGACGTGCACCTCATGGTCAAGCCCGTGGACCGCATCATCCCCGACTTCGCCAAGGCGGGCGCGACCTACATCACCTTCCACCCCGAGGCCTCCGAGCACATCGACCGCACCATCGGGCTGATCCGCGACTGCGGCTGCAAGCCCGGCCTGGTGTTCAACCCGGCGACCCCCCTGGACGTGCTGGAATACACCCTGGACAAGATCGACATGGTCCTCTTGATGAGCGTCAACCCCGGCTTCGGCGGCCAGAAGTTCATCCCCTACGTGCTCGACAAGGCCCGCCGCGTGCGCCAGATGATCGCCGAGCGCGGCCTCGACGTCAGCCTCGAGATCGACGGCGGCGTCGGCCCGGGCAACATCCTGGAGGTGGCCCGCGCGGGGGTCGACACCTTCGTCGCCGGCTCGGCCGTGTTCGGCGCCGGCAAGGACAGCGACCCCAACCGCTACGACAGCGTCATCGCCGCGATGCGCGCCGAGCTCGCCAAGGCCTGAGCGCGCATGAAGGCGCCAGCGCTCAAGCCGGGGGTCCGCTTTCCCCTGGCCGTGAAGGCCGTGGTCATCGACCTCGACGGCACCCTGCTGCACACCGCGCCCGACCTGGCCGCGGCCGCCCGGCGCATGGCCGAGGAGCTCGGGCTGCCGCCCATCGACGAGGCGACCGTCAAGGCCTACATCGGCAACGGCGTCTCGCGCCTGGTCAAGCGCGTGCTCACCCGCGACATGCAGGCCGAGCCCGAGGCGGCCCTGTTCGAGCGGGCCCTGCCGGCGTTCGAGCGGCATTACCTGGAGGGCGTGAGCCGCCAGAGCCACCCCTTCCACGGCGTGCCCGAGGGGCTCGTCGCTCTGCGCGCGGCGGGCTACCGCCTGGGCTGCATCACCAACAAGGCGGAGAAGTTCACGCTGCCGCTCTTGAGGGATACGGGGCTCTCCGGCTTCTTCGACCTCATCCTCTCCGGCGACATCCTGCCGAAGAAGAAGCCCGATCCCCTGCCGCTGCTCCACGCCTGCGAGGAGTTCGAGATCACGCCCGCCGAGATGCTGCTCATCGGCGACTCCCTCAACGACGTCCAGGCCGCGCGCGCCGCGGGCTGCCACGTCTTCGTGGTGCCCTACGGCTACAACCGGGGCCGCCCGGTGGACGAGCTCGACGTGGATGCCGTGGTACCCAGCCTGATCGAGGCCGTGAAACTGATTGCCGTGAAGAAATGAACCGTCTGATGGGGGAAATGGGAAACGGGAAAAGGGAAACGCGCATGCCGTTTCGATGGCGCAGGCGCTTCGCGTTTCCCGTTTCTCTTTTCCCGTTTCCCCGACAGGATGGCACATGACCGAGCAGGAATTCATCGAACTCGCCCGCCAGGGCTACAATCGCATCCCGGTCTCCCGCGTGCTGCCGGCGGACCTGGACACCCCGCTGTCCGTCTACCTCAAGCTCGCCAACCGGCCCTACACCTATCTCCTGGAGTCGGTCATCGGCGGCGAGCGCTTCGGGCGCTACTCCTTCGTCGGCCTGCCGGCCCGGACGGTGCTCAGGGTGCACGGCCACTTCGTCAGCATTGAGAAGGACGGCCAGCCCGTCGAGCAGTGCGACAGCGCCGACCCGCTCGCCTTCATCGAGGACTGGTTCTCGGGCTTCAGGGCGGCCAGCGTGGCGGGTCTGCCGCGCTTCCCCGGCGGGCTTTCCGGCTATTTCGGCTACGACACGGTGCGCTACATCGAGAAGCGCCTCGCTCATGCCGCGAAGCCGGACCCGCTCGCCACCCCCGACATCCTGCTCCTGCTCAGCGACGAGCTCGCCGTGGTGGACAACCTCACCGGCAAGCTCACCCTCATCGTCTACGCCGATCCCATGGAGGAGGGGGCCTACCTCCAGGCCCAGCTGCGGCTCAAGGAGCTCGCGCGCGAGCTGAGAAGGCCGGTGATCCCGCCCCGGGACGAGGCCGGCGAGCCCGCCGAGGCCGAGTCCGAGTTCGGCGAGGCCGCCTTCAAGGCGGCGGTGGACAGGGCCAAGCGCTACATCTACGAGGGCGACATCATGCAGGTGGTGCTCGCCCAGCGCATGAGCCGGCCCTTCCACGCGCATCCCCTGTCGCTCTATCGGGCCTTGAGGAGCCTCAACCCCTCGCCCTACATGTTCTACTACGACATGGGCGGCTTCCAGGTGGTGGGCGCCTCGCCCGAGATCCTGGTGCGCCTGGAGGGCGACACCGTGACCCTGCGGCCCATCGCCGGTACCCGCCCGCGCGGCCTCACCCGCGAGGAGGACCTGCGGCTGGAGGAGGAGCTCCTGCGTGACCCCAAGGAGCGCGCCGAGCACGTCCAGCTCATGGACCTCGGGCGCAACGACGTGGGGCGCGTGGCGCAGACGGGCACGGTGAAGGTCACCGAGAACATGGTGGTGGAGCGCTACTCCCACGTCATGCACATCGTCTCCAACGTGGAGGGCAGGCTCAAGCCCGAGCTCACCGCCATGGACGTGCTGCGCGCCACCTTCCCCGCAGGCACCGTCTCCGGCGCGCCCAAGGTGCGGGCCATGGAGATCATCGACGAGCTGGAGCCCTCGAAGCGCGGCGTCTATGCCGGGGCGGTCGGCTACCTGGGCTTCAACGGCGACATGGATCTGGCCATCGCCATCCGCACCGCGGTGGTCAAGGATAAGACCCTCTACGTGCAGGCGGGTGCGGGCATCGTCGCCGATTCCGTGCCCGAGAACGAATGGATCGAGACCCGCAACAAGGCCCGCGCCGTCGTCCGCGCCGCCGAGTTGGTGCAGCTGGGGTCCGAGGGGGAGGCCGAATAGCGCAGCCCTCGAGGGCATCGGACGGGCCCCGCCCCGCGGAGGGGGGGCTGCCCCCCGCCGTCTTCCTCATGGGCCCCACGGCCTGCGGCAAGACCGATCTCGCCGTGGCCCTGGCCGAGCGCCTGCCGCTCGAGATCATCAGCGTCGACTCCGCCCTCGTCTACCGCGGCATGGACATCGGCACGGCCAAGCCCGACGCCGCCACCCTGGCGCGCGCGCCGCACCACCTCGTCGACATCCTCGAGCCCACCGAGCGCTATTCCGCCGGCCGCTTCCGGGCCGACGCCCTCAAGCTCATGGCCGAGATCACCGCGCGCGGCCGGGTGCCGCTGCTGGTGGGCGGCACCATGCTCTACTTCAAGGCCCTGAAGGCGGGGCTCGACGCCCTGCCCCGGGCGGACGCGCGCCTGCGCGCCGAGCTCGACGCGCGCGCCGCGCGCGAGGGCTGGCCCGCCCTGCATGCGGAGCTCGCGCGCCTGGACCCGGCCACCGCCGCCCGGCTGCCGCCCACCGACGCCCAGCGCATCCAGCGGGCGCTGGAGGTGTGCCTCGTCACCGGCCGGCCCCTGTCCGCCCTGCAAGGCGGGGCGCGGGGCGGGGCGCTGCCCTACCGGCTCATCGAGATCGCGCTCCTGCCCCACGACCGCGCCGCCCTGCACGCGCGCATCGACGCCCGCTTCCGGGCCATGCTGGCGGCCGGCTTCGTCGATGAGCTCCGGCGCCTGCGCGCCGACTACGACCTGACCCCCGACCTGCCCTCCATGCGCTGCGTGGGCTACCGGCAGGCCTGGGACCATCTGGACGGAAAATGCAGCCCGGAAGAGCTCTGCGCGCGCGGTGCGGCGGCCACGCGCCAGCTCGCCAAGCGGCAGATGACCTGGCTGCGGGGCTGGCAGGGGGTCGAGGTCTTCGACTGCCTGGACCCGGGGCTGGCCGGGCGGGTGACGGCATGGCTCGCCGGGCGCCTGCAGGGTTCTTCAGGCCCTGGCGCGGCGACGGACCCTGTCTAGGAGCCTGTCGGACTTAAAGGAAATCGGCTGCAAATTCGGCGGAACGGTCCATATTTCGCCGCTTTCTTGGGCAATAGTGCGACTATTGCCCGGCGAAATCGCCAAAACTCCGTTTTCGCTTCGATTCTTCAAGTCCGACAGGCTCCCAGCCAGGGCGTCAGAACAGCGCGGCGTGCAGCTCGCCGACCTCCTTGAGGGCGGCATGCAGGACTTCGGCCTGGGCATCCTCGGCGAGCAGGCGCTCGGGGATCACCGGCTGCTGCCGGCCGCGCAGCACCGACGGGGCCCAGTCGGCCGTTCTTTGGGCGAGCCGGTCCGCCGCCGCCAGGATCTCCGGCCAGCGGTGCAGCGTGGCGATCTCGGCGAGCGATTCGTGTTCCTGCACCGCCTCGGTGACGTCTTCCGGCTGCCCCAGGGCGGTGAGCAGGGCGTGCCCGATGCCGTCGTGCCATTCGTAGAGCAGTCCGGTGAGCTCCGCCTCGTCCGCGGCCAGGACCTGGTCCGCGGCACAGCGGAACAGCAGGTAGAAGGCCCCGATGTCGTGCACCATGCCGATGAAGAAGGCCTTGTCGGCGCTCATCCCGGAACGCCGCGCCAGCTGCCTGGCGATGGCCGCCACCAGGAGGCTGTGCTCCCAGATCCGGTGCGACAGGCCCTGATAGCGGGCCATCTGCTTGGAGCGCACCAACTGCTCGACGGCCACCGTGTAGGACACCGTGCGCACCACCTCCAGCCCGACGCGCAGGATGGCGGCCCGTAGCTCGGTGACCGCCTGGCCGCCCCCGCGCAGGGCCACGGAGTTGGCCAGGTGGAGGAGCTTGGCGCTCATCAGCGGTTCGGTGCTCAGGAGGTCGGCGAGCCTGTCCAGGGCGAGATCCGGATCCTTGAGCAGGGTGTGCACCCGGATCGTGACATCGAAGCAGGTCGGGAACACCACGTCGGGTGCCGAGAGTTCCTGTGCGATGTGCGCCAGCAGCAGGCCGGGTTCTTGGTCGGGCATGGGACGTTCTACGGTCCAGGCAGGGTTGTCGGGTCGGTATTTCCGGGCGGCCCCGCCATGATAGTCCGTGGCCGGCCCTCGCGTCATTCATCGAGGCGCGGCGCCCCGCCGGGCGCCCTCACCCGGCTGACCCTGGCCTGCGCGCCGCCCCGGGCCAGGGTGATGTCGACCTCCGCGCCCACGGCCAGCGCGGCGCTGTCGCGCACGACCGCGCCCCGCTCGTCGCGGACGATGCTGTAGCCCCGCGCCAGCACCGCGTCGGGGTTGAGGTGGGCGAGGTGGCCGGCGAGGCCGGCGAGGCGTTCGCGCAGCAGGCGCAGGCGCAGCTGCTCGCTGTGCTGCAGGCGCAGGCGCAGGTGCTCGACGGCCTGCAGGCGGCGGGCCGTTTCGGGCCGGCGGGCCTGCAGCCGGGCCGCCAGGCGCTCCCGGCGCCGATGCGCGTCCTGCAGGCGGGCGGCGAGGGCGCGGCGCAGGCGCAGGCCCAACTGCTCCAGGTGCCGGCGCCGGGCCTCGATGCGGGTGGCGGGGTGCTGCAGGCGCCGGCCGAGCCCGTCCAGCCGCTGCGCCAGGGTCTCCAGGCGGCGGCGCTGGGTGAGGCCGAGGCGGCGGCGGAGCCGGGCCAGGTGCTGGGCCAGCTCCGAGCGGTCCGGGGTGGCCATCTGCGCGGCGGCGGTGGGGGTGGGGGCGCGCAGGTCGGCGGCGAAGTCGGCGATGGTGAAGTCCGTCTCGTGGCCCACGCCGCAGACCACCGGGATGGGGCAGGCCGCGACGGCGCGGGCGACGGCCTCCTCGTTGAAGGCCCAGAGGTCCTCGATGCTGCCGCCGCCGCGCACCAGGAGCAGCACCCCGCACTCGGCCCGCTCGCCGGCGGTGCGCAGCGCGGCGGCGATCTGCGCGGCGGCGCCCTCGCCCTGCACCGGGGTGGGGTAGAGCACCACCCGGGCCGCCGGCCAGCGGCGCGCGAGGGTGGTGAGCACGTCGCGCAGCGCCGCCGCCTTGGGCGAGGTGACCACGCCGATGCACCCGGGATGGCGGGGCAGGGGGCGCTTGCGCGCCGGGTCGAAGAGCCCCTCCTGCTCCAGCCTGGCCTTCAGGCGGCTGAAGGCCTCGAACAGGGCGCCCAGCCCGGCCCGGCGCATGAACTCCACGGTGAGCTGGAACTCGCCCCGCGGCTCGTACAGGGTGGCCTGGGCGCGGACCTCGACGCGGTCGCCCTCGCGCGGCTGCCAGTCGAGGAACTGGCTGCGGTTGCGGAACATCGCGCAGCGCACGCTGGCCTGGGCGTCCTTCAGGGTGAAATACCAGTGGCCCGAGGGGGCGCGGGTGAGGTTGGAGATCTCGCCCGCCACCCAGCTCGAGGGGATCTGGCCCTCGATGGCGCGGCGCGCCAGCCGGTTGAGCTCGGAGACGGTGAGGACGGCGGGCTCTGCGGGGGCGAAGGGCATCGGGCGATTATCGCGCAAACGGCCGGGCCGGAGTGGGCGGATTGCGGACAACCGGCGTATCCATGCGGCCCGGCGGGCTTGTCAAGGGCCGACTTAATCCACAGTCATCAAAATGTAAATGAATTGTGTCGCGCAACTCCATGACGCCTAAAGGCAATTTCGTAAGTCATTGATTCTGAATGCGCCTTACAATCGCCCAAAAAATAGCCGGGACGGGGAATGCGCTGTTCGGACGGCCCTTCAGGCCCTCTGTCCCGGCATTATGCACAGAGTTATCCACAGAAGCTGTGGAAGATTCCCGGCGCTCCGGTCTCGGCCCGCCCGGGAGGGATGCGCGCCGCCAGGCGGCTGCGGCCGCCGAAGGCAAGGCCTGCACCCGCGGCTCGCCCCGCTTCCGCTTTCCGGGAGAATCGGTTTATAGTTGGCGCTTCCCCTACGGCGGCGCTGAGCCGCCGTTGTGTTTTGTTTCGAATGCAGTGGAAAGGCCGATGTCCGATTTCCTGATGCAGACCTATGCCCGCCAGCCCCTGGCCTTCGTGCGCGGCGAGGGCGTGTGGCTCTATGACGACAAGGGCGACAAGTACCTGGACGCCGTGGCCGGCGTGGCCGTCAACGGCCTGGGCCACGGCCACCCCAAGCTCGCGGCGGCGCTGTGCGAGCAGGCCGGGCGTCTCATCCACACCTCCAACCTCTACCGCATCCCCGAGCAGGAGCGGCTGGCCGAGCGGCTGTGCGGCCTCTCGGGCCTGGAGCGCGCCTTCTTCTGCAACTCCGGCGCCGAGGCCAACGAGGCGGCCATCAAGATCGCCCGCCTCCACGGCCACAACAAGGGCATCGACAACCCCGCCATCGTGGTCATGGAGAAGAGCTTCCACGGCCGCACCATGGCCACCCTCTCGGCCACCGGCAGCCGCAAGGTCCAGGCCGGCTTCGAGCCCCTGGTCTCGGGCTTCGTGCGGGTGCCCTACAACGACGCCGGGGCCGTCGAGAAGCTGGCCGAGCACCACAACAACATCGTCGCCGTCCTGGTCGAGCCCTATCAGGGCGAGGGCGGCGTGCAGATCCCCGAGGCGGGGTATCTGGCCGGCCTGCGCCGCATCTGCGACGCCAACGGGTGGCTGCTGATGCTCGACGAGGTGCAGACCGGCATCGGCCGCAGCGGCAAATGGTTCGCCTTCCAGCACACGGCTGTGGTGCCCGACGTGATGACCCTGGCCAAGGGCCTGGGCTCCGGCGTACCGGTCGGGGCCTGCCTCGCGCGCGGTGTGGCGGCCGAGACCTTCACCCCCGGCAGGCACGGCTCCACCTTCGGCGGCGGCCCGCTCGCCTGCACGGCGGCGCTCACCACCCTCAAGGTCATGGAAGAGGACGGCCTGCTCGGCAACGCCGAGGCCCTGGGCGCCTACATCCGGCAGGACCTCGCCAAGCGGCTCCAGGGCGTGGCCGGCGTCGTCGAGATCCGCGGCCAGGGGCTGCTCATCGGCATCGAGCTCGACCGGCCCTGCGGCGACCTGGTCGGCATGGCCCGCGAGCGCCATCTGCTCGTCAACGTCACCTCCGACACCGTGGTGCGCCTGCTGCCGCCCCTGGTCCTGAAGCGGGAAGAGGCCGCGCAGCTCTGCGAGAAGCTCGCCGCGCTGATCCGGAATTTCCTCGCCTGAGGTGCCCTCATGGCCCAGCAGCCGATCAAGCATTTCCTCCAGTTCAAGGACTTCAGCCGGGAAGAGTTCGAGCACCTGTTCCGGCGCACCGGCATCATCAAGGAGCGCTTCAAGCGCTACCAGCCCTACCACCCGCTCGCGGACCGCACGCTCGCGATGATCTTCGAGAAGAGCTCGACGCGCACGCGGCTCTCTTTCGAGGCGGGCATGCACCAGCTGGGCGGGGCGGCCATCTACCTCAACACCCGCGACACCCAACTCGGCCGCGGCGAGCCGGTCGAGGACGCCGCCGAGGTCATCTCGCGCATGGTCGACGCGGTCATGATCCGCACCTTCGACCAGGAGATCGTCGAGCGCTTCGCCTCCCACTCGCGGGTGCCGGTGATCAACGGGCTCACCAACGAATACCATCCCTGCCAGATCCTGGCGGACCTCTACACCTTCCTCGAGCACCGCGGCCCCATCCGGGGCAGGACCGTGGCCTGGGTCGGCGACTCCAACAACGTCTGCAACACCTGGCTGCAGGCCGCGGAGGTGTTCGACTTCAACGTCCACGTCTCCACCCCGCCCGGCTACGAGGTGGAGCCCGAGCGCGCCGGGCTCTACGGCACCGACCACTACGAGCAGTTCGCCGACCCCATGGAGGCCTGCCGCGACGCCGACCTGGTCACCACCGACGTGTGGACCAGCATGGGCTTCGAGGCGGAGAACGAGGCGCGCAGGCAGGCCTTCGCCGACTGGCAGGTCGACGCCGAGATGATGCGCGTGGCCCGGCCCGACGCCGTCTTCATGCACTGCCTGCCCGCCCACCGCGGCGAGGAGGTCGAGGCCGCCGTCATCGACGGCCCCCAGAGCGTCGTCTGGGACGAGGCTGAAAACAGGCTCCACACCCAGAAGGCCCTGTTGGAGTACCTGCTTTTGGGGCGGGTGGAAGAGTGATTCGGGCAAAGGGTGGAGCCTGTTTCAGTGAAGGCTAACCTGCGCAGCAGGTTAAGCGCGGAACGCGCGGCCGGAACTAAAATCGCCCGCACACCCAAAAGGCCTTGCTGGAGTATCTGCTTCTCGGCCGAGTGGAAGAGTAGCCGTTAAGGCCACGGTGCAATCTATTCCGGCGAAGGCTAACATCGCGCAGCGATGTTAAGCCGCGCAGCGGCGGCCGTAGCCAAAACGGGCCGTGTGCCCAACTGAGCCTGAGAAAACTATGAACATCGCCTACTTCAAGGACCAGGATGCCCTCTACATCGAGCTTTCGCCCGAGAACCCGGCCCATGCCTGGGAGGCGCAGGCGGGCATCGTCCTCAACCTGAGCGAGGACGGCCGGGTGGTGGGCATCGAGATCGAGCGTGCCAGCCAGATGACCGACCTCAAGATGCTGCGGGTGGGCGACTTCCCGGGCGAGGTGCATGCGGTTGAAGGTTCCGCCCACTGAAAGGAGACTGAACATGCGCCTGACCCGACTGCCCCTCCTGCTCTTGACCCTCGCCCCGGCCCTGGCCGCGGCCGCCGAGCCGGCGCCGCCCGAGGACCCGCGCACCCTCGTTCAGATGCCGGCCCTGCAGCAGGCCCTGATGCGCGAGGAGATGGTCGACAGCCTCGCGGCCCTGAACGAGGTGCTGGGCCATCTCGCGGCCGGCCGGCTCAAGGAGGCGGGGGCCACGGCCGAGCAGCGCCTGGGCCTGAGCACCATGGGCAAGCACGCCGCGCGCACCGGTGGGCGCGGCCCGGGCCGCTTCATGCCCGAGGCCATGCGCGGCATCGGTGTCGGCATGCACCGGGCGGCGAGCGAATTCGCCGAGGTGGCCGCCAAGGGCGACCGCGCCGCCGCCTACCGGGCCCTGGAGCCGGTGACCGCGGCCTGCGTCGCCTGCCACGTGGGCTACCGCCTGCGCTGAGGCCGGGATTTTCTTGATTCATCCGCAGATGGCGCGGATTTACGCAGACATTTCAAAGCGTTGCCTTCCGCTGGCGCTGCATCGGGTTTTGTCTGCGTTCATCTGCGCCGTCTGCGGATCAACGGCTTTTTTAGGTTATCCAGAGTGAGTCGACATGTCTGACGTGAAGAAAGTGGTGCTCGCCTATTCCGGCGGGCTGGATACCTCGGTCATCCTCAAGTGGCTGCAGGACACCTACCAATGCGAGGTGGTGACCTTCACCGCCGACATCGGCCAGGGCGAGGAACTGGAGCCCGCCCGCGAGAAGGCCCTGAAGTTCGGCATCCAGCCGGGGCACATCTTCATCGACGACCTCAAAGAGGAGTTCGTGCGGGACTTCGTCTTCCCCATGTTCCGCGCCAACACCGTCTACGAGGGCGAGTACCTGCTGGGCACCTCCATCGCGCGGCCGCTCATCGCCAAGCGCCTGATCGAGATCGCCCGGATGACCGGGGCGGACGCCATCTCCCACGGCGCCACCGGCAAGGGCAACGACCAGGTGCGCTTCGAGCTGGGCGCCTACGCGCTCAACCCCGAGATCAGGATCATCGCCCCCTGGCGCGAGTGGGACCTCTTGAGCCGCGAGAAGCTGCTGGCCTATGCCGAGTCCCACGGCATCCCCATCGAGATGAAGCACAAGGCCGGCGGCAGCCCCTATTCCATGGACGCCAATCTGCTGCACATCTCCTACGAGGGCCGCATCCTGGAGGACCCGGCCCGCGAACCCGAGGAGGACATGTGGCGCTGGACGGCCTCGCCCGAGAAGGCGCCCGACGCCCCCGAGTATGTGGAGCTGGAGTACGAGCGCGGCGACATCGTCTCGGTCAACGGCCTGCGCATGAGCCCGGCCGAGGTGCTCGCCAGGCTCAACGAGCTGGGCGGCCGCCACGGCGTCGGCCGCCTGGACCTGGTGGAGAACCGCTACGTCGGCATGAAGTCCCGCGGCTGCTACGAGACCCCCGGCGGCACCATCATGCTGCGCGCCCACCGCGCCATCGAGTCCGTCACCCTCGATCGCGAGGTCGCCCACCTCAAGGACGAGCTCATGCCCCGCTACGCCAGCCTCATCTACAACGGCTACTGGTGGAGCCCGGAGCGCGCGGCGCTGCAGGTGCTCATCGACCACACCCAGGCGCACGTCAACGGCTGGGTGCGGGTGAAGCTCTACAAGGGCAACGTCACCGTGGTCGGCCGCGACTCCAGGACCGACTCGCTCTTCGACCCCACCATCGCCACCTTCGAGGAAGACCGCGGCGCCTACGACCAGCGCGACGCGGGCGGCTTCATCAAGCTCAACGCCCTGCGCATGCGCATCGCGGCCAAGCTGGCGCGGCGGGGGGGCTGAGCCGGATGGGCGCGCCGGGCACCCTGTTCGGCTACACCGAGGGCCAGGTCGCCGACTTCGGCCTGAGCGTCGGGATCGCCGCCTTCATCCTCTACATGCTGTTCATCATCGGCAACCTGGCCTACCGCTCCAGGGCGGGCAGACTGGGTACCTTCGCCCTGTTCTTCGTGCTCGCCTTCGGCATGGTCGGGTTCGTCGGCAAGGTCGTCATCCAACATCTGTGGGGTATCTGAACATGTCCCAGTTCGACAACGTCTCCGTGGTGAAGCAGGCCAACGTCTATTTCGACGGCAAGTGCATCTCGCACACCGTGCTCTTCCCGGACGGCAGCAGGAAGACCGTCGGCGTGATCTTCCCCAGCCTGCTCACCTTCGACACCGGCGCCCCCGAGATCATGGAGATCAACGGCGGGCGCTGCCGCGTGCGCCTGAAGGGCGAGGCGGAGTGGAAGGACTACGCCGCCGGCGGCAGCTTCGCCGTGCCCGGCAACTCCAGCTTCGAGATCGAGACCCTGGAGCTCCTGGACTACGTCTGCCACTTCGCCTGAGGAGAGCAGGGTCGTGGGAGCGGCTTCAGCCGCGCTGAATTTCGCGGCTGAAGCCGCTCCTACCCCGATGCGGATGCCATGACCACCATCGCCGTCGTCAAGAAGGCCGGCCAGATCGCCATCGCCGCGGACACCCTGACCAAGTGGGGCTCGGGCAAGGAGTCGGCGGCCTACATCGTCAACAGCAGCAAGCTCCTGCGGGTGGGCGAGAGCCGCATCGCCGTGTCGGGCAACGCCACGGTCAAGCACATCCTGGACGACTACTTCGCCGCCCACGACCGCCAGGCCACGCCGCTCGGGAGCGTGCAGGAGATCTTCGCCGCCTGGCAGAAGCTGCATAAGGTGCTGAAGGACGAATACTTCATCCGCCCGGAGGAGAGCCAGGAAGACGCCCTGGAGTCCTCGCGCATGGACGTGCTCATCGCCAACCCTCACGGCATCTTCGGGGTCTCCGGCCTGCGCACCGTGCAGGAGTTCTCCCGCTTCTACGCCTACGGCACCGGCACCGACTACGCCTTGGGCGCGCTCTGGGCCGCCTACGACCGGCCCGAGCTCGGCGCCGAGCGGCTCGCGCGGCTCGCCGTGGAGGCGGCCGCCGAATTCGACGACGGCACGGGGCTGCCGATCGAGTGCCACGTCATCAACCAACTTGCCTGACGATCATGGCGATCCGCTTCCCCCAGTCGACGATGGCCGCGTCTCGCCATGATCGTTCCCTCACCCCGGCCCTCTCCCGCTTGCGGGAGAGGGGGTCTATCGTGTCGCGGATGCGACGCTTACCTTAACGAGGCCGCCATGCCCTCTTTCGACATCGTCTCCGAGGTGGACAAGCAGGAACTCAGGAACGCCGTGGACCAGGCCAACAAGGAGATCGCGAACCGCTTCGACTTCAAGGGCTCGGACGCGCGCATCGAGCAGGCGGACTACGTGCTCACGGTCTACGCCGACGACGACTTCAAGCTCGACCAGGTGCAGGAGGTCTTGAGCGGCAAGCTGGTCAAGCGCGGCATCGACATCCGCGCCCTGGACATCGCCGAGAAGACCGAGAAGGTCTCCGGCAACAAGGTCAAGCGCCAGGTCACGGTGCGAAACGGCATCGAGACCGAGACCGCCAAGAAGATCGTCAAGCTCGTCAAGGACGCCAAGCTCAAGGTCACCGCCAGCATCCAGGGCGAGAGCGTGCGCGTCCAGGGCGCCAAGAAGGACGTCCTGCAGGAGGCCATCGCCCTGGTGCGCAAGGCGATCACCGAGGCCCCGCTGCAGTTCCAGAACTTCCGCGACTGAATGCGCGCCCTGCCGGCCTTCGCCGTGGCGGCGCTCGCCGCCTGGGGCAGCGATCTTGCGCACCCCTCCACCTTGCGCAGCGTCGTCCTGCCGCTGCTCGCCGCCGTGGCCTTGGTCTATGCCCTGGTGGCGCTGCTCCTGCGGCGCCCCGGGGCCGGCGGTGGTGCCGGCGACGCGGGCGGCCGGGATGCCTGCGCCTCGGACGGCACGGCCTGCTGCGGCGGGGACGGCGGCGGCGACTGATCGCTGCGGGGCCCCGTCACAAGCTCACCGTCAGCTCCATCAGCCAATCCGGCATCCGCTCGAGCAGCCAGGCCTCCACGATCTGGTCGGCCCCGGTCGCCACCAAGGCTCCCAGCCCAAGGAACAGCAGACCCAACATGGACTTGCCGTGCCGGCCGACGGCCAGCAGGCGGCCGCGCAGGTGCCGGCCCGCCTCCCGGGACAGCCCGCCCAGGACGACCAGGGGCAGGGCGGCGCCCAGGCCGAAGAGCAGCATCACCCCCGCCGCCTCGGCCAAGTGTTCGCCTTGGCTCGCCAGGGCGATGGCCCCGCCCAGGGTGGGGCCAACGCAGGGGCTCCAAATCACGCCCAGCACCAGGCCGATCGCGAACTGCCCGGGCAGTCCCTGGGGGGCGAGGCGCCCGATCCAGCCTTGGCCGGCGTTGCCGAGGCCGGCCGCGAGGCCGGCGAAGCGGGCCTGGAGGCCGGGGGCGACCAACACGATGCCGAACACGACGAGGATGGCGGCCCCGGCGAGGCGCAAGGTGTCCCGGTCGACCCCGGCGAGCGTGCCGGCGCTGGCGAGCGCCAGGCCCACGGCGGCGTAGGACAGCCCCAGGCCGGCGGCAAGGGCCAGCGGCCCCAGGCGATGGGCCAGCAGGGCGCTGCCCGCGAGGATGGGGATGAGGGGCAGCACGCAGGGCGCCAGGGAGGAGAGCGCCCCGGCGGCCAGGGCGAGCGCGTAGGTCAGCGGGCCGAATTCCATCGTGGTCTCCCGTCGTGCTCAAGGTTGGGCCTTCGGGTCTTCCTGCGCCAACCGTTCTGCCGTCCTCTCCCGCGCATAGCGTTGATAGGTGATGCCGCGCAGGTAGGCCTCCTCTAGCACGTAGCGCAGGCTGTTGACCATGCGCTGGCGGTAGGTCACGGCGTCGTTGCGCAGCACCTCGCGCCCGGCAGCGTCGAAGAAGACCATGGCGGGCAGCGGGGCGAGGCCCAGCTCTTCCGCCCAGCGCCGGGGCGTGATCCGGCGGCCGTCAGGGGCGCGCAGCAGGGTGGCTGCGTCGCGGGCGTTGAGCTGCACGACCTGGAAGCGGGCGAGCAGGGCGCGCACCTCCGGGTCTACGAGCACCTGGGCGTGGAACGCCCGGCAGGCCTCGCATCCTGGCGCCTCGAACAGCACCAGCAGGGGCCTTGCGGCGGGTCGGCGCCGGTCCAGGTCGTAGGGCGGCGGCTCGAACAGGGCGTCCCGGCGGAGCGCGTCGGGCGCCGCCGCGATCGTTCGCACCGGGGCCCGGCGCTCGAGGTAGTCGCGGTAGGCGAGCGTGCGGTGGTGCCCGCCCACGACGTAGTCGAGCACCTCGCGAAAGCGCGCCGGCGGCTGATAGCCCACCACCCGGTGCAGCCGCCGCCCATCCAGGCCGTAGAAGGCCACCGTGGGCGAGAAGGCCGCGCCTTCGCGCCTGGCGAACGCCTTGACCGGCAGGCTCCGGCCCTCGAAGTCCGTGAGGTCGGCGTCGTCGAACATCTCCAGATGCAGGGTGTCGAAGTGCCGGCGCACGACGGCGGCGATGTCCGGGTCCTTGAGGCTGCGCTCGATGAAGGCCTTGCAGTAGGCGCAGCCCTGGGTGCCGAACAGGATCATGAGCCCCTGCTTGCCGGCGGCGCGTGCCTCGGCGAGGTCCGCGCGCAGGTCCAGGAAGGAGGTCTTGAACCAGGCCGGGTCCTCCGCGCGCACGATCTCGGCGTCGTCGAAGGGCGTGTCACGGCCCGCCGCGGCACCGGCCGCTGCTGCGGCCAGGAGGCAGGCGAGCCCCAGGGCGAGGCCCAGGCCGCGGGCGCTCATTGCCGGGCCCCTTCGACATATTGCACGGCGGTGGGCCCCGTGCCGCTGATCTGGACCACCACGTCCTCGTAGGTCACGATGAAGTGCGGCACCCCGGCCGGCTCGGTGTAGAAGCTGCCGGCGGGCAGGGCCATGAGTCGGGTGTCGTCGAAGCGGTCGCCCCAGCCGACATACCAGGTGCCGGAAATGACCGTGTAGGTCCGGTCCTCCGGATGGCTGTGCGGCTTCACGACCTGCCCGGCCGGGAACCTGACCCGCTGGACGTAGGGGCCGGGCTTGGTGGCGTCGCCCATGATGTTGGCGACCTCCAGGCCGGCGACCCGGGGGTTGGGCTTCCACTGCAGTTGCGAGGGGGTCAGCATCAACCCGGTAGCGGGCGTGGGCTCCGCGGAAACGGCGGCAGGGACCAGGAGGCTGACGGCGATCAGGGCGCTAAACAGATACGTGGCGTTCATGGCGGTCTCCTCATAAGGGGGTTGCTCGACGGCCCGCGAGCCCGGGCCGCCCGCCTGGCAAGGGGGCTCCCCCTTGCCTTGCCCTCAAACTAGCCCGGCCTTTTGGGAAACGCGCTAAGGAAGGACTATCTTTGGACTAAGAAAAGATTTCCTCCTGAATTCAACGGCTTCCAGTCCTTCATGAACGGCCCAGCTTCGTCTTCCCCTCGCGCCAAGCCTGGCCTCGCCATCGGCGCCTGGCGAGCGGATCCCGCGACGAACCGGCTGAGTCGTGACGGTACGACGGTGCATCTCGAGCCCAAGGCGATGGAGGTGCTGGTCCTGCTTGCGGCGCGTGCCGGCGAGGTCGTCAGCCGCGAGGAACTCCTGGCCGCGGTCTGGGCGGGCAGCGTGGTGGGCGACGACGCCCTGACCCAGGCGGTGATCAAGCTGCGCCGCGCCCTGGGCGACGACGCCCGCACCCCCGCCTACATCGAGACCATCGCCAAGCGGGGCTACCGGCTGGTCGCGCCGGTGCGGTGGGCCCCGGAACCACCGGCGCCGCCCGAGGTCCCCTTGACCCGGCACCGGAGGCGCCCGCTCCGACTCGTCGGCCTGGCCCTGGCCGCCCTCGTCGCCGCGGCGGCCGGGCTGTACTTCGCGCGGCCGGAACGGGCGGCCCCGGGGCCCGAGCTGCCGCCGCCGCCGGCGGTGGACGTCGCGGCCCTCGCGGGGCTGCCAACCGTCACCGTGCGGCCCTTCGAGGCGCTGGGCGAGGCGGCGCCGGACTACCTGGCGCGCGGGATCGCCGCGGACCTCGCCACCGACCTCGCGCGCCTGGGGGCGCTGCGCGTGATCAGCGCCTCGCAGGGGCCCGGCGTGCGGGGTGCCGCCCGCTACGTCGTCTCGGGCAGCGTGCAGCGCGGCCCGGAGCGCATCCGGATCAACGTCTGGCTGGTCGAGGCCGGCACCGGCCGGCAGCTCTGGTCGGAGCGCTACGAGCGCCCGCTGCGCGACCTCTTCGCCCTCCAGGCCGAGATCGTCGAGCGCCTGGTGCAGGCGCTGCCGCTGCAGTTGAGCGAGGCCGAGCGCCGGCGCGCGGCCGCCCGCCACACCCGCAACCTGGAGGCCTACGACCTGTTTCTGCGCGCCTATGCCGCGCGCATCACGCGCCAGTTCGAGGACAATCTCCAGGCGCGCGCGCTCTACCGCCAGGCCATCGCCCTGGACCCGACCTTCGCGCGGGCCTACGCGGGGCTGGCCATGAGCTATGCCGACGAGCACCGCTACCAGTGGAGCGGGGACGGCGAGGGCGCGCTGAGCCAGGCGATGGCGCTCGCCCGGACCGCGATGCAGATCGACGCCGGAGTGCGCGAGGTCCATTACGCGCTGGCCTACGTGCACATGCAGCGGCGCCTGCCCGCGGAGGCCATCCGCCACCTGAAGCGCGCCGTCGAGCTCGACCCCTCCTACGCCGACGCCTACGCCTACCTGGGGGCGGTCTACGTCTATTCCGGGCAGCCGGCGAAGGCCCTGCCGCTGCTGCGCTACGGCATGCGCCTGAACCCGGACGCGGGCTACCTCTACTACATGTCCCTGGGCGAGGCCTATTTTTTCCTGGGCGAGACCGAGCAGGCGCTGCTCAACCTGAACGAGGCCCTGGCGCGCAACCCGGCCAGCCTGGAGACCCGTCTCTTTCTCGCGGCCGCCCAGGCCGCCGCGGGCCAGACCGAGGCCGCGCGCTGGGAGGCCGAGGAGATCCGTATGCTGGCGCCGGGCTTCTCGCTGCCGGACTGGCTGGAGACCTCGCCGCTCACCGACGCCCGGCAGAAGCGGCGCGTCGTCGAGCTGCTGCGCGGCTACGGGCTCTGATCGGGCGGGCGGCGCGTCTCGAGGATGCCGTCCCAGGCCGGCCGCGGCCCGATGCGCCGCGCCAGGAAGTCCACCAGGGCGCGGACCCGGTGCGGCACGTGGCGCTGGGCCGGGAACACGGCGTAGATGCCCAGTTCGGGGATGGGGAACTCGGGCAGCAGGATCTCCAGGCGCCCGTCGCGCACCGCCTGCTCGGCGATGAAGGTGGGGGCGCGGGTGATGCCCAGGCCCTGGACCGCGGCCGCGAGCAGGGCCTCGCCGTTGTTGGCCTCGAGCCGCCCGCGGACGGGGAAGCGCTGCACCTCGCCGTCGACGAGGAAGGACCAGCTCGAGCGCGAGGCGAGGAGATAGCCGAAGCACTCGTGCCCGGCGAGGTCGCGCGGGTGCGCCGGACGGCCGCGGCGCTCGAGGTAGGCGGGGGCGGCGGCGATCACGCCCTGGCTGCTGCCGATCTTGCGCGCCACGTCGCCGGGCTCGAGGCGGTCGGCGATGCGGATGGCGAGATCGAAGCCGCCCTCGATGAGGTTGGCCCGGCGGTCGTTGAAGTCGAGTTCGAGCGCGATCTCCGGGTTGGCCGCCATGAACTCGCCCAGCAGGGGCATGAGGCGGCGCACACCGAAGGCGAGCGGCAGGGTCAGCCGGACGTGGCCGCGCGGCGCCTGCCGGTCCTCGCCGAGGTCGGCCTCGGCGGCTTCGACCAGGGCGAGGATCTCGCGGCACTTCTCCAGGTAGGCCGCGCCGGCCGAGGTGAGGCTCATGCGCCGGGTGCTGCGGGCGAGGAGCTTGGCGCCCAGGTGCGCCTCCAGCGCCGCGATCTGGCGGGTGACCACGGAGCGGGCGAGGTCCTGCCGCTGGGCCACGGCGGCGAAGCTGCCCATCTCCGCGACCCGGACGAAGAGCCGCATGGCGTCGAGTCGGTCCACGGTCCATCCCCCGATCAGGCGTTGCCGATAGCGCAACAATCAATTGCCAATTTACACCTGTTTCAGCACGAGTGTTCCGCCTACAGTGCAGGCATGAGCCCACCCGGAGCCGTCGCAACGTGGAGACCGTCATGAGAGCCTTGCCCTTCCTCGCCGCGCTGGTCGCCCTGTCCGCCGCCGCTCACGCCGACCCGAGACCTTCGCCATCGACCCGGCGCACACCGCGCCGCGCTTCGAGTACAGCCACTTCGGCTACTCCAGCCAGGTGCACCGCTTCGACCGGACGAGCGGCCGCATCGTGTTCGACCGCGAGGCGCGCACCGGCTCGGTCGAGGTGAGCATCGACGCCGGGTCGGTGAACACGGGCTACGCCCTTTTCAACGAGCACATCCAGGCCGAGGACTTCTTCCACACCGCCGCCTACCCGACCATCACCTTCAAGTCGACCAGGGTGCGCTTCGACGGCGACCGGCCGGTGGCGGTCGAGGGCCATCTCACGGTCAAGGGCGTCACCCGGCCGGTGACCCTCGCCGTGACCTCCTTCCTGGCCATGCCCCACCCCATGCTCAAGAAGGACGCCATCGGCGCCAACGCGACGGCGAAGATCAGGCGCTCCGACTTCAACATGGGCAAGCACGCGCCCTACGTCTCCGACGAGGTGACCCTCAGCATCGCCGTCGAGGCGATCAAGGAGTAGGGACGCCGTGCCCGGGCGCCTGCCCGTCGTCTTCGTCTCGCACGGCTCGCCGGAGGCGCTGCTCGAGGCGGCCGGGGCGGTGGCCTGCTGGCGCGGGCTCGGCCGCCGGCTGCCCGAGCCCCGGGCGATCCTGGCGGTCTCGGCCCACTGGCGCGCGCGGGTGCCGACCGCGAGCCTCGCGGGGGTCCCCGCGACCCTGCACGACTTTGCCGGCTTCGCGCCGGCGCTCCACCGCCTGCACTATCCCGCCCCGGGCGCGCCGGCCCTGGCCGAGCGCGCCGTCGCGCTGCTCTCCGCCGCGGGGCTCGCGGCCGAGCTGCACCCGGACCGCGGCCTCGACCACGGGGCCTGGGCGCCGCTCTTGGCGATGTATCCGCAGGCCCGGGTGCCGCTCGCGCAGCTCTCGCTCGGCCGGGAAGGCCCGGCCGCCCACCTCGCCGTCGGCCGGGCGCTCGCGCCCCTGCGCGAGGAGGGCGTGCTGATCCTCGCCTCGGGCGCGATCACGCACAACTTCGCCTGGCTGGACTTCGGCGCGGCCGACCGCCCTCCGCTGCCGCGGGCGCGGGCCTTCGCCGACTGGGTGGCGGCGCGCCTCGCGGCGCGCGACCTCGACGCGCTGCTCGACTACCGCGCGGCCGGCGACGGCGCGGAGGCGCACCCGAGCGAGGAGCACCTCCTGCCCCTCTTCGTCGCGCTGGGCGCGGCCGGGGACGCCATCTCGGAGCGCCACACCCCGGACTACGCCTACGGCGGGCTGGCGATGGACGCCTACGTGTGGCGGGAGGCCGGCGCCTGAGGGCGCCTCAGCCCGCATGAGCGCGCCTGCGCCGCGCCTCCAGCCAGCGCCAGAGGCTGCCGCCCGGCACGTCGCGCCCGGTGAGGACATAGGTCAGCACGTTGCGGTCGCGCAGGGTCGCGATCAGCCGCTGGCGCGTGCCCGGGCGGGCGCAGAAGAGGATGCGGTCGCCGGGCTGCAGGAGCACCGCCTCGTCGGGCAGCAGCGTCTCCGCCCCGCCCCGCTTGAGCAGCAGCGGCACGCAGGGCAGGCGGGACTCGCGCTCGGCGGGTACGCGCAGCAGCTCGCCCAGGTTGATCTGCCAGCCCTCGCCCAGCAGCTGCCAGAGGCCCGCCTGCTTGCGCGACAGGCTCAGGTCCCAGACCTCGGGCACGGTCTCGCTCACCAGCCCCACGATGCGGCTGATCAGCTCGTTGGCCCAGTCGTTGCCCTGGGCGCCCGCCAGCGCGAGGAAGCGGCTGTGCAGCGGCGTGGTGAGCAGCGACAGGAACTCGTGCGCGATGATGTGCGAGGGCTGCATGGTGATGTGGGCGTCGAAGCGCCGGAACAGCGCGCCGTTGGCCTGCCGGTTCTGGCGCACCACCATGAAGAGGTTGGGATTGATCTGGCGCGCCGTCATGACGATGGACAGGTTGTTGATGTCGTGGTCGGTCCCGGCCACGATGCCCACGGCCTCCCGGATGCCCGCCTGGATCAGGGTGACGGCCTCGGTGCCGCTGCCCCGGATGCAGCCCGCCGGGCAGCCGGTACGCTCTGGTTCGGCCTCCACGATGACGAGCTCCAGCCCCTCCTGCTGCAGGTTGCGCACCACGGCCTTGCCGAAGCGGCCGTAGCCGCACACCACCCACTTGCCGCGGGGCGCCTTCAGGGGCAGCACCAGGGGCATGCCGGGCACGCCGGTGAGCCATTCGTGGAGCAGGTACTGGCCGGGGGCGTTGAGGGCCATGCTCAGGTGCCCGCCGAAGGCCTCGAAGGGGTTGACGGTCTCGTCGGTGCCGAAGGAGGCCATGTTGTCCGCCGCCTCCAGGGTGTCGGCGCGGCACAGCACCGGCAGGCCCGGGCGCAGCAGCTTCACCGTCATGGCCACGGCGAGGTTGGCCTGGTCGTCGTTGGTCAGGGCGATCGCCGCCGCGCAATAGCGGTTGTGCAGGCCGGCGAGCACCAGGTTGTCGGGCACGCCGGCATCCGCATCGAAGGCGAGGGTGTCCAGGTGGTAGTTCCCCAGCTCCAGCTCGGCGACGCG
The DNA here is from genome assembly GCA_020725195.1 of Hydrogenophilus sp. Taxonomy (GTDB): domain Bacteria; phylum Pseudomonadota; class Gammaproteobacteria; order Burkholderiales; family Thiobacillaceae; genus DYFL01. Next base: position 75,762 of record DYFL01000001.1, read on the forward strand.
GAGCGGGTCGAGGTCGATCACCACGGCCTGCTGGTCGCGCGCGTCCAGGGCCTGGAGCAGCAGCCCCCCCGTCTCGCCGCAGCCGCAGATGAGGTAGAAGGGCTGGCGCAGCCGCCGGACCCGGCGGCGGAAGCGCGCGGCCCGGATCTCGCGGCGCAGGGCGGGGTCCTGGATCAGGGCGAGGATGTTGCCGATGCTGTAGAGCCAGGCGACGACGCCGAGATAGATGGACAGCGTCATCCAGGCGCGCTGGGCCTCGCTGAAGGCCTGGGGCAGCTCGCCGAAGCCGATGGTGGTCGCCGTGTAGCTGATGACGTAGAAGGCGTGGAAGAAGCTCATGCCCCCGGTGGGCCGGCCCTCTGCGTCCACCCCGGGCATGAGGGTCATGCCGAAGATGGCCACGGCGTAGCTCAGGATGAGCGCCAGCAGCGGCGCGCGCATGCGCCGCATGACGAGGAAGAAGACGCCGTTGACCGCCATCCGGGCTAGCGGTGGAAGAGCACCGTCTCGATCAGCAGCATGATGACCGAAAGGATGTTGGCCGTGAGCGCACCGGCGGACAGCGACACGATGCTGGCCATGATGCTGGGCGTGAGCCCGGTGCCGGTGATGTGCACCGCCACCGCCCAGACCGTGGCCGCGGCGATGAGCTGCAGGTCGGCCACCAGGCTGGTGGCGAGGTGGATGGCGCCGATCTGGGTGCGCTCGCCGAACTTCAGCACGGTGGCGATGAGGTTCACCACGATGACCGCGAAGAGCTCGTAGATGTGATGGTGCGCCGGGTCGTCCATGTCCCCGAGGACGAAGCCCATGTTGAGCGTCATGGCCAGGATGATGAAGAAGCCGAAGACGACCTTTTCCAGATTCATGCGGCGATCCCCTTGATTCGCTAATGGTCGGCGCTCGCCAGGTTGGCGCACTTGGCGGCCAGCCTCGGCTTCGTTCCAGCTAATAAAGCGCTTATCCACAGATGACACAGATGGACACAGACATACCCATGGCTCGAGACATCGGTAGGCTCGCCCTGGAGGTGAGCCACATCGGCCACAAGCCAATTCATCTATGTGTTTGATCTGTGTTCATCTGTGTCATCTGTGTCATCTGTGGATATGCGTTTCAAGCCTCGCCGCGGTCGCGCGCGTGGCCGCCGGTGAGCGGCACGAAGGCCACGCCCAGCACGTCGCGGGTGACGAGGCCGCCGTCCGGTTTCTTTTCCACCACCTTCAGCTCCTGGGCCCAGCCGGGCAGGCCGACCGGGATCACCAGGCGGCCGCCGGGCTTGAGCTGGTCGAGGAGCGGCTGGGGGATGTGCGGGGCGGCGGCGGTGACGATGATGCCGTCGTAGGGCGCGTGCTCGGGCCAGCCCCCGTAGCCGTCCGCGTGGCGCACCTCCACGTTGGCATAGCCCAGGCGCATGAGGCGCTCGGCGGCCTCGGCGGCCAGCGGCTCGACGATCTCGGTGGAATAGACCCTGCGCACCAGGGTCGCCAGGATGGCGGCCTGGTAGCCCGAGCCCGTGCCGATCTCCAGGATCACGTCCGTCGGCTCGGGCTCCAGGAGGTCGGTCATCAGGGCCACGATGTAGGGCTGGGAGATGGTCTGGCCGTGGCCGATGGGCACCGGCCCGTTGTGGAAGGCGAGGTAGTGGAAGTCGACCGGGACGAACTCCTCCCGCGGCACCCGGGCCATGGCCTGCATCACCCGGGGGGCGAGGGCGTCCTTGCCGATCATGCGGCGGGTGAGCTCGACCTCGAGTTCGATGTCCCGCAGCATGGCGGCCATGCCGCTCGATTTGATCATCCTCGGTCCTCGGGTGCGTGGCGGTCCCGCCATCCGGACGCATGCGGCCGGCGTCGAAGCTTTCGGCCTGCATGGGCGGCACGCGTATCGATGGGCCGCAGGCCGGGAAATCAGGGCCATGGTTCCCGCAAGGGCGGGCGCCGCCGGATGAGCCGCCCATACCAGTACACATAGAGCAAATCCGCGGAGTTTACAAACGCGGGGCCGGCCCCGATGCAGGACGCGCGCCCATGGCCGGCCCGCTGGTAGTTCTGGGCCATCGGACAAGGGCGCCCTTTCGGGTACCCTGGCCGGGCCTCTCGGGAGAAGATCATCCATCGCTCAGCCAGCCCTCTCGCAGCGGACCCGGCCGTGCCGGGGCCGCCCCCTGCCGCCGATGCCGGGCGCGATGAACTGCTGCGCCTGCTGCTGCAGTCGACGGGCGAGGCGATCTACGGCGTGGATCTCCAGGGCCGCTGCACCTTCGTCAACAGGGCCTTCCTGGAAATGCTCGGCTACGACAGCGAGGACGAGGTGCTCGGCCGCAACATCCACCAGCTCATCCACCACACCCACCCGGACGGCACGCACTACCCCAAGGAGGCGTGCCAGGCCCGGCTCGCGACGTTCGCCCACCGTAGCGGTCATTCCGACCAGGAGGTCCACTGGCGCAAGGACGGCACCCCCATCCCGGTGGAGTGGTGGTCGCATCCCATCTACCAGGACGGGGTGCTGATCGGTGCCGTGCTCAACTTCGTCGACATCACCGAGCGCAGGCAAAGCGAACGGGAGCTGGAGCGCCTGAACGCCTACAACCGTCTCCTGCTCGAGTCCGCGGGGGAGGGCATCTTCGGCGTCGACCGCGAGCTGCGCTGCACCTTCGCGAATGCCGCGGCCGCCGCGATGCTGGGCTACGGCCGGGAGGAACTGCTCGGCCGGGACATCTTCGCCCTGATGCACCACAGCCGCGAGGACGCCACCCCCGGGGTCCGCGAGGACTGCCCGATCCACCGGGCCATCCATCGCCAGGAGGGCTTCGTGGCCCACGAAGAGGTCCTCTGGCGCAAGGACGGCACGGCCATCCCGGTGCAGTACACCGTGAACCCGGTCCGAGAGGCGGGGCGGGTGAGCGGGGCCGTGGTGGTTTTCCGCAACATCGCCGAGGCGAGGGCGCTGGCCCGCAAGATGGACTACCTCGCGACCCACGACACCCTGACCGGCCTGGTCAACCGGCGTGAATTCGAGCAGCGCCTGGAGCGTGCCGTCGCCGCCGCCGAGGAAGCCGCCGCCGAGCATGTCCTGTGCTACCTGGATCTGGACCAGTTCAAGGTGGTCAACGACAGCTGCGGGCATGCCGCCGGCGATGAGCTGCTGCGGCAGCTCACCGCGCTGCTGCAGGGTCGGGTGCGCAAGGGCGACACCCTGGCGCGCCTGGGCGGCGACGAGTTCGGCGTGCTGCTCGAGCACTGCCGGCTGGCGGACGCCCTGCCCCTGGCCGAGGCCCTGCGCACGACGGTGGAGGCATTCCGCTTCGTGTGGGACGGCAGGGCCTTTTGCGTCGGCACCAGCATCGGCGTCGTCGCGATCGACCACGCGGCCACGAGCGCCGCCGCCGTCCTCAGCGCGGCGGATACGGCCTGCTATGCGGCCAAGGACGGCGGCCGCAACCGCGTGCACGTCTACGAGGCCCACGACGAGGAGACGATCCGCCGCCGGGGCGAGATGCAGTGGGTCTCGCGCATCCGCGAGGCGATCGAGAACGGGCACTTCAGCCTCGGCTTCCAGCCCATCCATGCGCTCGATGCCGGGGAGGCGGGGTGCCGGCACATCGAGCTGCTGCTCAGGATGGTCGAGGCCGACGGCGGCGAGACCCTGCCCGGTGCGTTCATCCCCGCGGCCGAGCGCTTCTGCCTCATGCCCGGCATCGACCGCTGGGTCATACGCGCCGCATTCGACTGGCTCAGGCGCAACGAGGCCCATGGCCGGGGGCTCGAGACCTGCTTCATCAATATCTCCGGCCAGTCCCTGGGGCAGGCGGCGTTCCTGGGCTATATCCGGGAGCAGCTGGCGGCGAGCGGGGTGCCCCCGGAGATGATCTGCTTCGAGATCACGGAGACCGCCGCGGTCGCCAACCTGGCCCAGGCCGTGCATTTCATGCGGGCGCTGAAGGCGCAGGGCTGCCGCTTCGCCCTCGACGACTTCGGCAGCGGCATGTCCTCCTTCGGCTACCTCAAGAACCTGCCGGTGGACTTCCTCAAGATCGACGGCACCTTCATCCGCGGCATGGTCGACGACCCCGTCGACCGCACCATGGTCCAGGCCATCAACCAGGTCGGCCAGGCCATGGGCATCCGCACCATCGCCGAGTTCGTGGAGTCCGAGGCCATCCTGGAGCAGGTCAGGGGCATAGGCATCGATTTCGCCCAGGGCCATGCCCTCGCCCGGCCCGCGCCGCTCGACCGCCTGACGCTCCCGGGGAGGCGCCCCTCGGCACGCCCAATCCCTTGATGCAAGAGGGGTTTCGGGCGACCGGCCTGGGCGAAGATTTACAGCATTGTTACAAGTGCCTGGCTGCAGGGCGTCGCTTGGGCCCGACAATGGTCATCTGCGTGACGGCGTGCCGGGACGGATGCGGATGGCACAAACCGACCATTCCCGGCGCCGCGCAACGCCTGTCTAATGCCGGACCCGCCGCATCGGGCATGCGGCATGACAGTCTGGCTCTCTAGGGGATGGATCGACCATGGCGGCTTTTTTCAGGAATCAGAAGATCAAGACCCAGCTGATCATGCTGCTGTGCGTCATCTTCGCCTTCTTCGTGCTCTCGGCCGCGGTGTCCTACCGCGCCTTGAACCACGCCAAGGAGGACTTCACGGCCTTCATCGGCCAGGACCAGCGGGTGCTCCTGAGCCTCACCGAGCTCTACGCCAACGGCCTGCAGATGGGCCAGGCCATCCGCAACATCCTGCTGGACCCGGACAACAAGCGCGCCTACGAGAACTTCGAGAAGGCCACCAAGGACATGGATGGCCTGCTCAAGGAAACCCAGGCCCTGGTGCAGCACGACACCCGGCTGACCGAGGCCCTGGGGAAGGCGGCCGCACTGCGTGCCACGCAGCAGGGCTTCCAGAACGAGGTGATGGCGCTGGTGGCCGCCAGGTCCTTCGAGGAGGCCAGGCACACCCTCACCAAGGAGGAGACGCCGGTCTGGCGCGAGCTGCGCCAGACGCTGCTCGACCAGATCAAGCTCCGGAAGGAGGCGATCACGGCCAAGGAGCGGCAGGTCCAGGAGGACGTCGCCCAGGCGCAGTACACCAGCCTGGCGCTCACCGTGGTCGCGGTGGCGATCGGCCTGGTGCTGGGGCTGGCCATCGTCGGCAACATCCTCTCCCGCCTGCGGCTGCTCACCGAGTCCATCGACAACCTCGCCCGCGGCGAGGCCGACCTCACCCGCCGCCTGGCGGTCACGGGCAACAACGAGCTCTGCCACATCTCCGCCTCCTTCAACCAGTTCGTCGAGAACCTGCAGGGCATGGTCAACGGCATCAAGGCCGGCGCCAACCAGCTGCACGGGCTCTCGGGCAGTCTCTCGCAGGCCTCGGTCAGGATCAGCCAGGCCACCGGCGAGCAGACGGGGGCGGTGACCTCCACCGCCGCCGCCGTGGAGCAGATGAGCGCCACCATCGCCTCCATCGCCGACGGCGCGGAGCACGTCAGGCAGGTCTCCGGCGAGAGCGCCGACTATTCCAACCAGGGCCTGGAGCGGATGGCCCGCCTGAACCAGGTCATGGGCGAGGTGGAGCAGTCGGTGCAGGGCATGGCCGGCTCCGTCGGCCAGTTCCTGGAGAGCACCCAGAGCATCATCGGCGCCACCCAGCACGTGAAGGACATCGCCGACCAGATCAACCTGCTGGCGCTGAACGCCGCCATCGAGGCGGCCCGGGCCGGTGAGGCCGGCCGCGGCTTCGCCGTGGTCGCCGACGAGGTGCGGAAGCTGGCCGAGAAGACGGCCCAGTACGCCAACGAGATCAGCTCCGTGACGGGCGACCTGGAGTCGCGTTCGAGCCAGGTCGAGACGGCCATCCGGCACGGCATGACGGCCCTGGAGCAGGGCACCCAGTCGAGCCGCGAGGTCTCCGGCGTGGTGCAGCAGGCCCAGAAGGCCGTGCTCAACGCCACCCAGGGCATCGGCGAGATCAGCACCTCGGTCAAGGAGCAGTCGCTCGCCAGCAGCCAGATCGCCAGCAACATCGAGCGGCTCTCGCACCTGGCCGAGAACACCGAGCACGCCATCAGCGAGTCGAACCGCACGGTGCAGGAGCTGCACCGGGTCGCCGATGCGCTCCACGCCACGGTGTCGCGCTTCAGGAGCTGAGCGGGCCCGCTTGCCGGGGGGATGCCGTGGGAGCGGCTTCCCCCCATCCGGGGACAAGAGCCGCGAAAGCCACGCCAACGGGGGCTTCGTCTCGTCTGATCGGTACAATGACGCGGCCGGATATCCCGGCCGTTTCTGTCTCTGGAGTCGAACATGCTCATGGATCGCGAACGCTGCGCCCTCCTCGTCGTCGACGTGCAGGCCCGGCTGCTGCCTGCCATCCATGAAGGCCAGGCGGCCCTGGAGTCCTGCGTCTGGCTGGTGCGCCTGGCGCAGAGGCTGGGGGTGCCGGTGCTCGCCACGGAGCAGTACCCCAAGGGCCTGGGGCCGACGGTGCCCGAACTCGCGGCCGTGCTGCCCGCCGAGGCCGTCGCCGACAAGCTGCACTTCTCCTGCGTGGCCGGGCAGTGCCTGCCCCGGCTCGAGGGGGGCGGGCGGCCCCAGCTCGTGCTCTGCGGCATCGAGGCCCACGTCTGCGTGCTGCAGACCGCACTCGAATTGCGCGCCCAGGGGCGCGAGGTCTACCTGGTGGAGGAGGCGACGGGCTCCCGCCGCCCCGCCGACAAGGCCCTGGCCCTGGCGCGCCTGCGCCAGGGGGGCGTGCGCATCGTGTCCCGGGAGATGGTCGCCTTCGAATGGCTGCGGGTGGCCGGCACCGAGCTCTTCAAGGCGGTGAGCCAGGAGTTCCTCCGCTGACGCGTGGGCGCTGACCCCGGGGCCGGCGGCCGCTCATTCCCCTGCGGTGCGCCGCCATTTCCCAGCGAATATTAATACCCGCTTATCTGCTAATATGGGATCAAGGTGAGCCGATCCCCGCGGTGTCCAGGCCGACAGCCAAGCGCTTCCCCGGACGACCCCCGCGGTGGCGCCGGCTCCCCGAGCCCCTGCCTTGCAACCCCAGATGCGATAGAGGCCATGAACACGAAGACCAAATCCGTCCTCTATGTCCGGCTGCCCTGCTGGAAGATCTATCCCGGCGGCGTGATCTACGTCGCGGACTACGTGCACAAGCACCGCCCCGAGGTCCGCCAGCAGCTCCTCGACCTCGCCCTGGTGGCGCCGCCCGAGCGCCGGCGCGCGCTGAAGGAAAGGATCGAGGCCATGCGGCCCGACATCGTCGCCTTCTCCTGGCGCAACATGCAGTCCTTCGGGCCGCACCCGGAGGACGACGCCCTCGACGTGGTCATGAACTTCGACCATGCGAAGAGCCCGCTGCGCAGGCTCCGGGCCGCGAAGGACGCCGTGCGCATCATCTGGGACTACGCCGCGAGCCGCCTCAACAACTTCGGCTACATGCGGCTCGCCCGGCGCATGCTGCCCGAGGCGAGGATCGTGGTGGGCGGCACGGCGGTGTCCATCTTCGGCAAGTACGTGGCGCAGCAGTGCCCGAGCGACACCACGGTGGTGATCGGCGAGGGCGAGGACGCCATGCTCTCCATCGTCGACGGCGATGCCGAGCCGGTGGGCGAGCACTACCACAAGGACCGGGCGGGGCGCGTCACGCACAGGCCGCGGGCGGCGAACTTCGATCTGGCCACGCTCACGGCGGTGGACTTCGAGTACGTCGAGTCCATCTTCCCCGAGTACGACCAGTACCGCGACTTCGCCGTCGGCGTGAACACCAAGCGCGGCTGCCCCTTCCAGTGCCACTTCTGCCTGTACAACAAGATCGAGGGGGCGCACCAGCGCTACCGCGACCCGGCGGAGATCGGCAAGGAGATCGAGGCCCTGTCCCGGCGCTGGGGGGTGAAGCGCATCTGGTTCACCGACGCCCAGTTCTGCTCCACCCGGCGCAGCACGGCGCACGTGGACAAGGTGCTCGACGAGCTCCTGGCGCGTCGGCTCGACATCCGCTGGTCGGGCTACCTCAGGCTCAATTTCCTCACCCCGGAGATCGCGGCCAAGATGCTCGCCACGGGCCTTGCCAGCGTCGACCTCTCCTTCACCGGCTCGCAGGAGATCATCGACAGGCTCACCCTGGGCTACAAGCTCGACCAGCAGATGGACGCCTTCCGCATGTTCCGGGCGAACGGCTACAGCGACCAGAAGATCAAGCTCTACATGCCGCTCAACGCGCCCGGCGAGACGGTCGAGACGCTCTCGATGACCATCGCCAAGATCAAGGAGCTCTACGCGATGTTCGGGCGCGAGAACGTGCTGCCCTTCATCTTCTTCATCGGCATCCAGCCCGATACCCCGGTGGAGCGGCTGCTGATCGGCCAGGGCTACCTCAAGCCCGGCTACAACCCGCTCACCCTCAACCCCTTCCTGATCAAGAAGCTGCTCTACAACCCCAAGCCCCTGGGGCGGCTCATCGCGCGGGCCTATCTCGAGGCGGTGGACAGCCTGGACTCCGGCAGCGAATACATCGGCCGCGCGACCATGGAGATCATCGAGCGCGAGCTGGAGAAGCTGGGGGTGCCGTCCACGCCGGTGGCACCAGCCCCGGCTGGGAGCCGGCGGCAGTGGCAGATCACGCCGGTTAATTCCTGTACGTGCTCCGAGGAGGCGGGGGGCTGAGGGATCGGGGCCATGTGGGAGCGGCTGCAGCCGCGAACTTCGCGCCTGAAGGCGCTCCCACGGCAACGCAGGACGCGGTCCAGTTCAGCGATGCAGGCGCGGCCGCACGTCCAGGCCCGCGGCCTTGAGCTCCGCGGCGAGGGCGAGCACCAGGTGCGGCAGCCGGGCCGCGACGGGCGGGCTGAGCTCCAGGCCCGTGGCGAGGCTGGCGGGCTCCACCCCGAAGAGCACGGTGCGGCGGGGGGCCTCTCCCGTGAGGATCAGGGCCGCCAGCACCTCGGGCAGCCCCGCCTGGTGCGGCGAGAGCCGGGTGCGGAAGAGCGCCGGGATCTCGTCGTCGACCAGCCGCAGGAGGTGCCCCGGCCGCTGGCCCGAGCGCACCGCGTCGGCGACCACCAGCAGCGCCAGCCCCGCCAGGTCGTCGAGCAGCTCCATGGCCGAGGTGCCGCCGTCGATCAGGCTCACCTCCGGCGGCAGCTCGTATTCCCGGCCCAGGCGCTGGATGGCCCGCACCCCCACGCCCTCGTCCGAGAGCAGGAGGTTGCCCACGCCCAGGACCGCGATGCGCGGGCCCGCAACCAGGGGCATGCGCGCATGGCCCGAACCGGTCTGCGCGGCGCCGCCGGCTCCGGCGTCGAAAGCATTCATGTCCAGGCCCCCGCTGCGCACCGGCAGGCCGGGCGGCAGCGGCCGCCCGGGGTCGGCCACGGGGGGGTCGACGAGCGCCGCATCGCGGGGCCTGGGGGCGGTCAGGGCCTGCGCTCGAAGCGCAGGAAGAAGATCTGGGCGAGCAGGGGCCTGTCCTCCAGCAATCGGAAGCCGGCGGTCTCGACCTCCAGGAGCACGGTCTCCTTGCCGGCGCGCACGTGCCCCATCACCCAGGGCGAGGACACGCCGGGGATGCGCTCGTAGTCCACGATCACCAGCTGGCCGCCGGGCCTGAGGGCCTTGCGGATGGAGGCGAGCATGCTGATGGGGTATTCCAGGTGGTGGTAGGTGTCGCTGAGGAAGGCCAGATCGATGGATTCGGCGGGTAGCCCCACGTCGTCCGGCCGGTTGACGATGCCCGCCACGTTGGCCAGGCCCTGCTCGCGGGCCGTGCGCTGGATGGCCGCGATGAACTCGGGGGCGATGTCCACCGCGTAGACCCGGCCGGCGGGCCCCACCGCTTGGGAGAAGAGCCGGGTGAAGAGCCCCGTGCCCGCGCCGACGTCCGCCACCGCCATGCCCGGCCTGAGGCCCAGGGCCGCGACGATGTCCTGCCGCCGGTCGTAGACCTCGCGCCCCTCCGCCTCGAAGACCCCCGTCCAGCGCTCGTAGTCCGCACTGGCGTAGGGCGCATTGACGCCCGGGGCGACACTGGCCTCCCTGGCCAGGGCCAGCCCCCAGCAGCCTGCGGCGAACAGGATCGCCAGCGCCAGGGTCAGTCGGTGGAGATGCTTGAGCACGGCGGACGCCTCCGGGGTCGATACCTATCATCCTAGCAGCCTGTCAAGGCTTGTCATGCCGTGTGCCTTGGCCCATCCTGCGGCCCTTTCCCAAGCCGCCAGATCGAGATGCTGCCCCCCATCGAATCCCGCATCGCCGAGGAGCTCGGCGTCCCCGCCCGCCAGGTCATCGCCGCTGTCAGTCTGCTCGACGAGGGCGCGACCGTGCCCTTCGTCGCCCGCTACCGCAAGGAGGCCACGGGCGGCCTGGACGACACCCAGCTGCGCCACCTGGAGGAGCGCCTGGGCTACCTGCGCGAGCTGGAGGCGCGGCGCGCGGCCGTCCTCGCCTCGATCGAGGAGCAGGGCAGGCTCACGCCCGGGCTCAGGGCCGAGGTCGAGGGCGCCGACACCAAGCAGCGCCTGGAGGACCTCTACCTGCCCTACAAGCCCAAGCGCCGCACCAAGGCGCAGATCGCCCGCGAGGCGGGCCTGGAGCCGCTCGCCCTGGCCCTGCTCGGAGACCCGGCGCTCGATCCCGAGGGCGAGGCGGCGAGGTACGTCGACGCCGACAAGGGGGTGGCCGACGCCAAGGCCGCCCTGGACGGCGCGCGCCAGATTTTGATGGAGCGCTTCGCCGAGGACGCCGACCTCTTGGGCCGGCTGCGCGCGCACCTCGCCGAGCACGGCGTGGTGGTCTCCGCGGTCATGGAGGGCAAGGAGGAGGCCGGCGCCAAGTTCCGCGACTGGTTCGCCTACTCCGAGGCCTGGTGGACCCTGCCCTCGCACCGGGCCCTTGCCCTCTTCCGCGGCCGCAACGAGGGGGTGCTCAGGCTGGAGCTCAAGCTGCCGGAGGAGCTCGATGTGGGAGCGGCTTTATCCGAAGGGGTATCCCCTGGGGCAGCCGCTCCCACAAAGGGTGCTCCCGCACCCAACGCCTGCGAGGGCATGATCGCCGCGCACTTCAATATTCGCGACGCCGGCCGCCCGGCCGACGCCTGGCTCAGGGACACCGTGCGCTGGGCCTGGCGGGTGAAGCTGGGCCTGCACCTGGAGCTGGAACTCATGAACGGCCTGTTCGAGCGGGCCGAGGAGGAGGCCATCCGCGTCTTCGCCCGCAACCTCAAGGACCTGCTGCTCTCGGCCCCCGCCGGTCCGCGCGCGGTGATCGGCCTGGACCCGGGCATCCGCACCGGGGTGAAGGTGGCGGTGGTGGACCGCACGGGCAAGCTCCTCGACACCGCCACCGTCTACCCCCACGAGCCCCGGAAGGATTGGGACGGCGCGCTGCACACCCTGGCCGCCCTGGCGCAGAAGCACGGCGCCGAGCTCGTCAGCATCGGCAACGGCACCGCCAGCCGCGAGACCGACCGGCTCGCCGGCGACCTGATGCGCCGCCACCCGGAACTCAAGCTCACCAAGATCGTGGTGAGCGAGGCGGGGGCCTCGGTCTATTCCGCCAGCGAGTTCGCGGCGCGCGAATTCCCGCAGCTCGACGTGAGCCTGCGCGGCGCGGTGTCCATCGCCCGGCGCCTGCAGGACCCGCTCGCCGAGCTGGTCAAGATCGAGCCCAAATCAATAGGCGTGGGCCAGTACCAGCACGACGTCTCCCAGGTGAAGCTCGCCCACGGCCTGGAGGCGGTGGTGGAGGACTGCGTCAACGCCGTGGGCGTGGACGTGAACACCGCCTCCGCGCCCCTGCTCGCCCGGGTCTCGGGCCTCAATGCGGCGCTCGCCGCCAACATCGTCGCGCACCGCGACGCGCACGGCCCCTTCGCGAGCCGCGAGGCCCTGAAGAATGTGCCGCGCCTCGGGCCCAAGACCTTCGAGCAGGCCGCGGGCTTCCTGCGCGTGCCCCACGGCGACAACCCGCTCGACGCCTCCGCCGTGCACCCCGAGTCCTATCCGGTGGTCGAGCGCATCCTGGCCGAGGTGAAGACCCCGGTGCGGGCCCTGATCGGCGACGGCGCGACGCTGCGGCGCCTCGACCCGGCGCGGTTCACCGACGCGCGCTTCGGCCTGCCCACCGTGCGCGATATTCTGAAAGAGCTGGAAAAGCCCGGCCGCGACCCCCGCCCCGAGTTCCGGACCGCGAGCTTCAAGGAGGGCGTCGAGGACCTCAAGGACCTGCAGCCCGGCATGCAGCTCGAGGGCGTGGTCACCAACGTCACCAACTTCGGCGCCTTCGTCGACATCGGCGTGCACCAGGACGGCCTGGTCCACGTCTCGGCTTTGGCGGACAAGTTCGTCAAGGACCCCCACGAGGTGGTGCGCGCGGGCGACATCGTGCGGGTGAAGGTGGTGGAGGTGGACATCCCCCGCCGCCGCATCGGGCTCACCCTGCGCATGAACGACGCGGTGGAGAAGCGGCCCGCGGGCCATGCCGCCCCCGCCGCCCAGCACCGCGGCCGCGGAGCCGCGAAGCCCAAGGAGCAGTCCAAGGCCGGCGGCGCCATGGCCGACGCGCTGGCGAAGGCGATGGGGCGCGGCTGAGCTGAGGCGCAAGGCGACTGAAAAGGCGGGGCAGGAACCGGATGGAACAGATCGTCGATCTACACATCGAGCACCTGCCGGAAGGGGTCTGCTTGGCGACATCGGATGACATTCCGGGATTGGTGGCCCAGGGACGCACCGTGACCGAAACCCTGGAGATCGCCCGCGATGTGGCCAAGAAGCTCCCGGAGGCGCAGGCCGAGCGCCGAGGCCCGCTCCACCTCAGGCAAACCGGTGAATCTTTCGATTACCCGCTGGTGGTGAGCGACTGAATGGGGCGCCTGGCCGGCTTTCGATACCGTGAGATCGTCAAGCGGCTAAAGCGGCTGGGATTTGAACCCGGATTGTCCATTGGCACTGTAGGAGCGGCTTCCCCCCATCCGGGGACAAGAGCCGCGGACATCCACGCATAAACGTCCACCGTCCGCCTGAAGGCGCTCCTGCGCGATGGCACCTCGGCTAATGAACCTTGAATCCGCAGATGACGCCGATGAGCGCAGAAAGTAGCCCGGATGAAGCGAAGCGCAATCCGGGGAAGGCATGGTTGAGCCCTCATCCCGGATTACGGCCTATCGGCCTGCATCCGGGCTACGAGGCGTCCCCTCGAACGCCGGGTTGGGCATCACGGCTACAAGGCCGAGATGAATTCTTCGGGTGTTACGTCAGCTTGGCGGAGAACACCTGCCAACGTACCCGCTTTGACTTCGCTGTGCATCGGCACGACACAGCCTTTGGCACCGCGACGCATGATGACGTGGCTTCCGGACTGGCGAAGCTTCACGAACCCGAGCCGTTCCAACGCGCGCACTATAGCGGCTCCCGAAACATGCGGCAGTTTAGGCATGTGCGGGAACGCTGAAAGTCGTTATCACCGGATGGCCCGGCACATGAATGGGGAACTCGGTCAAATATAGCGCGGTAGCCTCTTGAAGGTTGGCGATCGCCTCCTCAATGGTTTCACCTTGCGTAGTCGTTCCCGTCTCCGGATTCAAGGCAACATAGCCACCTTCTTCGGCGGGGGTAAGTACTGCGGTTAATTCCATGATCTTTGCTCCTGCTGGAAAAGACTAATTGTCGTTCATTCCGTCGATTGTGGAGACATCATGGTTTGACATGAGGCGGCCTGCCTCCGGTGTTACCGTGGGTTGCGCGGAGCGGTTCCGCGCCGGGCCACAAGGTTGGCACGAGGGCACAACGCCGAATGGAAGGAGGCAGGCCATGACAAAGTCTAGCCCGCTTTACGTCGGCATGGACGTTCACAAGGATTCGGTCGACATCGCCCTGGCGGAAGACGGCGCGCGGGGCGAGGTGCGGCACTACGGCACCATCGGCGGCGGCGTGGCCGAGGTCGGCCGCGCGCCGAGGAAGATCGTCGCCGGCGGCAGCACGTTGCGCGTCGTCTACGAGGCCGGTCCCTGCGGCTACGCCCCGTATCGGCATCTGACCGCCAAGGGGATCGACTGCACCGTCGTTTCGCCCTCGCGCATCCCGAAGCGCGCCGGCGAGCGCGTGGAGCGGCTGGAGCAGATGCTGCGCGACGCCGTAACGGGCTGGCGCCTGTACCCGCAGGGCACCGGGAACCGGACGGTCGCCCGGCCCCTACTGCGCCGCCTTCGTATACCGGATGCGGTACACCGCCCCGGCGTGGTCGTCGGAGACCAGCAGGGCGCCGTCGGGCGCGACCTGCACGTCGGCGGGCCGGCCCCAGACCGCCTCGCCCTGCAGCCAGCCCGTCGCAAAGTCTTCGTAGGCCACGGCCCGGTTGCCTTCCAGGCGCACCAGGCTGACCCGGTAGCCGATCTTCCTCGAGCGGTTCCAGGAGCCGTGCTCGGCGATGAAGACGGCGCCGCGGTAGGCGGGCGGGAACTGGGTGCCGGTGTAGAAGCGCATCCCGAGGGCGGCGACGTGGGGCCCCAGGTTCTGCACGGGCGGGGTGAACTCGGCGCAGCGCCGCTTGGCGCCGAAGTCCGGGTCGCGGATCGTGTCGCCGTGGCAGTAGGGGTAGCCGAAGTGCTGGCCGGGCCGCGCGAGACGGTTGAGCTCGTCGGGCGGGAGGTCGTCGCCCATCCAGTCGCGGCCGTTGTCGGTGAACCAGAGCTCGCGGGTCTGCGGGTGCCAGTCGAAGCCCACGCTGTTGCGCACGCCGCGCGCCACCACCTCGATGCGCCCGGTCTTCACGTCCAGCCGGGTGATGTTGGCGTAGCGCTCGGGGTCGGGCTCGCAGATGTTGCAGGGCGCGCCCACCGGCACGTAGAGGGCGCCGTCGGGGCCGAAGGCGATGAATTTCCAGCCGTGGTGCCGCTCCGTGGGGTAGCGGTCGGTGACGAGCTCGGGCCGGGGCGGGGCGTCGAGCCGGGACTCGATCTTGGGCAGGCGCCAGATGCGGCTCACGGCCGAGACGTAGAGGTCGCCGTCGCGGAAGGCGACCCCCACGGGCTCGAGCAGGCCCTCGGCCACCACCCGGGGCGTGCCGGCCCGGCCGTCCTGGAGCGGGATGGCGTAGACCTTGCCCTCGGCGCGGGTGCCCACGAAGAGGGTGCTGCGCCCCAGGGCCATGCCGCGGGCGCTGGGCACCCGGGCCAGGACCTCGATGGCGAAGCCGGGCGGCAGCCGGATCTGCGCCAGGGGCAGTGGCTCGGGGGGCTGGCCCTCGGCGCAGGCCGTGAGCGCCGTCAGGGCCAGGAGGAAGACAACGATGCGGGTGGGCATGGCCGGCTCCTTTCACGTCCCTCGCTGCGTTGAGGGGACTCTGAAACCCCCTCTCCCTCTGGGAGGGGGTTGGGGTGAGGGAGGTCGGTGCAGCGTTTGCCCCCTCACCCTGGCCCTCTCCCCCGCTCGCGGGGGAGAGGGGATTCCATTCAGCGCTTCCTGGATGTGTTGATTATGGGACAGAAGGCCGCCGGCGGCCGGGACGAGGGCCCGACCATGTCCTCCCCGGATTGCGCTTCGCTGCATCCGGGCTGCTTTCTGGCCTTATCCCATCCCCCACCCAACCTCCCCCTTGAAGGGGGAGGGGCCTTCCCCCGTGCGGGGGCCGATCCCTCCCTCCCCTTCAAGGGGAGCACCGTGAAGGGCATAAAGGCAGGGGTGGGGATGGGGTGTCCTGTGCCTCGCGCAACCCATTCCCCTCCCGGCCCTGGAAGGGGGAGGTGGCCAGCCTCGTAGCCGGATGCAGGCCGGGAGGCCGCAATCCGGGCTCAGTCCTCAGTCCTCAGGCGTCGTCGCCCACGAAGGGGTTGCTCTCCCGCTCCGCGCCGAAGGTGGACATCGCCCCGTGCCCGGGCACGAAGCGCACGTCGTCGCCCAGGGGCCAGAGCTTGCCGCGGATGGAGCGGACGAGGCTCTGGTAGTCGCCGCGCGGGAGGTCGGTGCGGCCGATGGAGCCGTGGAAGAGCACGTCGCCGACGAAGGCCACGCGCGTGGCGGGTTCGAAGAACACGATGTGGCCCGGGGTGTGGCCGGGGCAGTGCAGCACCTCGAGCGCGACCTCGCCGAAGCCGATGCGGTCGCCCTCTTCGAGCCAGCGGTCCGGGGCGTAGGGCTCGGCGTGGGGGAAGCCCCACATCGCGCTCTGCTGCGGCAGGGCCTCGAGCAGGAAGGCGTCCTCCCGCTGCGGGCCCTCGACGGGCAGGCCGAGCCGCGCGGCGAGCACGCCCGCCGCGCCGGCGTGGTCGATATGGCCGTGGGTGAGCAGCAGCCTCTCCAGCACCACGCCGTGGCGCTCCACCGCGGCGAGGAGTTTGTCGATGTCACCGCCCGGGTCGATGAGGGCGCCGCGGCCGGTGGCCTCGCACCAGACGAGCGAGCAGTTCTGCTGGAAGGCCGTGACCGGGATGACGGTATAGTTCATGCGGCGAGTATATCCGGGCGCGAGCGATGATCGGGCCGGGCCTCCTGTGCTGGTGGGGTGGAGCGGGGCGACGGCGAGGCCGAGGCCGAGGCCGGGCGCCTCTTGGAGCGGCTACCCCCCATCCCGGGACAAGGGCCGCGATTATCCGGAAACGACAAGGACTTCGCGGCTGCCCCACGGGATACACCTTCGGATAAAGCCGCTCCTACAACAGGCTGCCTTCCGCGACAACTTGGCTCAGCGCTTGGCCGTGGCCTTGGCGACCGCCTCCACGAGCTTCCTGCCTGCCTCGGGCGCGCCGGCCTTGCCCTCCAGGACCTCCGTCGGGCGCACGGCGCGGCCGTAGAAGGCCTCGTTGGCGTCGTGGTCGATGTCGAGCTTGGAGCCCTCCAGGGAGACGCCGGCGAAGAGCCCGCGCGAGCGCGAATAGGACAGGATCTCCGCCTTGAGCTCGGCATCGGTGGCGGCCTCGCCGCGGCGGCCCACCGGGCCGGCGGCCACGGCCGCGTCCGCCCCCAGGGTGAAGGTGCCCTTGACGATGCCCTCGACCGAGCGCGGGGTCTTGAACACCAGCACCACGTCGGCGGACTGCGCCCCGATCTGGAAGCCCAGGCTGCCGGCGGCGAGGCGGATGAAGAGCGGCTGGCTCCACTGCCCCTTCTCGTCGCGCACGGTCAGCACGCCCTTGCCGTAGCTGCCGCCGATCACGAAGCCGGCCTTGATGACGCCGGGGATCAACGCCAGGCCGTGGGCGCTGGTGAGCAGGCGCGTCGGGATGCCCTGCTCGGGGATCCGGGTGATCCTCTCCAGCACCTCCACCGAGACGTCGATCTTCTCCGCCAGCTCCACCGGCGCGGCCTGGGCGGCGCCGAAGGCCAGGGCGAGGCCCAGCCCGGCCAGCCGGTTCATCAGTGCGTTCATGGTCTGCTCCTTGCCAACTGGAAAAAGCCGTCATCTGCGGATTGCAGGTCTTTCTGCCGCCCTCCGGGCGGCCGTTCCAGACTTTCAGCTTAGGCCAGGAAGGGATAGTCGGTGTAGCCGCGCTCGTCGCCGCCGTAGAAGGTGGCCGGGTCGGGGGTGTTGAGCGGGGCGTCCCGCCGGAAGCGCTCCGCCAGGTCCGGGTTGGCGAGGTAGAGCACGCCGAAGGCGACGAGGTCCGCCTCGCCGGCGGCCAGGGCGGCATTCGCCCGGGCCTTGTCGTAGCCGTGGTTGGTCATGTAGACGCCCTTCCAGATCGCCTTGAGCTTCCTCGGGTCGAAGGCGGGGCCGGCCGCGCCGGGGGCGTCGCGGCCCATCTCGGTGACGTGCAGGTAGGCGAGGGCGTAGCGGTTGAGCAGCCCCACCACCCGGCTGAAGGTGCCCTCCGGGTCCGAGTCGCGCATGTCGTTGAAGGGATTGAGGGGCGAGAGGCGCACCCCGACCCGGGCCGCGCCCCACACCCCGCACACCGCCTCCAACACCTCCATGAGCAGCCGCGCCCGGTGCTTCACGGCCCCGCCGTAGGCATCGCTGCGCCGGTTGCTGCCGTCGCGCAGGAACGCGTCCAGGAGGTAGCCGTTGGCCGCGTGCACCTCGACGCCGTCGAAGCCCGCGGCGAGCGCGTTCTTGGCCGCCACCCGGTAGGCCTCGACGACCGCGGGCAGCTCCGCCGTCTCCAGGGCCCGCGGGGTGACGTAGGGCTGCAGGCCCTCGTAGGTCATCGCCTCGCCTTCGGGCCTCACCGCGGAGGGGGCCACCGGCAGGGCGCCGCCCGGCTGCAGCGACGGATGCGAGATGCGGCCCACGTGCCAGAGCTGGCAGAAGATGCGCCCGCCCGCGGCGTGCACCGCCTGGGTGACGGGCGCCCAGCCGCCGACCTGGGCGCCGTTCCAGATGCCGGGCGTCAGGGGATAGCCCACGCCCTCGGGGGCGATGCAGGTGGCCTCGGTGATGACGAGCCCTGCGCCCGCGCGCTGCCTGTAGTACTCCACCATCATCCCGGTGGGCACGCCGTCGCGGCCCGCACGGTTGCGGGTCAGCGGCGCCATGACCAGGCGGTTGTGCAGCACGTGGGGACCCAGCTGCAGGGGGGTGAAAAGGTCTATGGTCGGCATGTCGTGCTCCTGGGTCGATGTCGGTTTTTGGAGTGGAAGGCTATCAGGTCCGGGTATTGTCGCCGACCCGTGGCGCGGCGGCGGCTCAGGCGATCTCCAGTTCGGCCTCCAGGGCCTCCGCGAGGGCCTCCGCCACGCCCCTGAGCGAGCCGCCCGCATGGAAGGCCGCCCACTGCCGCCGGTAGCCTGGGCCTTCCCGGGCGAGGCGCAGCACGGTCTGCATCTGCGCCTGCTGGCCCAGCGCCGCGGCCACGGGGGCGAGGGCTGCGGCCAGGGCCTCGAACACCTCCGCCAGGGGGCGTGTCCCGCCCGCCTCGTCGACGATCAGCCGCGCCTCCATGCCCAGCCGGGTGGCCTCGAAGCGGTTTTGCCGCTCCGGCCAGGCGTGCATGGGCCGCAAGGGCGGCTCGGCCTCCCCTCTCAGGTAGAACACCAGGGCGCGGACGAAGCCGCACAGGGCCACGGCCTCGCGCACCGTGGGCTGGGCGTCCATCACCCGCACCTCCAGGGTGCCCAGGTCCGGCCGCGGGCGGATGTCCCAGTGCAGGTTGCGCATCGTGGAGACGATGCCGGCCCGCCGGAAGGCCTCGTAGAGCCGCTGGAAATGGGCCCAGTCCCCGAAGGCCGGGGGGCTGCCGTAGTTGCGGCTCGCGGCGAGCATGCGGTGGCGGTAGGCGGCGAAGCCCGTGTCGTAGCCGCCCCAGAAGGGCGAATTGGCCGACAGGGCGATGAGCACGGGCAGGCAGGGCCTGAGCCGGGTCATGAGCGCGATGGCCTCCTCGCCGGAGGCCATGCCCAGGTGGACGTGGGTGGCGAAGGTGATCTGGCTGTGGGCCAGCAGCCCGCCCACCTCCTCCAGCCGCTGGTAGCGGGGCAGGGGGGTGAGCGGGGCCAGGCGCTCGCTGAAGGGATGGGTGCCGACGCCCGCCAGCCGCAGCCCCAGGGTGCGGCCGCGTTCGATCAGCGCGGCCACCCGCCGCCCGAGCTCGGCCTCCAGGCCGGCCAGGTCGTAGTGCACGCTGCTGGTGGCCTCCACCGTGTTCTGGATGAACTCGGGCTTGACGTGCGGCTCGTCGGGAAAGAGCTCCAGCAGCGGCATGACCCGGTCCGCGAGGTCCAGGCCGAGGGCGTCCAGGAGCGGGTATTCCAGCTCCACGCCGATGGAGTAGGGGTCGCCGGGCTTGAAGTCCACGATGTCTCGCAACTCCTCCAGTGCAATGCTTCATTCCGTTCGGAACCTATGTGCGGCGTCTGGTCGCTGGCCCCTCCCCCTTCAAGGGGGAGGCTGGGAGGGGGATGGGGCGGCATTGATCGTGAATCGTCGCCTGGGAGTCAACCCCATCCCCACCCTCCCCCTCCCCCTCCCCTTGAAGGGGAGGGGATGTTCCGTTGATTACGAAGTACTGCGCGGGCGGCCGAGTTCCCGCACCGCCTCGCGGGCCACCGCCTCGAACCAGGCCGCGCCCACCTTGAGCACGGCCTCGTCGATGTCGAAGGCGGGGCTGTGCAGGGGGATGTACTGCTCGCCGCTGCGCGCCCCGAGGCGCACGTAGCAGCCGGGGATCCGCTCCAGGTAGTAGGCGAAGTCCTCGGAGCCCAGGCTCGGGTAGTCCATGGGTACCACGCCCGCCTCGCCCACCACGGCGCGGGCGGCCTGTCCGGCGATGCGGGTCTCGCGCGCCGTGTTGATCACGGGCGGGTAGCCCTCGCTGAGGCTCACCTCGATGCGCGCCCCGTGCAGCTCGGCGATGCCGCGGGCGATGCGCTGCAGGCCCTGGTGCACCTGCTCCCGGCAGGGCGCCCAGGTGGAGCGTATGGTGCCCTCCAGCAGCGCCTCCTCGGCGATGACGTTGGCGGCGGTGCCCGCCTGCACCCGGCCGATGGTGACCACCGTGGGGTGCACCGGGTTGATCTGGCGCGAGACCAGGGTCTGCAGCGCCGTGATCAGGAGGCCCGCGATCACCACCGCGTCGATGGCCTCGTGCGGCCGCGCCCCGTGGCCGCCCTTGCCCGTCACCCGGATCTCGAAGCGGTCCGACTGGGCGGTGATCACCCCCTCGCCCAGCATGATCTCGCCGGTGCGGTAGTGGTGGGTGACGTGGCTGCCGAAGATGGCGTCCGCGCCGTCGAGCAGCCCCGAGGCGAGCACCACCCGGGCGCCGCCGCCGCGCTCCTCGGCGGGCTGGAAGACGAAGAGCACCCGGCCCGGCGGCGGGTCCGCCTTGAGCAGGGCCGCGGCCCCCAGCAGCATGGCCACATGGGCGTCGTGGCCGCAGGCGTGCACCTTGCCCGGCACCTTCGAGGCGAAG
The DNA here is from genome assembly GCA_020725195.1 of Hydrogenophilus sp. Classification (GTDB taxonomy): domain Bacteria; phylum Pseudomonadota; class Gammaproteobacteria; order Burkholderiales; family Thiobacillaceae; genus DYFL01. Next base: position 96,608 of record DYFL01000001.1, read on the forward strand.
GGCAGCCCCGTGGTCTCCGTGCCCGGCAGGGCGTCCATGTCCGCGCGCAGGGCGATGGTGGGGCCGAACTTGCCGGCCTCCAGCCTGCCCACCACGCCGTGGCCCTTGCCGCCGTAGTCGTAGGGGATGGCGAGCCGGTCGAGCTCGGCCATGATCAGCCGGGCCGTCTCCACCTCCTCGAAGGCGAGTTCGGGCTGCTGGTGGATGGCGCGGCGCAGCTCCAGCATGCGGGGGAAGACGGCTTCGGAGCGCAGCGGGGGTTCCATGGGCCCTCCTTCAGTCCAGATGCTCTCATTCTAGAGGCTGGCGTCCGGATTGGCCGGCGGCGTGGGCGCTCCGGTATCATCCCCTGGTCTGTCATCGACCGCTCGGCCCATGCCCGCCCCCGACGCCACCCTGCTCGTCTCCGGCCACTGCCCCAACTGCCCCGCCGTCCTCACGGCCATGGCCGACCTGGTCAAGCAGGGGAGGGTGGGGCGGCTGACCGTCATCAACGTCGAGGCCCGCCCCGAGGCGGCGCAGGAGCTCGGCGTGCGCTCCGTGCCCTGGCTGCGCCTCGGCGTCTTCGAATTCGTCGGGCTGCACAGCCAGGCGGAGCTTGCGGCCTGGGCGCAGAAGGCGGACACCGAGGCCGGCTGGGCCGACTACTTCCACATGCTGCTCAGGGAAGGCCAGGCGGCCCGGGCCGCGGAGCTGGTCGAGGCCGAGGCCTCCCGGCTCGCCGCCGTGCTGCCCATCGTCGCCAACCCGGAGGCGAGCCTCAACGTGCGCATCGGCGCCGGGGTGCTGCTGGAGGCGTTCGCCGGCCAGGCGCCGCTGCGGGCGCTGGCCGGGCGCCTGGGCGAGCTCTCGACCCACCCCGACGCCCGGGTGCGGGCCGACGCCTGCCACTACCTGGGCCTCAGCGGCGCCCCCGAGGCGCGCGCCTGGCTCGAGGCGCGGCTCGGGGACGAGGACCTCGAGGTGCGCGAGATCGCCCGGGAGAGCCTCGACGCCCTGGCGGCCGAGTGACTCCCCCACTTGTCATTGCGAGAAGCGCAGCGACGAAGCAATCTCGCTTTTCGAGCGCGACAGGACGAGATTGCCACGTCGGCCTTCGGCCTCCTCGCAATGACAGGCCTCTCATCAGACTATGCATGTATGCCCGCGACTGAATCCCAAGCACCCCTGACCGACCAGGCGGCCTGCATCGCCCTGGGCGAAGAGCTGGGCCTGAACAAAAGCCTGCCCTACACCCCGAACTGGTCAGCCGCCCCTGATTTCCTCAGGCTCATCGTCGAGCATGCGCGGCAGGCCAGGCCCAACACCATCGTCGAATGCGGCAGCGGCGTCACCACCCTCATGCTGGCCCGCTGCTGCCAGCTCAACGGCGGGGGGCATGTGATCAGCCTGGAGAACGGCGCCGAGTTCGCGGCGAAGACGCGCGCCGAGCTTGCGCGCTACGGGCTGGAGGACTTCGCCACCGTCATTGACGCACCGCTGACCACGCAGACGGTCAAAGGCCGGGAATATCAGTGGTATGTGTTGAAGGACCTGCCCGACAGGACCCTCGACATGCTGGTCATCGACGGCCCACCGGGCTTCATCCAGCGTCACTCGCGCTATCCGGCGCTGCCGCTTTTGTTCGACAAATTGGCCGACGGCTGCACGGTCTACCTGGACGACGCGGCCCGGCCGGACGAGCGCGAGGTCGTGGCGCTGTGGCAGGCGGCCTTCCCGGGCCTCGCCCACGAGTACGTGGCGACCGCGCGCGGCTGCTCGATCCTGCGGATGAAGCGCGATCGGCCATAGGGAAACGCGCGGCCGCTTGCTTGCCTATTGATCCGTGGCCTTGCGCCAGACGTGGGCAAAAAAGCCGTCCTGAACGTCATAGTCGAAGTGGTGAATGCCATCCGGGTCGCGGAAAACGGCAAAACAGTTTTCCTCATATCCCCCTTTTGCAACTAATCCTCTTCCCTGTTTTGGCACCCCCCTGCAGTAGGTATTGTTCTTTTCATCGATGCGCCAAGTCCCTTTGACATCTGCAAGTCCGTGCTTGAATCCCTTCCTGAGAAAGCTGCCGTCAGGATTATGGGTGATGATGTGCCTGCCCTTTGTTCCTTTCGAGTCCACCACACCCGGGAAAAACCCCTTCAGTTCTTCCGCGCTGACTCGCGGCAGGCCTTTGGCTTCCATCTCCTTCAGGTTGGGCGGCGCGCCGGGGAACTCCTGCGCCAGAGCGGAATGGCATTGGCAGGCGAGGACAAGGGCCAATGCGGGCAAGTGCAGATGTCTCATGATGATCTCCAGGTTCTGCTAACACCCCCCTTCAAACGCGTGTTGACCGGTTCGATCTCAGCATAGACCCCCGAGGGGCGCGGGGAAAACCGCTACGGCGCCTGCAGCGCTTGCAGGACCGCCTCGCCCACCCGCTCGACCGCCTCGCGCGAGGTCCAGCCCGATCGCGCCGCGGCCTCGGCGAGCCGCCCGAGCCAGGCCTTCGCCCGCGCCGCGAGCTCGTCGCGGTGCCGCGCGAGATAGTCCGGATCGGTCGGCCGCCCGAAAGGGCTGGGCGCGATCGCGTGGTGCAGGTCGAGCTCCGCCGCGCTCGCCGCGATCCCGGCCTCGTCGAGCACCGCCCGCAGCGTCGCCCGGGTGCGGCGGCGCGAGGCCGCCTGCCTGTCGGCGCTGGTCTCCTGGGCGGCATGGCGCCGGTAGAGGAGCAGCGTCTCGGGCAGGACCGCGACCTCGCCATGGCGCAGGGCCCGGGCCTGGAAGACCCAGTCCTCCCAGACGTCGCCCGTCGGGTAGCGCAGCCCGTGCCGGGTCGCGAGCTCGCGGCGGAACATGTTGGCGGCGTCGCCGCAGAGCACCTGGAACAGGATGCGCGCCCGCGCGAGGCGGGGTTCGAAGGGCAGCCAGACCTCGGGATGGTTGGCCGCGTCGCCGAAGGGCCGCACCCGGCAGCCCACCACGACCCGGCGCGGGTCCTCCTCGAAGGCCGCCATTTGATGAGCGAGCCGCTCCGGCAGCTGGCGGTCGTCGGCGTCGCAGATCGCGACCAGGGGCGCGCGCGCCAGCCCGAGGGCCGCGTTCTTGGCATTGGCCACCCCGCCGTTGCGCGCGAGGCGCAGGACGCGGATGCGCGCGTCCTGCCGCGCATAGCCTTCGGCGATCGCGTGCGTGGCGTCCGTCGAGCCGTCGTCGACGAAGAGGAGCTCGAAGTCCGCCAGGGTCTGGGCGAGCACCGACTCCAGCGCCTCGGCGAGCCAGGCCTCGGCGTTGTAGGCCGTCATGACGACGGACACGGCGGGGGGGCGGGCCTGCGATGCCGGACTGTCCGGGGTGCGCGGGTTCATGCCATCGCGGCCAGGGTCTTGCGGAAGCGGGCCAGGGAGAACGCGAAAAGCGCCGCCCCGATTACGGCCAGGCTGAGGAACTGGGGCCAGACGACAGCGAACCCCGCGCCGCGATACAGGATGGCCTGGGCGAGGGCGACGTAGTGCGTGTTCGGCGCGCCGAGCATGATGAACTGCACCGCCTCGGGCATGCTCTCCCGCGGCGTCATGCCGCCGGAGAGGATCTGCAGCGGCAGCAGCGTCATCATCATCAGCAGGCCGAACTGGGGCATGGAGCGGGCGATGGTGCCGAGGAAGATGCCCATCGAGGTGGTGGCGAACAGGTGCAGGGTGGTGCCGAGGAGAAACAGGGTCGCCGAACCCTCGATCGGCACCGCCAGCACCCCCTGGACGACCGTCTGCAGGGCGAAGGCGGACGACAGCAGCACCACCAGGACCATGGCCCACACCTTGGCGCTCATGATCTCGAAGGGCGTCACCGGCATCACCAGCAGGTGCTCCACCGTGCCGTGCTCGCGCTCGCGGATCAGGGCCGCGCCGGTCAGGATGATGGAGAGCATGGTGATGCGGTTGACCAGCTCCATCACCGAGCCGAACCAGACCTGGTTCAGTTCCGGATTGAAGCGCGCCCTGAGCTGCAGCTGCACCGGCGGGACGCTCTCGGCGCGGTGGCGCTGCACGAATTCGTACACCTCGCCGTTGACGATGGCCTGGACGTAGCCGCTGCCGGTGAAGGCCTGGCCCATGCGGGTGGCGTCCACATTGAGCTGCAGCGCGGGTGCGCGCCCGGCGAGCACGTCGCGCTCGAAGCCGGCGGGGATGTGCAGGGCGAAGGTGTCCAGCCCCGCGTCCATGCGCGCGTCCATCTGCGCGGTGGTGATCAGGATCGGCGGCAGGAAATAGGGCGGAAGGAAGGCATCGACGATGCGCTGCGACAGCGCCGAGCGGTCCTCGTCGACCACCGCGATGGGCGCCTTGTGCAACGTCTCCGACGTGGCCGTGGCGCCGACATAGATCGACAGGGTGAAGGCCCAGGCGATCAGCGCCAGCATGATGGGGTCGCGCGCCAGGCTGCGCAGTTCCTTGATGCCGAGGTGGAAGATGTTCCGCAGCACGCTCAGCGCTCCTGTTTGCGCAGCAGCACCGCAGCGCCGGCGACGAGCACCGGCACCGCCACGAGCAGGGGGATGAAGGCGTCCTGCAGGTCCGCGAAGCCGAGCCCCTTGGAGAAGGTGCCGCGGGCGATGGTGATGAAGTGGGTGGTGGGGTAGATCTCGCCGACGACGCGCCCGCCGCCCTCCAGCGAGGTGACCGGGTTGATGAGGCCGGAGAGGGTCACCGCCGGCAGCATGGTCAGCAGCGCCGTGCCGAACAGCGCCGCGATCTGGCTCCTCACGAAGGTCGACACCAGCAGGCCGAAGGCGGTGGCGGCGCTCACGTAGATCAGCGCCGCGGCCGCCAGCGCGGCGAAGCTGCCGGTGAGCGGCACGCCGAAGACGAACACGGCCAGCGCCGTGAGCAGCAGGAAGCTCAGCATCGCCAGCACGATGTAGGGGATCTGCTTGCCGACCAGGAATTCCAGCCGGGTCACCGGGGTGACGTAGAGGTTGACGATGGAGCCGAGCTCCTTCTCGCGCACCACCGCGAGCGCGGCGAGGATGGCCGGGATCAGGATCAGCAGCAGCGGGATGACCGCCGGCACCATCGCCGGCAGGCTGCTCACGTCCGGGTTGTAGCGGAAGCGCGTCTCGATCGTGGCCGGGACCGCAGCGGCCGCCGCGCCGCGGACCTCGCGCGCCCTGGCGGCGAGCCAGTGCTGGTGCATGCCCTGCACATAGCCGCGCACCGTCTCGGCGCGCTGCGGCATGGCGCCGTCGATCCAGGCGCCGATCTCGATCGCACGACCGCGCGCCAGGTCGCGGGCGAAGCCGGGCGGGATCTCGAGCGCGAGGCTGATCTCGCCGGCGCGCATGCGCCGGTCCATGTCCGCATGGCCCGCGAGCGGCGGATGCTCCTCGAAGTAGCGCGAGCCGGCGAGGTTGAGGGTGTAGTCGCGGCTGACGCCGGTCCGGTCGTGGTCGAGCACGGCGAAGCCGAGGTCTTCGACGTCCATGCTGATGCCGTAGCCCAGCACCAGCATCAGCAGCGCGCTGCCCAGCGCCGCCATGGTGAGGCGGATGGGGTCGCGCAGCAGCTCCAGCGCCTCGCGCCGGGTGCAGCTGTACAGGCGGCGCAGGCTGAAGCCGCTGCGATTCTCCGCGGCGGCCTCGCCCTGCGCGTCCGCCGCCGGTGCCTGCCCGGCCGCGGCGGGGACGGTCGCCTGGCCGCCGGCCGCCGTCTCCAGGTGGCTGATGAATGCCTCTTCCAGGCTCGTCGCGCCGCGCGCCGCGATGATGGCGGCCGGCGTGTCGCTCGCCAGCACCTTGCCCGCGTGCATCAGCGCGACGCGGTCGCAGCGCTCCGCCTCGTTCATGAAGTGGGTGGAGATGAAGAGGGTGACGTCGTCCTCGCGCGCCAGCTCGATCAGCGCGTTCCAGAAGGCGTCGCGCGCCACCGGGTCGACGCCCGAGGTCGGCTCGTCGAGGATCAGCATCTCCGGGTCGTGGATCATGGCCACCGCCAGCGACAGGCGCTGGCGGTCGCCGAGCGGCAGCGCGTCGGGCAGGCCGTCCATGATGTCCGCGAGATCGAAGCGCTCCGCCATCTCCTGCACGCGCGCCCCGATGCGCGCCGGCGGCATGCCGAAGAGCCGCGCGTGCAGCACCAGGTTCTGGCGCACGGTGAGTTCGCCGTAGAGGGAGAAGGACTGGGTCATGTAGCCGACGCGCCGGCGGGTGTCGAGGTCGTGCGGGTCGAGCGCATGGCCGAAGAGCCAGGCCTGGCCTTCGCTGGGCGGCAGCAGGCCGGTGAGCATCTTCATGGTGGTGGTCTTGCCGCAGCCGTTGGAGCCGACGAAGCCGAAGATCTCGCCCCTGCGAATCTGGAAGCCGACGCGGTCCACCGCGGTGAAGTCGCCGAAGCGCATGGTGAGGTCGCGCGCCTCGATGGCGATCTGCGCCTCCCCGCCCGCCTCGCGGGGCCGGATCGCCACCGGCCGGTAGCCCGCCCGCTGCGCCTCGGGCAGGAGCGCGATGAAGGCCGCCTCCAGGGTGCGGGTTTCGGTGCGGGCGAGCAGATCGGCCGGGGTGCCGGTGGCGAGCACGCGTCCGTCGTCCATGGCGACGAGCCAGTCGAAGCGCGCGGCCTCCTCCATGTAGGCGGTGGCCACCAGCACGCTCATGCCGGGGCGGGCGGCGCGGATGCGCGCGATGAGCTCCCAGAACTGCCGCCGCGACAGGGGGTCGACGCCGGTGGTGGGCTCGTCGAGGATCAGCAGGTCCGGGTCGTGGATCAGGGCGCAGCACAGGCCCAGCTTCTGCTTCATGCCGCCCGAGAGCTTGCCGGCCGGGCGCTCGGCGAAGGGCGCGAGCCCGGTGGCGGCGAGCAGCTCGGCGATGCGCCGCTCGCGCTCGGCGCGGGCGTGGCCGAAGAGGCGGCCGAAGAAGTCCACGTTCTCGAACACCGAGAGCGTGGGATAGAGGTTCCTGCCCAGCCCCTGCGGCATGTAGGCGATGCGCGGGCAGACCTCGCCGCGATGGCGCGCGTCGGCCATGTCGCCGCCGAGCACCTCGATGCGCCCGCCCTGGATCGCGCGGGCACCGGCGATGAGGGCGAACAGGCTGGACTTGCCCACCCCGTCCGGGCCGATCACGCCCACCATGCGGCCGGCGGGCAGTTCGAGCGCGACCCCGTCGAGTGCGCGCACCTTGCCGTAGCGCAGGCCCACCTCCCGCAGGCGCGCCACCGGGGCTGCATCCGGCGGGAAGGCCGCGCCGTCGCCCGGGCTCATTGCGGCAGCTTCGCCTGGAGGTGCGCGGGCCAGGGCGCCGCGGGATCGAGCCGGACATAGGCGACCCCCGGCAGGCCCGTCTTCACCCTGAGGATGTGCTTCATGAGCAGCTCGGGCGGCAGCTGCGCGCGCACGCGGAACATCAGCTTCTCGCGCTCGACCGCCGTCTCCACCGTCTTGGGCGTGAACTGCGCCACGTCGGCGACGAAGGACACGCTCGCCGGGATCACGTACTGCGGCGCGGCGTCGAGCACGATGCGCACCTCGGCCCCGAGCGCCACGCGCCCCGCCGCGGCGGTCGGCAGGAAGAAGGTCATGTAGACGTCGGCGAGGTCCACCAGGTTCAGCACCCGGCCGCCGGCGGCGACCACCTCGCCGGGCCTCGCCACGATGTACTGCACCCGGCCGTCGCGCGGTGCCTTCAGCGCCGCGTCGTCGATGTCGGCCTGGATGCGCTCGATGTTGGCCCGGGCGGCGGCCGCGCCGGATTGCGCCCCGGCCACCTGGGCGCGGGCGCTGGCGATCGCCGCGTCCGCGGCGGCGACCTGCGCACGCGCGGCGACGACGGCCGCCCGGGCGCTGTCCACCTCGGCGCGCACGTCGTCCACCGCCTGCGGGGAGATGAAGCCCCTGTCGGCGAGCGCCGTCGAGCGGGCGAGGCGGGTCCCGGCCGCCCTGAGCTCCACCTCGCGCTGCGCCACCAAGGCCTGCGCCGCCGCCTTGTCGCTCACGCGCTGCGCGCGCTGGCTCTGCGCCGTGGCGACCGCGCTCTGCACCTCCCGCAGCTGCGCCTCGGCCTGCCGGCGCTGGGCCTCGAACGTCTCGGTGTCCATCAGGGCCAGCACCTGCCCGGCGGTGACGAAGTCGCCCTCGCGCACCCGGAGCTCCTTCACCCGGCCGGCCGTGCGCGCGGCCACATCGATCTCGACCGCCTCGATGCGCCCGTTGCCGCTGGCCAGGCCGGTGTCCTCCTCCCTCGCGCTGAAGCGCTGCCAGGCGAGCACGGCGGCCACGCCGGCAAGCAGCAGGACGGCCGCGCGGATCAACCATCTCCTCTGCTGGGGGGGCATCGGCATCCTTTTAGGGGCGGCGGCGCGGTGCCGCACATGCGCTCGCGGTCGGGTTCATCCCAAAAAAGCAGTCATCCACAGACGCACACGGATTCCTGCCCTGTGTGCATCCGCCGCGTCACCCCGAAGGGGGATCGATGTCGCACGGCCACGACTGGATCCCGAAGGGTTTCGTCTGCGTTCAACGGCGTCGTCTGCGGATTCGAGGTTCAATTCAGGGGCGGCTCGGCAGCCCCTTGCGCGTCAGCGCGAGCGTAGCGAGGCCGAGACGGTCGCGGGCTGCGAGGGGGGCATGGACCGCCACGCCGCTACGCACCGCGCTGACGGTATTCGGTGCCGCCCTTCCGTTATAGATGGGCGGCCGAAGGCCCTGGGGCGGCCGATGCCATCCGGCGCGGTCAATCCGCCGAGGCGTTGTAGCGGTGGTCCCACTCCGCGAGCGCCCGGTCCAGGTCGCCCTCGGCGCCGATCCAGTGCCAGAAGGCCCTGAAGTCCTCCTTGGCGTGCTCCAGGCGGAAGTCCATCCGGTTTTTCTTGTCCTTGAGGAAGAGCGCGATGTTGGCCTCGACGGTGTCGAGGTAGTCGAGGGCGAGGGCGTGCGCGGACTGGCCCGGCTCGCCTTCGAGCAGGATGCCCTCGCGGTAGGCCTTCATGATGCCGAACTCCCTGCGCCGGGCGAAGCTCGCGGCGACCTTCTCGCGCTCGCGGCTGAGGTGGACGTAGTAGGCGCGGTCGCCATAGGCCGCGTCCAGCCGCCCGAGGCACCAGGCGAGCCGGTTGTCGGCCTCGATGTGGCGCTCGGGGTAGGCGAGCCGCGCCGCGCCGATCATGCGGGCGCGCGACTCGTGGCCGGCGCTGTAGTTGCCGATGTGGCGGCAGGCGTGGATGAAGGTGGTGGAGCCGCAGCGGCCGGTGTTCAGGATGAAAACGTTCATGTCGTCGGGTGTCGGGTTGTGAGTGCTGGGTGCTGAGTGCTGGGTGCTGGGCCGATGGGGTGCTTCGCGTTTTTTTGCTCAGCACTCGGCACTCGATCCTCGCCACTGCATCGCCTGCCGCCAGGCCTCGCGCTCGTCGGGATACCGGCCCATGGCCTCGATGATCTCGGCCTTGCGTTGCCGACGGTGCCCGTCCGCGTCGACGCGCTGCCAGGCGCGGGCCGCGTCGCCGAAGTTGCGCCGCAGGTTGTCGATGAAGCGGCGGAAGTGCCCGCGCGCCTCGGCGAGGCTCGGGTCCGCGTGCCACCAGCGGCCGGTGTCGGCGAACAGGGCGTCGAGCCGCTCGATCTTCCGCGCGATCTCCGCGTGCTTGGCCAGGTATTTCCCGTGGATGCGGGCCTCGGTCTCCTCGACCGCCCGGGCGATCACCGGCTCGCTCAGCCCGGCGCCGGGGTAGCCCTGTTCGGTGAGCCGCTCCATGGCGAAGAGCATGACGTCGCCGAAGTACTGGCGCTCGAATTCTGCGGACAGGTCGACCCGATGGCTCGCCCGCTCGATGCCGGGCCTGAACTCGGACCGGCCGATCGCCTCCACGGTGCGCTTGTGCAGCATGGGCAGGTTGGCCGAGACGAAGGCCGCCCCCAGCTCCGCCCGGATGATGCGCCCCAGGGTCGGCCCGGCCATGCGCAGTTTCAGCGCCGCGAAGGGGATGAAGTGGTCGAGCCCCTGCGCGTCGAGGACGTAGTTGCCGGTGTAGACGGTGCGGGCCGGCTGCACGCTCACGAGCAGGTCGGCGGGCCGGTAGTAGCCGCGGCGCGTGGGGTGTTCGCCGTCGAAGAAGCGCGAGAGCCGCGCGGCGAAGCCGGCGAGGCAGGCGGCGTGGTCGTGCGCGCCGGCGAGGGGGCAGCGCAGCCGCCAGGCGTCGGCGGCCGGCTTGAAGCCGAAGAGCTCGGCCATGTCGTGGTAGGCGGCGTCGCCCGCGTGGCGCGCCGCGCCGTGGAAGGTGCAGGCGGCCTGGGGCGCGAGCGCCGCCAGGTCGATGAGGAAGGCGAGCACGTCGTCGAGGAAGTGGCCGGCCATCACCGCGGGGGAGACCGGCGGGTCGCCGACCACCTTGCCGGTGAGGATGCGGGTGGGCGTTTCGCGGAAGATGCGGTCCAGCGCCCGGAGGTAGTCGATGGCGTAGGGCTGGGTCTCGCCCTCGGCCGCCTCGACGTTGACCCGGAACTCCTGGTCGCTGTCGATGAACCAGAAGAGGCGCCGCCTGCCGTCCTGCTGCAGGCGGCGGAGCCACAGGTAGGCGATGTTGCGGGTGAGGGAGGCGCCCTTGTGGTGGAAGGTCTGCGTGTCGCCGATCACGCCGGCGAGCCGCGCCCGCAGTTCCGGCGGCAGGGCCTCGACCAGGGCGCGCTGTTCCGCCTGGTCCAGGTGATGAGTCTGCAGCCCTTCGCGGGTGTGGACCTCGGCGAGGGCGCGGTGCCGGTCGATGTTCCCCGGCTCGCGGCTGTCGTCGGCGATCAGCACCGAGACCCGGCCGCCGTAGGGATGGCGCCGCATGAGCTCGGCGAGGCTCGCCAGGCAGTCTGCAAGGTGCTGCGGGCGGTCGGCGACGGGGATGACGATGACGAAGTCGTGGGGAAGGGAAATTAGGGAGTGGGGAGTGGGGAGTGGGGAGTGGGCAGAGGCGAGTTGAGCGCACGGGGGCTCGTCCCGTTTCCCACTTCCCACTTCCCACTTTCTACTTCCCACCCCTACCGCCGCGACGAGTAATTCGGGAACAGGTTCTTGTCGATGACGATCTCGATCAGGTTGATCGCGTCGGTGAGATCAAAGTGGGCGAAGAGCTCGTCCACGTCCTCCGGCCGCTCCACGCGCTTGTGGCGGATGCCGAAGGCGCGGGCGAGCAGGGCGAAGTCCGGATTGACGAAGTCGCAGTCGATGAAGCGCTGCGCGTACTGCTGGTGCTGGTTCTTGCGGATGAGGCCCATGGTGGCGTTGTTGAACACCACCACGTTGAGCGGCAGCCGGTAGTTCACCGCGGTCATGAGCTCCATGCCGCACATCTGGAAGCCGCCGTCGCCGAGGATGGCGAAGGTGGGCCTGGCCTCGTGAAAGCGCGCGCCGATGGCCGCGGGGATGGCGTGGCCCAGGGAGGAGATGCCGGAGTTGGGGTGGTAGCGGCAGCCGTTCGATACGTTGTAGAAGTTCTGCGCGAAGATGATGTTGTCGTCGAAGACGACCGCATCCTGCGGAAAGTGCCGCTCGAGCGCGCGGAAGAAGTGCTGCACCAGGGCGAAGCCCTCCTGGAACACCGCGTAGTCGCTGGCGACCACCGCCCTCGACTCGGCGATGCGCGCACGCAGCCGGTCGCAGACGATGGCGTCGCCGCCGTGTCCTTTGAGGCGCGCGAGCACGCTGCCGAGCACCTCCTTGATGTCGCCCTGGATCGCGAGGTCCGCGCGGAAGACCTTCTCCAGCTGCGCGGGGTCGTGGTCCACCTGGACGATCCTCTTCCCCGCGAGCAGGGCCGGGTCCCAGAGGTAGCTGGTGCGCTCGTTGAAGCCCGCGCCGAGGAAGACGACGAGGTCGGCGTGGTCGACGATGTACTTGTAGGCGTGGCCGCTGGAGGTCACCCCCAGGCTGCCGAGCGCCATCGGCGAGGCCTCGCCCACCACGCCCTTGGCCTTGAGGCTGGTGGCGACGGGCACGGCGAGCAGCGCGGAGAGCTGCGCCACCTCCGCCTGGGCGCCGGCGCGGATGCAGCCGTAGCCGGCGACGATGACCGGGTCCTTCGCCGCGCAGAGCATCTGCGCCAATGTCTGGGCGGGCTGGGCGCAGTCGCCCTGCCGGCGCACGTGGCGGGCGGTGGGGATGCGCTCCAGGATGCCGGCGTCCACCCCCTCCTTCTGCACGTTGAAGGGGAAGGAGAGCAGCACGGGGCCGGGCTGGTCGGCGAGCAGGGCGTGGGCCGCCTGGTTGAGCACGTTCTCCAGGTAGTCGGTGCGTTCGACGATCCTGTGGTAGCGGGTGATGGCCCTGAACAGGGCCGTCTGGTCGATGCTGCCGCCCTCGCCGGAGCTCTCCTGCAGCCCGCCCTTGCCGAAGATGTAGGTGGGCGCCTCGCCGGTGATCGCCAGTACCGGCAGCCGGTCGGCATAGGCGTTGGCGATGCCGGTGACCAGGTTGGTCGCGCCCGGGCCGGCGGTGGCGATGCAGGCGCCGACCCGCCCCGAGGCGCGGGCATGGCCCCCGGCCATGAAGGCCGCCCCCTGCTCGTGCTTGGCCAGCACGGTGCGGATGCGCGAATCGTAGAGCGCGTCGTAGACGGGCAGGATGTGCGCGCCCGGCATGCCGAAGATGGATTCGACGCCCAGGCGCTCGAGGAAGCGGACGATCAGTTCGCTGACGGTGATTTGCATGGCATCGCATCGCGGCCGGGCAAGTCGGGTCGCCCTGGCATCACGCGGCAACCACCCCGGCAGTGGGGGCTTCCAGACTGGGTTTGAGGGGAGGAATTCTACCCGAAGCCCGGATCAAGGCTGAAGTGTCGGCCGCCCGAACCAAGGGCGCTTGGCCTCACGCGGTATCCCACAGCCCCAGGGCCGCCCGCGTCGCCTGGCCCACGATGCCGTCCGCCGACAGCCCCTTGCGGCCTTGCAGCGTCCGCACCGCGGCCTCCGTGGCCGGGCCGTAGACCCCGTCCGCCTCGATCTTGAAACCCGCCGCCTTCAGGGCCGCCTGCAGGGCGCGCACGTCGTCGCCTTCCAGATAGGGGGCCCGGAGGCGCAGCAGCCGCGGCTCCTCGCCGGAATCGGCCCGCGGCCCCGGCCCCCCCGAGAGCCCCCACTCGTCGATGACGACGCCGCGGACGCTGAAGGGCAGGGCCAGGTCCCAGCGGCCTTCCGCGATGAGGCCGCGCAGGCTGTCCATGCGGTAGACGGTGCGGTGGAGCAGGCGGTTGGCGTGGTTCGCCAGCCAGTCGCGCCGCAGCGCGACGTAGCGCTCCACCCAGGCCCGGGCGCCCAGGCCCGCCACGCCGCCGTGCAGCTCGAGGGTCCGGTCGCGCATGCGCCGCCAGGAGCCGTGGATGAAGCTGTCGTAGACCACGCCCACGCCCAGGGCGAGGTCGATGCCCAGGGCGCCTGCCGCCTGCGTTGCGGGGGCCCAGTAGACCCGGTCGAAGAAGCCGTCCTGCACCGCCTGCATCACCGGGTCGCCGCCCGCGTCCTGCAGCAGCCGCCGGAAGCGCATGTTGTGGTCCAGGCCCGGGTCGCAATCGGCGAGGCGCTCCAGGTAGCCCTCCAGCTCGTCGGCGTATCCGGCGCCCGCCTGGGCGCAATAGGCCTTCACCAGCAGGTAGAGGTTGCCGCTCGCCAGGGTGGTCTGGGAGCGGCCGTAGGTGAGGTGGCCCGAGTCGCCCGCGAGCAGGGTGACCTGGCCGTATTCGCCCCGGGCCCTGCCGGTCTCGAAGACGTTGACGATGGCCTGGGCGGCCTTGATCTGCAGTTCGGTGAGCATGATGTCTTCCCCAGCCGTTGCACAAAACCCGCCGCCCTCAGTAGGCCAGGTTCTCCACCTTGGCGGCGAGCGGGGCGCCGCGCATGCGCGCGAGCATGGCGGCGACGACCTCGACGTCGTTGTCGAAGGAGCCGTGGGCGAGGCGGATGCGGCCGGCGCCGGTGGAGACGTATTCGCGCCGCCTGCCGTGCAGCTCGAGCGTCATGCCTGCGGCCAGCCCCGACCACTCCGCCAGGGTCGCGTCAACGTCAGGCGCCCTCGACCACTGGCCTTCGGGCGCGGCCTTCCAGGCCCATTCCATGCCCAGCAGGGGCGTCTTGTGCCGGCTCTCCAGGGCGCGGCTCACCAGGTAGAGCAGGGACTTGCCGTAGGGGCCGACGGTGTCGGCGCGCTCGCGCTCGTCGTCCATGATGTCCACGTGCACGCTGCCTGCGCCGAGCTTGCCGGCCCGGAGGGCGGCGCCGTAGTGCCGGTTGGCGAAGCCGACGCTGCAGGCGGGGGCGAACAGGGTGAGGCTCGCGGCCGCCAGGCGCTTGTCGAGCAGCGAGAGGAGGTGGCCGAGCACGATGGAGCCGGCGGAGTGGCCCGCGAGGTGGATCTGCAGGTCGGGGATCTTCTTCTTCAGCGCCAGCAGGTGCCCCGCCAGGAGCTGCAGGCCGGCGCCGGCCTCGGCGGCGGCCGCGGCGTTCTGCTTCATCTCGGACCACATGGGCTTGACCAGCAGGCCCTCGCAGGCCACCTCGATGGAGCGGTCGCGCGCCTCGGCCAGGGCCTCCCGGATCCGGTCGGCCACGCCCTCGTCGCGCATCTCGGGCCGGCCGCGGAAGATCTCGCGCACCGAGTCCTCGAGGATGCCGCCTATGCTCTCCATGGCGCCCGTCTTCCAGGTCAGGAACAGGGGGTAGATGCCGTTTTCCCTGAAGTAGGGTGCCATCATGCGGATGCGGGTGAGCGAATCGGCCTCGCTGTTCAAGCCGCCGTGGACGTAGAGCGCGAGCCTGCGCGGCTCGGCCGCAGGCTGCGCGCCGAACCAGTCCAGGGGCCGATTCACGCAGACCTGCTCGACGGCCTTGGGCGCGTTCTCGGCGCTGACGATGCGGTTGATGGGCAGGCCGTTGTTGCCCAGCACCAGGGTGTGCAGGTAGGCCTCGCCCTCGGCGAGCGGTCGGACCTCCTCGTTGCGGTAGCCGTAGCCGCTGCCGGGGGCCTTGCCCGCCGGTGCGGCCGACTCCTGCAGCGGCCGGCTGCTGAAGGCGGCGGGGGCGGCCGCCCGGCGCATGGGCGCGCCCATGACCGCGACCCAGGCGTCGGTGCCGTTGGCGACCCAGTCCTCGTAGCCGAGGATGGCGAAGCCGTGGTAGCCCCAGTCCGGCCCCCAGGAGTTCTGCACGATGAAGCCGTCCTCGGTGTAGCCGACCAGGGCGAAGGCGTGGCCGCCGAGGGGCTTCGCGTGGCGGGGGATGAGCGCCGGGGCCCTGGTCTTCTTCATGAACCAGCCCTTGTGCACGTTGGCCGAGGCGTAGACCGCGCCCACCTCGACGATGGCGGACTGCAGGTCGCTGATGCTGTCCTTCTCGATGCGGTAGTAGGCGCCCAGGGGGCGGCTCGCGGCGTCCTGCGCCCAGTCGTCCTTGGGCGCCACGAAGGCGATCCGGCCCTTCCTGTCGCGGTAGGGCCAGGTCTGGTCCGTGCACACGCCGTGGCGGTGCCAGCCCTTCACGGCGCCCCGGCAGCTCGAGCCCTCGTAGTCCTCGCCCGGCCATTCGTCGTACATCCGCGCCATGTGGTAGAGCATGCGCGGGCTCACCGTCTTCAGGCCCTTCACCTGGTAGCCGTTGCCCTTCCAGAGCA
Source organism: Hydrogenophilus sp. (assembly GCA_020725195.1). Lineage (GTDB taxonomy): Bacteria > Pseudomonadota > Gammaproteobacteria > Burkholderiales > Thiobacillaceae > DYFL01. The sequence continues at coordinate 112,209 of DYFL01000001.1, forward strand.
GGAAGTTGATCACCGCCGCGAGCCCGAAGCCCGTGCAGGCGCCTTCCTCGCCCTGGTCCAGCACCAGGCTCCCGGCATAGGCCGGCAGGTACTGGTCGATGCTCTCGATGTGCGGGTAGCGCGGCGGCAGCGAGACGAGCTTGGGCTGGTAGAGCCGGTCGCGCAGGTCGATGCGGTCGGGGCGGGCGTCGAAGGTGCGCGCCTGGTAGGTCTGCGTGGGCATGGTGATCCTCCTTGCTTGTTTAATGTCGGCCGACGCTCGAACGCGGGCGCTCGCCTGCCACACGGCAGGGATGGCGCAGGTGCCGGCCCGGTCCCGGCGGGGATGGCCGATGCGGCGTCGAGGGCAGGGCGCTGTCGTTCAATCCGCCGCCCTGGATTCGGTCGGGTTCAGGTCGGCGGAGGCCCGGCCGGTGTGCCCGGGTCGTGTCGGTATGGGTGGTTCGGGGCCGCGGCCCTTTATGACCTTAGCAAGCGCGCGCCGGGATGCCAGGCGGAAATGCCGGCCTGCACGGGCAGGCCGGGGTTGCAGAGGGAGGGTCGGGCCATGCGCCGGCGGCCTGCGGCCGCCGTCTCGGAGATGCCCCGCGGGGGGCTGCGCCGCTACGCCTTGAAGTGCGCCGCCGCCCGTTGCAGGCCGTCGGACAGGCGCTTGAGCTCCACCGAGGTATCTTTGATGCCGCTCACCGTGCCGTGGCTCTTTTCCACCATCTGGGCGATATGCTCCACGCTGCCGGCGATCTGCTGGGTGGCGCTGCTCTGCTCGCGGGCGGCGTAGGCGATCTCCGCGATCCGCTCGCCCATCTGACGGACGTTGCCGCTGATCGCGGACAGGGCCTCGCCCACCTCCCGCGCCAGGGTGCGCCCCTTGCCGGCCTGTTCCTTGGACAGCGCCATGCTGGAGACGGCGATGTCGGTTTCCCTCTGCATCTGCCCGAGGAGGGTGCCGATCTCGGAGGTGGCGCCGGTGGTCCGTTCCGCGAGCTTGCGCACTTCGTCTGCGACCACGGCGAAGCCGCGGCCCTGCTCGCCGGCGCGGGCGGCCTCGATGGCGGCATTGAGCGCGAGCAGGTTGGTCTGCTCGGCGATGTCCTTGATGACGTCGACGATGCTGTTGACCTGGCCGGAGTGCTCCGCCAGGGCCTGGATGTGCTGCGCCGAGCCGTCCACGCTCGCGGCGATCTGCGCCATCTCCTCGGCGGCGCGCTGCACCACCTTCTCGCCGGCGGCGGATTCCTCCCTGGCCTTCCCGGAGAGCCTTTCCGTCTCCGAGGCGTTGTCCGCCACCATGCCGATGCTCACGGTCATCTGTTCGACCGCCGCGGCGACCGACGCGGCCGCCTCCGACTGGTTCTGGGAGCTCTCCTGCAGTTGTCCGAGTGCGCGGCTCATCGCTTCGGCGCTGGAGACGACCTGGCGGGAGGCGTAGGTGATCTCCGCCTCGACGGACTGGAAGGAGTCCATGAGGTTGTTGAACGCCTGGGCCGCCTGCCCGACCTCGTCGTTGGTCGACGTGGGGATGCGCAGGCCGAAGTCGCCCGTCCTTTCGATCTCCTGGATGGTGCCGGACATCTCCTTCAGCGTCTTCCGGATGTGGGTCATGACCCAGAAGCCGAAGCCCGCCGTCAGCAGCAGGGCGGCCAGGCCGAACGCGGCGTGGAGGAGGAGCGCGGTCCTCGCCTCGGCGATCAGCGCGTCACTTCGGGCCTTGATGCGGGAGGCGGCGAAGTCTTCCGCGTCGTGCAGCAGTTCGATCCGGGCCGTCGAGGTCTTGAACCAGGCGCCGGCATCGGGCAAGGGCGGCTCGCCCGCGGCCGCCTTGCGCAGCGCATCCACATCGGCGAAGGCCGGCGCTTGCGTCTTCTCCCTGTAGAAGTCTCTGACCTCCGGCGCGGCGTAGGCCTCGAATTGCCGGAAGTAGGTCTCCTGCCTGGCGAGCAGATCGCCCCACTTCCGGTAGGGCGCGGCCTCGAACCGCCCGGCAGTCAGCACGCCCGTCAGCAGCGCCCGTTCCTGGCCGGCGTTCTCCTTGCCCAGGATCAGCGAGTTGTAGGCGGAGACCGCCAGGGCGATGTCCCCGTCGCTGCTCTGGCCTGCAATGGGCGGCACCGCATCGAGCAGCTGCCCGATCAGCTTCGTGTAGGCCGCCGTGGCGGCGGGGGCGTCCAGCCCGAGCTGGCTGACCTTGTCCCGGTGGCCGGCGAGCCGGTCCAGCCCTTGCAGTGCCGTGTCCAGCGGCTGGCGGACCGTCTCCGGCATCTCGTCCCTGGCCTCGGCGTAGGCACGCCGCAGGGCCGATCCTTCCTTGTCGCTCTCGCCCCGCGCGGCCTTCAGCTCCTCGCCGAAGCGCCCGCCCTGCGACTGCGTGTAGCCGCTGCTCAGCCCCCGTTCGACCTGCAGTCGGTGCACCAGGTTGCCGACCCTGACCGACACGTCCATGGTCTGGCCGAGGCTGGAATAGCGCTGCCACTGTTCGAGGTGCGCCATGGCCACCCCGGCGGCGTAGATCGCCAGGCCCAGCATGGGGAAGGCCAGCAGATAGGCGAGCTTGGCCCCGATGCTCTTGTTCGCCAGGCCCTTGTGCGATTGGCCCAGCGCCTCCTTGAACTGCTTGATCGCGGCGATGGTGCGGCGGGAGGCGGCATTGAAGTCCGAGCCCTCGTCATCGAGCAGGGTGTCGGCCTCTTTCTTGCGGCCGTCTGCGATCTTCCTGGCGACCGCGCCGGCGCAGCGGTGGAAGTTGGCGTGCTCCGATTTCAGGTGCGTGAAGCCTTCCTGGGCGGCATGTTTCGCGCCCTCGCCGTGGATCCACTTGCCCAGCGCGCAGAGGCAGTCCTTCGAGGCGTCCTCCGGATCGATCGCCTCGCCGCCCGCGGCGAAATTGCGCAGGCGCATTTTCCATTTGCCGTGGGCGGTCACGGCCTCGTCCAGGAAATTCTTCGGTGCTGCGGCCATGCCCTTACTCCTTGAGTCCCGCTGGATTACCATCGCCCATTATGCAGAATCGCAGATCGGAATCTATTGCTTTGGATAGAGGGCGTGCTTGACGCAAATCAAGCAGGCAGGGAAAAAGGCGGGTGTGCCCGTCCGATTGGAGAATAAAAACCAAAAATGAAGACACTTGTTTTCGCGCACATGGGCCTCAGGCTGGCCATCCTGCTGCCCTTGGCGCTCTCCCTGGCGCTGCTCATCGCGGCCTTCACCTACAGATTTTCCAGCCAGGAAATGCGTTACACCGATGAGTATGCGAGCAAGGCATTCTCCTCCGCCCAGCGCATCTACACCGCCGCGATCGAGGCCGATACGGGCAAACTCTCCGCCGCCCTGGAACTCCTGGCGAGGGACCCGGCCCTGCGCGACGCCATGCGGGCGCAGGACCGTGATGCCCTGCTGCGGCTCAGCGGCCCCCTGTTCGAGCAGCTGCGCCAGGCCTACGGCATCACCCACTTCTATTTCCACGGCCCCGACCGGGTCAACCTCCTGCGCGTGCACCAGCCGGGCCGCTCCGGCGACCGGATCGAGCGGCATACGGCCCGGCGCGCCGAGGCGACCGGCAAGCCCGCATCCGGCCTGGAACTGGGGCCGCTGGGCGCCTTCGTCCTGCGGGTCGTGTTTCCCTGGTACGAAGGGAATCGCCTGATCGGCTACCTGGAGCTGGGCGAGGAGATCGAGCATCTGCTCCAGCAGGTGCGGACCGCGGCGGGCGTCGATCTCTACGTCACCATCGACAAGCGCCACCTCTCACGGAGGGAATGGCTGGAGGGGATGCGACTGCTGGACCGCAGCGGGCAGTGGGAACTGCTGGCCGACTCCGTGCTGGTCTTCCAGACGGGGCGGGGCGTGAGCGCACCGATCCGGGAACTGCTCGCGCGCGACCCCGCGCATGCGCACGGGATCGGCCGGCTGGCCTACGAAGACCGGATCGTCCAGTCCCTCTCCTTGCCCCTGATCGATGCGGGCGACCGGGAGGTTGGCCACATGCTGCTGGTGCGGGACATCTCCGGGCGCGTGGCCGAAGGGCGTGCCGAGACGCTGTCTTTCGCCGGCCTGGGCCTGGGCGTCGGCGGTGTCCTGATGGGTTTTTTCTTCTTCCTGACCGGGCGGGTGGAAAGGCGCCTCGAATCCTCCCATGCGGCCTTGATGAAGAGCGAGGAGCGCTTCCGCTCCCTGGTCGAGAGCACCAGCGACTGGATCTGGGAGATCGACGCCGGGGGGCGCTATGTCTACGCCAGCCCCAGGGTCAGGGATCTGCTGGGCTACGCCCCGGAGGAGGTCCTCGGCAAGACCCCCTTCGACCTGATGCCGCCCGACGAGGCCGAGCGCATCTCGCGCGAATTCGCCGCCATCGCCTCCGAGCGCCGGCAGTTCGCCGGGCTGGAGAACCGCAACCTGCACCGCGACGGGCGGACCGTGGTGATCGAGAGCAGCGGCATGCCCATCCTCGGCGAGGATGGCACGCTGCACGGCTACCGCGGCGTCGATCGCGACATCACGGAGCGCAAGCGCGCGCTCATGGAACTGCAGCGCAGCGAGGCCAGCCTGTCCCAGGCACAGCGCATCGCGCGGCTGGGCAGCTGGGAGTGGGATGTCGCGAGCGGCGAGCTGCGCTGGAGCGACGAGAGCTACCGCATCTTCGGCGTGGCGCCCCAGAGCTTCACGCCGACCTACGAGGCCTTGCTCCAGGCCATCCACCCCGACGACCGGGATCTCGTCATCCGGAAGGTCGAGGGCGCGCTCAAGCGCTCGGAGGCCTACGAGATCGACCACCGGATCGTCCTGCCGGACGGTGGCATCCGCCATGTCCACGAGCAGGGCGAGGTCCGGCGCGCCATCGACGGCGAGCCCCTGGTCATGCTCGGCACGGTGCAGGACGTGACCGAGCAGCGCCAGGCGCAGCAGCAGCTGCACCACCTGGCCTATTTCGACAGCCTGACGGGGCTGCCCAACCGCACCCTGTATCTCGACCGCCTGGCCCAGGCCATCGCCGACGCACAGCGGTACGAGCGGCTGGTCGGCATCATGTTTCTGGACCTGGACCACTTCAAGAACATCAACGACACCCTGGGGCACGAGGTGGGCAACCTGCTGCTGCAGGCGGCGGGCGCGAGGCTGAAGGGCTGCCTGCGGGCGAGCGACACGGTGGCGCGATTGGCGGACGCGCCCAGCGATGCCGACGCAGGCGAGGGCGACACCATCGCGCACCTCGGCGGCGACGAGTTCGCCATCATCCTGTCCAAGCTGTCCAACGTCGACGACCTGATCGTCGTGGGCCAGAAGATCCTCGACGCCTTCCAGGCGCCCTTCGGGATCGCCGGCAACGAGCTCTACATCACCCTCAGCATCGGCATCACGCTCTATCCCTTCGACGACGGCGACATCCAGCACATCTTCCGCAACGCCGACTCCGCCCTGCACGAGGCCAAGGCCTTCGGGCGGAACAATTTCCAGTTCTACTCCGCCGAGCTGACCGCCCGCGCCGAGAAGCGCATGGCCATCGAAACGGGCCTGCGCCACGCCCTGGAGCGCGAGGAGTTCCTGCTGCACTACCAGCCCCGCCTGGACCTGAAGACGGGCGCAATCGTCGGCATGGAGGCCCTGCTGCGCTGGCGGCATCCGGAGAAGGGCCTGGTCTCGCCGGCGGAGTTCATCCCGGTCGCGGAAGAGACCGGCCTCATCGTGCCCATCGGCGCCTGGGTCCTGCGCACGGCCTGCGCGCAGGCCAAGGCGTGGCAGGATCAGGGACTGCCCGCCCTGGTCATGGCCGTCAACCTCTCGCCCCGCCAGTTCAGGCAGGGCCAGATCGCCCGGCAGGTGGCCGAGGTGCTCGGGGAGACCGGCCTGCCCGCCGGCTGCCTGGAGCTGGAGATCACCGAGAGCCTCCTGGTCGACGGCGCCGACACGTCGGTCCTGTCCGCGCTGGAGGCCCTGAAGGCGCTGGGGGTCACCCTGGCCATCGACGACTTCGGCACCGGCTATTCCTCCCTGAGCTACCTCAAGCGCTTCCCGATCGACACGCTCAAGATCGACCAGTCCTTCGTGCGCGGCATCACCTCCGACCCGGACGACGCCTCCCTCGTCCAGGCGATCATCGCCATCGCCCGCAGCCTCAGGCTCAACGTGATCGCCGAGGGGGTGGAGACCGAGGCGCAGCTCGATTACCTGCGCCGGCACGACTGCGACCACATGCAGGGCTACTACTTCAGCCGCCCCCTGCCGGCGGAGCAGTGCGCCGCCCTGGTCCGCTCGGGCAGCGGGCTGCCCTGCGGGACCGGGTAGGCAGTACCGAGCAGACCTGCAGACAGGGCATGGTCTTGGGCGCCGATGCTACTCGGGCCGCATCTCCCCGCGGCGCACCCACACGCCCCGTTCCTCGCAGTGCAGCAGTTCGCTGCCGCTCAGGACGAACTGACCGATGGGGTAGGCCACGTTGTTGAAATAGCAGGCGCCGGTCTCCAGTTCGAGGTCCAGAGAGATCTCCTCCTGCTCGTCGAAGATGGGCGAGCTCTTCAGCTCGGGGTCCGGGGCGCCGACTTGGGTCACGTGATCGGTCATCATTCGCTTCCTTCTGCTGGGGGCGGGGGTTTGCTGCAGGCCTATACCCAGCATAGCCGACGCCGGCCGCCCGGATCGCCGGCGCCTGCGGGAGCGGCTCCCACGTCGATGCCCTGTCCGCATGCCCTGCCGGTGCCCACCCCGGCCGGCTATCCGGCCGGGGGCGCCAGTGCTACATTCGCCCCCTCCTATGCGTATCGAACACCTCCGCCAGCGCCTGCGCGACCTGGGCGCCCAGCCCTGCCACGAGAGCCGCGTGCTCCGGGCCTGGGTGCAGGTGCGCTCGCTCGACACCCGCCGCCGCGCGGCCGAGGACTTCCTGCCCCTCGCCGTCCGCAAGGCGCTGCCCGCGCTCACCGCCGAGCTCGCGGCGCTGGCCCGCATCGCCTCGGAGCACCCCGGCGAGGACGGCTCGGCGCGCCTCCTGGTCGAGCTCAATGACGGCCAGACGGTGGAGAGCGTGCTGCTGCCGCGCGGCGGCCTGTGCGTGTCCACCCAGGTCGGCTGCGCCGTGGGCTGCGTCTTCTGCATGACCGGCCGGGACGGCCTCGCGCGCCAGCTCGGCGCCGCCGAGATCGTCGCCCAGGTGGCGCTCGCCCGCGGCCGGCGGCCGGTGAAGAAGGTGGTCTTCATGGGCATGGGCGAGCCCGCCCACAACCTCGACAACGTGCTGGAGGCGGTCGAGCTTTTGGGCGCCGAGGGCGGCATCGGCCACAAGAACCTGGTCTTCTCCACCGTGGGCGACCGGCGCGTCTTCGAGCGGCTGCCAAAAGGCGTCGTCAAGCCCGCGCTCGCGCTGTCGCTGCACAGCACGGACGCCGGGCTGCGCGCGCGCCTCTTGCCCCGCGCCCCGCGCATCGACCCGGAGGAGCTGGTGGCGCTCGGCGAGGCCTACGCCCGCGCCACCGGCTACCCCATCCAGTACCAGTGGACCCTGCTCGAAGGCGTCAACGACGGCGACGCGGAGGTCGAAGGCATCATTCGGCTGCTCGCCGGCAGGTACGCCGTCATGAACCTGATCCCCTACAACACCGTCCCCGGGCTCGGATTCAGGCGCCCCGGCTGGGCGCGCGCCGCGGAGATGGCGCGCGCCCTGCACCGGCGCGGCGTGCTCGCCAAGCTGCGCCAATCGGCCGGGCAGGATGTCGAGGGGGGCTGCGGGCAGTTGCGTGCCAGGGCGGCAGGGCCGAAGCCGCGGACCGTATTGTCAGGATCCGCGCCGGGCGGCTCGGCCGCAGGGCCGGCGTGAGGCATCCGCCCTGACCATGTCGGGCTGATCGGCGGTTTTTTTCGGAGCCGACAACCAGAAGCCGCACCCGCGGACATGCCCTGTCGCGTGTCCCCCCGGTGCTCGACACGGCCGGCTATCCGCTCTGCCCGCCGGCTGTTCGCCGCGGCCCTCGCCTCCGGCGAGGAAGGCCGGGTTGCCCCGGCCTTCCTGCCTGTTCAGATGAGCGCTGCCTCAGGCGGGGAGGGTCTCGAGTTCACGCTCGGCCTTTTCCGGTTGTTTCTTCTGGGCAGCCGCTTGGGGCTCGGCCGCCGCAGGCACGGGGGTGCGGACCTTGTCGAGTTCGGACGCCACCTTGTGCGCTTCCTTGTTCTTGCGGCTCCTGAAATACAGTTCGTAACACATAGTCATCCTCCATCTGCTCTGCCATGGCTGTGGACGGGCTCCCTGACCTGGGTCCCGGTTGTCGCCCGCGACCCTGACGTATTAGGCCGGGCGGGCATGGGAATGGTTCGCCGCGGCCGAGGGACCATAAACGATCCCAATGCCTGCGCGGCCGGAGGCCCGCCCGGGAAAACCCCCGCGCCTGCGGCCGGTCTAAGTTCTGTGCGCCGGCATGGCGCGGTCCTGGTGTCATGGAGGTGATGGGCGATGTTGGCTATGCGGTTTTCCGCGCTCAAGGGCGGACGGAGGCTGGACAGGCATTACGTTTCGGAATTCACGGCCTTTATGGACAAGTACCTGAAGGAGCACCCGGAGGTGGCGCAGGAGCAGGCGCGCGGCTGGGATATCTACTGGAACCCGGAAAGGGGTCCGGAAAGGCCGGAGGAGTTCGAGGATTACCATGAGCCGGACGCGCGCTCCCGGTTCAGCTCGCTGAGGTGAGCCCCGGCGATCCGGCCCGAATCCTCTCCCCCTACTCCTTCAGCCTGGCCAGCGCGGTCGAGGCCTCCGCGTGGAAGCCCAGCTCCGTGCAGAGCTTGGCCACGAGGGCCTTGAGCCCGTCCACCTCCGCCTCCAGCCGCGCCACGTTGGCCTTGAGCGCGGCGATCTCGCCCACGGTGACGTCGGCGCCGTGCGTGGCCACAGCCGGCGCGGCGGCCGCGGCCTCCTCGACGGCGGGGGCGCCGGCAAGCAGGTGCGCCCAGCGGTTCTCGCGCGCGCCGGGCTGGCGCGGCAGCTCCACCACCAGGGCGCCCTCGGGGCGCTCGGCCAGTTCCTCCAGGAAGCCCTCCACCGCCGAGATGTCGGCGAAGCGGTGCAGGCGCTCGCAGTTGATGCGCAGCTCGCCCGCGGTCTGCGGGCCGCGCAGCATGAGCACGGCGAGCAGGGCCACGGCCTGGGCGGGCAGGTGCAGGACCCGCTCCATGTTGTGGGCGTAGCGCGGCACGCGCCCGCCGCTCGACTCCATGACCAGGGCCGGGCCCCTGAGGCTGTCGAGGGCGGCCTGCACCTCGGCCTCGGTCACCTCCATCACGGGGTGGCGGCTGGTCTTCTGGCTGCAGCCTGCGACCAGGGCGTTGAGGGTGAGCGGATAGGTGTCCGGCACGGTGTGCTGCTTCTCGCAGAGCACGCCGAGGACGCGGGTCTCCAGCAGGGACAGGACGGGCAGGGGGTGGGCGGTCATGGCGGCGGCTTTCCGGATGCGATGGGGGATTATCCCCCGCCGCGGCGCGGGATGCCCGTCCGGAAACTCCCCCAAGGCATCCGGGCTCTATACCAGGATGCCACAGTGCAGGAGCAAGCCCATGCCCCCCGACACCAAGCGCCGAGACCTCGTCCTCGCCCTGGCCGGCCTGCTCGCGGCCGGGCCGGCGCGGGCCGCGCGCCTGCCCACGCCGGCGCAGACCGCGGGGCCGTTCTACCCCCTGGAGCCGCCGCTGGACGACGACAACGACCTCACGCGGGTGCGCGGCCGGGCCGGCGTGGCGAAGGGGCGCATCACCGACCTCGACGGCCGCATCCTGGACCTGGACGGGCGGCCGCTCCAAGGCGTGCGGGTGGAGATCTGGCAGTGCGACGCCTACGGCCGCTACCACCATCCCTACGACCGGGGCGGGCCGCTGGATGCCGACTTCCAGGGCTTCGGCCATACGGTGACGGACGCCGGGGGGCGCTACCGCTTCCGCACCATCCGGCCGGTGCCCTATCCGGGCCGCACGCCCCACATCCACATGGCCGTGTACCTGCCGGGCGAGCCGCGCTTCACCACCCAGCTCTACGTGCAGGGCGAGCCGCGCAACGACGGCGACTTCCTGTTCCGCCGCGTCCCCGCCGAGCACCGGCACCTGCTGCTGGCCGAGTTCGCCCCGGCGCGCGGCGGCCGGGCGGAGCTGGCGGCGCGCTTCGACGTGGTGCTGGGCACGGGGGGCACGCCCAGTCTTTGATGCGGGGCCTCAGCGCACCTCCTCGACCATGAGCAGCAGCCGGCCCTGCCGGCGCAGGTCGCGGGTGGAGTAGGTGACGGCGCCTTCCGCCTCGAGGGCGAGGTCCGTGCCGCCCAGCGGAATCCACTCGCCGAGCCGGCCGCTGACGGTGGTGGAGAGCCGCTGCACCTGCACGGCGCCGCGCGGGTCGCGCAGCGGGGTCTCCTGCCGGGGGCCGATCTCCAGGGTGACGGTGTCGCCGGCAAGCGTCGGCCGGGCGGTGAAGCCGCTGCCGAGGTCGCGGTAGACCACGGACTCGCTCAGCACCGCCCCCGCGGGGCCGACGACCACCTGGCGCAGGGCCACCGGCACGGACACGCCGGCCTGGATGTAGGCGGTGCCGCCCTCGACCACGCGCACCTCCTGGACGCCGCGGCCCTCGCGCAGCTCGCGCGTACCCCAGGCCTTGCCGCCGTCCCGCTCCGCCGCGTCCTCCAGGCGCAGCCGGATGAGCAACTGGCGCAGGGGCCGGTCGATGGCGGAGAGGATGCGCTTCAGCTTGGCCAGGTTGGCGGGCGAGGTGTCGATGATGAGCCGGTTGCCGAAGTGGCTGAGCCTGCCGCCCTGCTCGAGGTGGGGCTGCAGCGCGGGGACGATCTCCTCGGCGGTGCGGTGCTGCAGGGCGATGACCTCCACCTCGGCGAGGGCGCCGGCGGACCAGAAGGCGAGGGCGAGCAGGAGGGCGGCTATGGTTTTCATGGGGCGGCACCGGTTGCGATCACTCCAGCATACAACCATCGGCCGGGCCGAACCCGGGAAGCGCGAGACGGTGGACGGCCTGATCGCCCGCCTGCCGCTGACGCTGCCCATCGCCCGTGAGGCTGGCTGGACTGCCGGGGGCTGGGTTTGAGCGGCGCAGCGCTGAAGGCCTTCTTCATCGAGCAGGCGCGCGTGGGCCTGAGTCCCGGTGCCGTCTTCGGCACCGGCGGCAGCGGCTTCATGCGCCTCAACATCGGGGCGCCCCGCGCGCTCGTCGCCGAGGCCCTGGAGCGGATCGCCGCCGCGCTTGCGGCCCGGCAGCCCAGAGATGCCGGACGGGCCTGCTGCGGCGAGCGCGCCGGATCTCCAAGCCATCAGAAGAATCAATAGTTTACGGAGTGCGCGTCAGGCCTTGCATCCGGCGAGGAGGGCCTGTGCGGGAGGCCCTTCCGGCCGGCGAGTACCGGCGGATGGACTAGACTTGGAGTCTCACCATGCTCCGAGCAGGTCAGGAGGAACAGCCATGGCACGCGCAATGACCCTAGAGCAGTACCTCGACTCGCACCACGTCCCCTACGAGGTCGTCCTGCACCCACGCACCCCCACCAGCCTCAAGGCCGCCGAGGCGGCCGAGATCGAGGCCGGCCGTCTGGCCAAGGGGGTCCTGCTGGAGGACGACCGCGGCTACATGATGGCGGTGCTCCCGGCCAGCCACCACCTGGAACTCAGGCGGCTGCAGCAGGCGGTGGGGCGCAAGCTCAAGATGGCCACCGAAGACGAGATCAGCCACATCTTCAAGGACTGCGACCCGGGCGCCATCCCGCCCCTCGGCCCGGCCTACGGCGTCGAGACGGTGCTGGACGACAGCCTGTCGGCCCAGGCCGACCTCTTCCTGGAGGCCGGCGACCACGAGCGGCTCATCCACCTGAAGACCCTGGACTTCATGGCCCTGATGCCCGACGCCCGGCACGGCCACTTCACCACCCCGGCCTGAGCCGCGGGCGGCCTGGTCTGCGTCAGGCCGGCTTCCTGAACCCTGAATGAAAAACGGGGGCGTGAGCCCCCGTTTTGCGTTTGCGAGTATGGCGTCAGGGCTTGTGAAGAAACCGTAGCGAGCGGCCCGAGAGCAAGGCGGACGGAACGCAGCG